>DASXDY010000063.1:0-25080 GCA_036490405.1 Candidatus Sulfotelmatobacter sp. | reverse complement strand
CCGTTGCCCACCATGCAACAATTTCAAACTGCTTGAGAAGAGAGAGCGCCGAATTGCTGTTGGGCTGACGGACGCAGAGTGGAACCAGAGCGCTCGTATCCCAAAATGCCCATCTCATCTATCGGCCCTCTCGCTCCTCTTCCAGGATTCGCTGCATTACTTCCCGCGAAACATTTCCGGCAGGCTGGGGCCAGGAACCGGATGAATGACGTCTCTTCCTCGGCGGGGTCAGGATGCCGCGGGCAATCAGGTCCTTCTCCTGCTCGGAGTAACCATCCAGATCGCATGGGACGAGACGCGCCACCGGTTTGTTTCGGTCGCAGACAAGCACCTCTTCGCCCTTACGCACATACTTGATATGAGCGCTCAACCGTGCTTTCAGTTTGGCGATGTTTACGACTCTCATGATGAATAGTATAGCCGAACATGACCATGTTGGTCATGTCGAAAAACGGCATGTAGAATGGCCTTCCTTCCGCAACTCAAGGCACGAAACCTAGAAAATGTGCAGCTTGATGCTCAAATATTTCTTGGGATTTTCCCGGACGCCCTTCACCAGCGCCCGCGTCTCTACCAGCATTTCGTTGGCATTGTTGTAGAGGGTATCGTCTTTGAAGAGTTTTCCGGCGGTGCCCTGGCCTGCCTCGAGGGCGGTGGTCAACTCGGAGAGCTTGGTGATCGTGGTATCGATCTTTTTCGCCAACTCCTCATCCTTGGTCAGCTTGCCCAGCGTACCTTTGCCGGCATTGATGTCCTCGGTCATCTTCTTGATGTTGGCGATGGTGTCATTGGCGTTGTTATAGAGCGACGGATCTTTGATGAACTTGCCGGCCGTGCCCTTGCCCTGCTGGATCTCGTCAATCACGGAGTTCATTTTGTCGAGCGTCGCCAGAAACTTGTCATAGGCGTCGTTGCGGCTGATCAGCGCGCCCAGGCTGCCTTGTCCGCTGCCCACCTGCTGCACGATTTTCTCGAACTCGGAAATCGTATCGGAAAAGCGGTTGTACAGCGTGGGATCGTAGATCAGCTTCCCGATCGATCCCTTGCCGCTCTCGGCGAAGGCCAGAATGCGGTCGGCGCGCTTCAGCAGCGCGTCCATGTTTTCCAGCGTGCTCTGGCTGGCCCGCACCACCTGGTTGAAATCGGGATGCACCTGCGTCGGCAGCGTGTCTCCATCCTGCACCTGGGGGCCGATGGCCTGCGAGCTGTCGATGTCGAGATAAGTTTCGCCCAGCACGCCCGCCGTTTCCAGCGAAGTCATGGAATCGCGGTGCAGGTTGAAGGCGTATTTCGTGCTGACTTTCAGCGTGACTTCCACTGGAGTCAGACGCTTGTCTTTGTCGGGCACGATGCGGATCTTGGTCACGTTCCCGATATCCACGCCACTCAACCGTACGGGCGCACCCAGGCGCAGTCCTTCCGCATTGTCGAAATAAGATTTGAGGATGATGCGCGGAGTAAACAGGCCATTGGTTCCGGACATGAGGAACAGAAGCACGCCCAGGGTCAGGCCGGCAACGATGATGGTGAGTCCAACTTTAAGTTGCGACCACTTGAGCTGCTTCTGGCTAGGCAAATGATTTCCTCATGACGCCAGATGAAACTGCTCGCGCCCGCCGCGGCAACGGCTCCCGTCGCCGCTGATTGCTCGCCCGCACGCCCATCCGTGAATGATAACAAAATCAGCTTCGGCCCTGAACCGCTTTTGGGCGTAGCCCGGGCATGGTAACCAGCGCAATCAAGTAGGCGGCCGCCCCGCATGCGAGCGTAACGGTCAACCCAAACTGGATGGCAATCACCATGGCGAGCACCGACCCCAGAACGCTGGCCGCCGCGTTCATCGCCCATGCCCACTCCACGGCATTGTCAGACGCATCGTGCCCGGCCGGGAATTCCGGCGCAGGAGAAGCAGCCAGGGCGCGCAGGCCGGTGGGAAACGGCATGCCCATGACAAATCCCAGCGGCACCAGAAGCACTCCGCTGACCACCAGCCTGTATCCGAAATCCATCCCCACCAGCGCTGCCAGCCGGCTGGGCAAAAAGACAACATCGGCGACGATGGTAATGACGACCAGCGCCAGCGGGACCCATCCCATTTCAGGTTTCGGAATCCAGAGCCGCGAAAACAGGCTGCCCGCGCCGCTCGAAAGCAGCAGCAGAAAAATCACCACCGTCAACGCATAGGTTGGATGCCCGAGAAACAAAACGAATCGCTGGATGAACGCGATCTCGACCAGGATATAACCCAACCCCACGGCAATAAAGTAAAGCAGTGCGCCCGGGGATTTCCCCTTTGTTCCGCGGCGCAACGCCAAAGGCGCGATCAGAAATGCCGCTACCGCGACCGCCGAAATCACCAGCACCAGCAACAGGACCAGGACTCCCAGATTCACCTTCCAGTCGATGCCGTGGCGCAATCCTTTTTCACCCAGGACCTGCCCCGCTTTCAGCGTGAAAAAAAAGAATGGCGCGTTGTCGCTGACTGGGGACACGTTGTAGGCGTATTCCCTGGCAAACGCGTACGGATCGTTGCCCGCGATCAGTTCGGAAAATGGGTTTGCCTCCGGCCTGGAAGGCATATACAGCGGATTGAGTTCCGAGTAGCGGTCGAAGTGCTTCGCGACCGCAAGCTCTTCCTCGCTGGTAAACGGAGTTTTCTTGGCGAGCACGACCACTGGAATGCCGTCTTCATTCAGGTTGCCCTGCGAGGCCACGATGAAGTTTCGCGCCGGGTTGGCCACGCCCAGCCGGTGCAATGCCTCCATCGCCACCGAGACCACCCGCAAGGCCTCGCGCGGATGTTGAAATTCCCAGCGCGTGATCGCAATCATCCCATCCGGCTTCAGGTGATCGAAATATTCGCGAAACGCCTCGACCGTATAAAGATTGTTCTCGCTCAGCGCGAATGCCCCAGCCGCAGTCGACGCCCACGTATCTACCAGCGTCATCTGCACCACATCGAAGTGCTGCGGCGTAGAGCGGAGATACGACCGCCCGTCCGTGACCTTGATATGAACATCGGGCCGCTCGTAGAGGTGCTGCGAGTAATCCGCATAGCGCCCGCGCATGATTGTCGTCGCAATGATGGGATTGATCTCAATCCCGGTGACGCTGGTGCTGCCATTGGCCACCGCCCGCAGAACGTCAACCCCGCCGCCCGGCCCGATGATGGCAAAGTCTCCATGGGGCCGCAGCACGTTAGCCAGCGCCGGCGGCGCCGCCATCAGGTTGTGCTCCCACTCTGTTCCCTGCCAGTGGGCGAGATCGGCATTCATGATGTAGGTCGAAGCGTCGGCGTCGATGACGATCGCTTTCGCCTGCCCCTGCCGGTCGACTTCCACGCGAGACAGCGCATTCCAGCGCGCGAATTCCACCCACGCCGGATCGCGGAACATGCCCTTCGCGTAGACAATGTCAATCCATCGGCCGTTGTGATTGGCGCCGATCAGCGCCATCAGGGCAATCGCCAGCAGCGCGGCATTCCTTACCATCGCGCGGCTTTCCGCCCATACCGCCGCCGCCACCGAGAGGGTCAGCGACGCAACCACGATTACGTTCGGCCCTCCGGCCCAATTCAACAGTGGCACAACCGCCAGGCAGGCCAGCGCGCCGCCGCAAAGATCGGCCCCATAGAGCCGGGGAATACGTCCTGTCTCCCGCGCGAATACAATCGAGAACAGCAGTCCGGTCAAAAAGAAGGGCACAGCGGCCGCCAGATAAAGCACCGTCAGCCGCAGGAAATTCATCCCGCTGACCTCCAGCGAAACCCGGGAGTGCAGAACAATCTCGAGCACGGCGATGTTGATAACTCCATTGGCCATGCAGAGCCGCGCCGCCAGTCCGCGCGTGGAAATCTTTTCCAGGCGCTTTTTCAGCAGGTAGGCGAATACCCCGCCCGCGCCGAGGCCAAGCAGCGCAATCGAAATCGCCAGAAACGCGAAGTGGTAGAACAAAACCACCGAGAACAATCTGGTCAGCGCGAGTTCGAGCAGCAGCGAGGCAAAGCTGGTCAATCCAAGACCCGCGAGCAAGATGGTTTCAGGGATTTCAACTCTTGAGTTGAGAGAGATAGGAACGGTCGCCGCCATAGTGGGAGTGAAGGCGACAGTCTAGCAAATTCGCGAAATACCTCGTGCAGTCATCCCGAAGGCCCGCGTTTTCTCCAGCGGGCGGAGAGACCTCGCGCGCATCGGATCGTAAAGCGCGCGCGAAAGCGATTAGCTCTCCAGAATCACCTGCGCCATGGCCTGCTCCGCCGTGTGGGTCAGCGACAAGGCGATATTTTTCACGCCAAGCTTGGTTGCAAACTCTCCCGCCTTGCCGTGAAACAACAGAGTCGGACGCCCGCCCGGCTGGCGCGCAACTTCGCAGTCCTGCCAGCGCACGCCATGGTTCCAGCCGGTTCCGAGCGCTTTCATCGCGGCTTCTTTCGCTGCGAACCGCGCCGCGTAACGCTCCACCCGGTTCCGCTTCGAATCGCAATAGCGCCGCTCGCCTTCGGTGAAGATTCGCTGCAGGAAGCGATCGCCGAAGCGCTCGATGGAATGCCGGATGCGCGGAACCTCCGCAATATCGATGCCTGTGCCCACGATCATGAGGAAGCCTGCATCTTACAGCAACCGGTCCCCACGATAGATCAGCCGGCCG
The DNA here is from genome assembly GCA_036490405.1 of Candidatus Sulfotelmatobacter sp. Lineage (GTDB taxonomy): Bacteria > Acidobacteriota > Terriglobia > Terriglobales > Acidobacteriaceae > Sulfotelmatobacter. The sequence continues at coordinate 20,433 of DASXDY010000063.1, read as the reverse complement.
TCCATGAGCCGGGCTTCCGCCATGAGCTGGTGAGCCTTCACCCGTCCGGCGCCGTCGATATGCATCACTTCATGCCCGTGTGCAACCAGCCAATCGGAAACCAGCATGCGGTGACATTGAAAGTACATGCGCTCGGCGCACATATACGCGGTGCGCGCCTCTTCCGCCAGCGCGGCGAGCTTCGCCATCGCCTGCTCGAACTCCGGCGTCAGCATGTAGTCGGCATAGTTGCGGAAGCTGTCATTGCGCAATGCGAGGTTGGGTGATTCATCGAGAATCTTCTTGCGATAGCCTCCGAGCTCCTTCATCCACACATAGCGAATCTGAACTTCCGGCAAAGTCTTCTCCAATGATTCCCGGTTGAACTGCGGCAGCCGCCGCGACGCCGGAAACGCCCGGATGTCGACCAGAGTCTGGATCTGGTGTGCGCGCAGCGCCGCGATGAGTTCATCGAGCGGGCGGGTCGAGTGGCCGATGGTGTAGAAGGTGGCCAAAGTCGTAGTGGAGGCGCTATCCGATTTGATTCAGGGCGGCGGCGATCAGCCGGTCTTGTTCGGGAAATACGGTCCGCAAATCGAGCAGCACACGTTCCTCTTCCACGCGCGCGACAATCGGAGGATCGGCGCCGCGCAATCGAGCCGCGATCTCATCGGCGCTCAAATCTGCGTGAGTTACAGCCAGCAAGCGCGTCGGCAGCACCGACGATGGCGCAGCGCCTCCGCCGATGACCGATTCTCCATCAACGATCTCCCATTTTGCCTTTCCACCTGTGAGCATCGCCGCTAACGCTTTCGCCCGTGCCCCGATTTCGTCTTTCGTCAGCCGCATCATTCGTAAAGTAGGGATCGCATCGTGATCGCGCTTCACATAGGCAAGCAGGGTTGCCTCCAGCGCGGCGTAAGTCAGCTTGTCTACGCGCAGGGCGCGGAACAGCGAATTGGTCCGCATGCGCTCGACCAGCTCCGCCCGCCCGCTGATCAATCCCGCCTGCGGTCCGCCCAGCAGTTTGTCGCCGCTGTAGGTCACAATATCCACGCCAGAGCGCAGACTGTCGAGTACGCTCGGCTCGCCGCCGATGCCGAAGCTCTGCAAATCCACCAGTGCCCCGCTGCCCAAATCCTCCATCAGCGGGATACCCCGTCTCTGCGCAAGGGTCGCCAGTTCCGCGATCGACGGCTGCTCCGTAAATCCGGTGATCTCGAAGTTCGACCGGTGTACACGCAGCAATAGCCTCGTCCGTTCGTTGATCGCATTCTCGTAGTCGGCAACCCGGGTGCGGTTCGTGGTCCCGACCTCGTGCAAGGTCGCGCCCGATTTCGCCATCACGTCCGGAATGCGGAACGATCCGCCGATCTCGACCAGTTCTCCGCGGGAAACGATGACCTCGCCGCCATCAGCGAGCGTGTTGAGCGCCAGCAGGACTGCGGCGGCATTGTTATTCACTACGATGGTCGAAACATTCCCGCCGCCGGCTTCGCCAAGCAGTTTCTGAAAAAGCCGCTGGGCATGCGAGTCGCGCTTTCCGCGCTCGCCCGCTTCCATATCGAATTCGAGGTTTGTGTAACCCGCTGCCAGCTCCTGAATTGCATCGAGCGCAGCCTGGGTCAGCGGCGCGCGCCCCAGATTGGTATGAAGAATGACTCCGGTCGCATTGATGAGCGGGCGCAATGATCGCTGAAGCGATTGGCGAAGCTGGGTTTCGACGGCCCCGCCAATTCCCGTGAGTGCGATCCGCAAGCCGGCTTGATCCAGCAGGCCGGATGAAATTTCCCTGCGCAGCCGCGCCAGAACTCCGCGCGCCGCATCCGTGACCGCGGCACTCCCATGGGATTTCGTGAGTGCGGCCAATTCTGGGGCCCGCATCAGCTCATCCACCGATGGCAACTCGCGAAACAGTTCGATTTTGGGTGCGATTTTCAGGTGTCCCTACAGAGTGTGCAGATATGCCAGCAGATTTTCCATGTCGTCCGGACCGAACTTCTGGCCGAAAGCCGGCATGTCCTTGCGCCCGTGCTGAACAATGTCGGTCACGCGCTCGTCATTTGCCGGCAGTCCGCTTAAGGAAAGATATTTGTGCTGAAAAATTCCCATGAGCGGCGGCCCTTTTTTTCCGCGCGTGGAATAAGCCTCATGGCAGCGGTCGCACTCGGCATCATAAATCTTGCGTCCAACCGCCTGTTGCGCATTGAGGCCGAGTTCTGTGTCCGACTTGCGGCGCTCCACGTCACAGGCCGGGAACGCAATTGCCGCCAAAAGGACAAGGCCCAGGATTCTGGGCCGCCAACTTCGATTTTGACCATTGGTCAAACTCCGATCCATCGCGCCTTTCGCAGGCTGTCACAGCCCGGCCCGCCACACTACAATATAGAGCAAAGGGGCTGTTCTCGCCGATGAACGTCGCCATCAAGAGGGCCTATGCGGCTCCTGCTCGGAGCGATGGTGCCCGTGTGCTCGTGGATCGACTCTGGCCTCGCGGACTCTCCAGGGCCGCCGCAAAGATTGACGAGTGGCTGCGCGACATCGCTCCCACCAACGAACTTCGCCGCTGGTACCACGCCCGCCCCGGCGAGTGGCAGGCCTTTCGCAAGAAATACCTGAAGGAACTGGCGCAGCCCGAGTCCGAAGAAGCGTTGCGTCGCCTTTACCAGTTGGCGCACGAGACAAAGCGGCTTACGCTGCTGTTCGCCTCTCGCAATGAAACCATGAACAATGCCGCGGTGTTGAAAGATCTTCTCGACGGCACGCGCAAGCCTCCGACTGGAACCGGTCCCGGCGCTGTGCATGGCATGCGGAAGCGCGAAGCGGCTGCGCGAAAAAGATAATTGCCCGCGGGCCGCCGGCACCGTTCAGATAGAATCCCCGCATGAGGCCCATCTTTCAATGGAACCTCGGCGCGCGTTCTCTCGAACTCGGGAAGCGCACGCTCATCATGGGCATTGTCAACGTGACGCCCGATTCCTTCTCCGATGGCGGCCAATTTCTCGATCGCGATAAAGCTCTTCTACACGCCGATCGCTTGCTGGCAGAAGGCGCCGGCATCATTGACGTCGGCGGTGAATCCACGCGCCCGGGCGCTCAGGTAAATGCCGGCGCGCCGGCCACGCCGAAGAAAAATGACAAGCCGGTGCTCAGCCTCGATCAGGAACTCGAACGCGTGCTCCCTGTCATCGCTGAACTGAAGAAGCAGCATCCTTCCGCCGTCGTATCGGTGGACACAACCAAATCGGCGGTGGCGCGCGCGGCGATCGCCGCAGGCGCGGAAATCGTGAACGACGTGAGCGGCTTTCGCTGGGACCCGCAAATGATCGAAACATTGGCCGACCTGAAGTGCGGCGCGGTTTTGATGCACATGCGCGGGCGTCCCGAAGAGTGGCGCACGCTTCCGCCGCCCGGAGACGTCGTGTTGCTGGTGAAGCGCGAACTGAAAGACTGGGCCGAGAAGGCCGTTCTGGCGGGGATTCGCCGTGAGCGCCTGGTGCTCGATCCCGGTTTCGGTTTCGGCAAGAACTTTGAAGAGAATTATCCTCTGATCTCGCGTTTCGAAGAGTTACAGGCGGCGGGATTCCCGCTGCTTGCAGGAACCTCGCGCAAATCATTTATCGGCAAGACTCTCGGCGGAAATGGCGGAAGATCGCCGATCGAGCATCGCCTCAACGGCACCCTGGCCAGCGAAGTGGCCCTGATCCTGAAGGGCGCACACATCATCCGTACCCACGATGTGAAGGCCGCGGTCGAGGCCGCGAAGGTGGCAGACGCTATCCTCGCCGCGAAATAATCGTGTTTTTTCCGCCCAGGCAAACTCAAGCACTCTTCTTTTCTTCCGGTTCAACCGGCCGCCACTGACGAAAGTTCTCGTCTGCCTTCGACTGGAATTCCCCATCTAAACTGCAACTGGCGCTGCTTAGCCGAAATCGTGGACGCCCTCTCAAATATCGTCCAGGATCCGAGAGTGACGGTCCGGCGCCGTGCCGCGGACATTTTCGACGGAACCTGCGTCATCTACTGGATGCAGCGCGCGCAACGCGCCATCGACAATCCCGCGCTCGATGTGGCGATTGATGCCGCCAACGCGCTGGGCAAGCCGGCGGTCGTATTCTTTGCGCCCGTTCCCTTCTATCCGCGCGCAAACCTGCGCCATTACCGCTTCCTCAACCAGGCGATTCCAGAGATGGCGGAGACTTTGGCGAAGCGAAACGTGGGCTTCGTCCTGCGCCGCTTCCCCGATCACAGCCTGCTGAAATTTTGTGAAGAGGTGAAGCCGGCGCTCGTCGTCGGTGACGAAAATCCAATGCGCGAGCCCCATGCATGGCGCGATACGGTGACGAAGAAAATCCGCGCCCCACTCTGGACGGTCGACGCCGACGTCATCGTTCCCACAAAGCTCCTGGAGAAAGCCCAATATTCAGCCCACATCATTCGTCCGCGCCTGCACGCACACTTGAAGCAATTTCTGGAGCCCTCCAGGAATCGCAAAGCCCGGCCCGCGTGGCAAAAGCCCCGGTTGCTCGCTTCCTTGCCGCCAGACACCGATATCACGCAAGGCTGGACCCTCGACCGCTCCGTTTCCCCGGTTGCGAAATGGCGTGGCGGCTCCATCGAAGCCGCCCGCCTCCTGCGCGATTTCGTCAGGCACAAGCTCCGCGGATACGGCACGCAACGGAACAAGCCTGAACTCGACCACACCAGCCGCCTCTCGCCTTATCTTCACTTCGGCCATATCAGTCCCGTCACGGTCGCGCTCGCCGTTCAAAGCGCCGACGCGCCCAGCGTCGATAAAGAAGCGTTCTTGAATCAGCTCATCGTGTGGCGCGAACTCTCGGTGAATCTGGTCGGCTTCAATTCTGATTACGACAACTTCGAGTGTGCCGAGCCCTGGGCGCACCGCACGCTCGCAAGGCACGCGCGCGATCGTCGCCCCGTGCTCTACTCGGAAAAGCAGCTGGAAAACGCCGAAACCCACGACCAACTCTGGAATGCCGCGCAGATGCAGATGGTCAACACCGGATGGATGCACAACTATCTCCGCATGTACTGGGGAAAGAAAATCCTCGAGTGGAGCCGCACCCCGGCCGAAGCCTACCAGGTTGCCGTTCGTCTGAATGACAAATACGAACTCGACGGCCGCGATCCCAATGGCTACGCGGGAATCGCATGGTCGATCGTCGGTAAGTTCGACCGCCCCTGGTTCGAGCGTTCCATCTTCGGTCAGATTCGCTACATGTCAGGTGAAAGTACTGGCAGGAAATTCGACAGCAAGAAATACATTCGGCAAAACCTGTCTACAGCATTGTTTTGATTTGTCCCGCTCGAATCGCCGCAAACGCACTTATGTCCGCGCCCGCCCCGACGTTCCGCGGAACTATTTGACCCCTGCGAGCGCTGTGGCGATCTCATCCACTGGCGGCACCGTCGGAATGTCGTAGTTCTTGTGCCACGCCAGCTTGCCCTCACGGTCGACGATGGAAACGGCGCGCCCGGTGATGCCCTTGTCCTCAAGAAACACGCCGTACTTGCTCGCCACCGCGCCGCGCGGCTGAAAGTCCGCCAGCAGCGGATACTGAATCCCCATCTTCTCGGCATACGCCTTGTGCGACCAAACGCTGTCCACACTGAGGCCGAGCACTTGTGCGTCGAGTTGCTCGAACCTTTTCATGTCGCTCACCAGGCAAGCATGCTCCTTTGTGCAAACCGGACTCCAGTCCAGTGGATAGAAGATGATTACGACGCGTTTCTTCCCGCGGAAATTCGCCAGCGAAACCTCCTGCTGGTTCTGATCTTTGAGCGTGAATTCGGGAGCAGGCGCTCCGATCATTGTGGGCATAAGCATTTCTCCTCAAAACTGTGCAAATCGAATACCTGAAGAGGATAAACGATTCCTGTCGCGTGAATCCCGCCGGATGAACGTGGAAGAGCGGCTTCAGCGCCGCGTAAAGCTCCCGTGGAAGTCCTCAAGCAAGCCTTAGAACGCTTTCCTCGAATCCAGCAGAATCGTTACCGGCCCTTCGTTCACCAGTTCGACTCGCATCATGGCCTGGAACCGTCCGGTCGCGCAGCGCAGCCCGGCGGCTCGAACCCGCTCGACAAACATCTCATACAATCGCCGTGCAATCTCCGGCGGCGCCGCATCGTCGAACGACGGACGTCTCCCACGCCGCACATCGCCATATAAAGTGAACTGCGAAACCGCCAGCACGCTGCCGTTCATGTCCACCACATTGCGGTTCATCTTGCCATTCTCGTCCTCGAAAATGCGCAGGCCGGCAATCTTCTCCACCAGATAGTTCACATCGGTTTCGCCATCCTGCCTTGCCACGCCCAGCAGCACCAGCAGTCCCGGACCGATCTCGCCGGTTATTTCTTCGCTGACGGTTACCTTGGCCCGGCTCACGCGTTGCACGACTGCTCGCATCGTTCTCCCTGGTACTGGCTCAATTTGATCCGAATCTTACAGGGCGTCATCCCGAAGTGCCCGCGCCTTACCAGCGGGCCGAGGGATCTCCCGCGGCGCACTGCGTCGTAGCGGGAGATTCTTCGCTCCGCCTGAACAACGACTACGCCCAGGATGACGCCGCGGCGAAGTGCATCATCCGAAATTCAAACTGAGCCACTGCCCGGCGGCGCGCCCGTTTGACCCCGCCAACAGGCAGACGTTAGGATCAGGATTGCAATCCTAAGGTCAGGAAGGCTTCGGCAACTCCATTGCCCTTCCTTTACAGTAATTCACCGAGACCATTACACTACACACTTCCGCTTTCTTGGTATCGCAGCGCATGAGGGAGCTGTGCAGCACCGACAGGGGACAGAAGGCTGATCTTTGGCCGTAGCCGGGATTGCAACCACGCAACGAAATTCAAATCTAATCTAGGCAAGCGAGGAGACACATGGCAGCCGTTGACGAGAAAGTAAAGCAGATCATCGTGGAGCAGTTGGGAGTGGATGAAGGCGAAGTCACCGCCAGCGCATCGTTCGTAGACGATCTGGGCGCCGACTCACTCGATACCGTCGAACTGGTCATGGCCTTCGAAGAGGCGTTCGACATCGAAATTCCCGACGAAGACGCGGAAAAGATTCGTACCGTGCAGGATGCCGTGGACTACATCGGCAAGCACGGAAAGGCGGGAAAATAGTTGACGCGCAGGGTCGTAGTCACAGGCCTCGGAATGATCTGCGGCGTGGGCAATTCCACCGACGAGGTGTGGCAGGCCTTGCTCGCGGGCAAGAGCGGCGTCGCCCGCATCGCCCGCTTTGACGCGAGCAACTTCGCCTGCCAGATCGCCGCCGAGGTCAAGAACTTCGACCCGCTCAACTATATCGAGAAAAAAGAAGTCAAGAAGATGTCGCGCTTCATTCACTTCGCCCTGGCTGCATCGGACGAAGCCATGAAAACCTCGGGCCTGAAAATCACGCCCGAGAACGATGAGCGCGTGGGCGTCCACATCGGGTCAGGCATCGGCGGTTTCGACATCATCGAGCGCGAACATACAAATCTCATCGAAGGCGGCCCGCGCAAGATTTCTCCCTTCTTCATTCCTTCCGCGATCGTGAACCTCGCGGCCGGACAGGTTTCCATGCGCTTTGGCGCCAAGGGGCCGAACGAAGCCACTGCCACCGCCTGCACCACCAGCGCGCATTCCATCGGAGATTCCTTCCGCATCATCCAGCACAACGACGCGGATGTAATGATCGCGGGCGGCACGGAGGCGGCAATTACACCCATGGGCGTGGGCGGATTCGCCGCCATGCGCGCCCTTTCCACGCGGAACGACGATCCCGAAAAAGCCAGCCGCCCCTGGGATCGAGATCGCGACGGATTCGTCATCGGCGAAGGCGCCGGCATCATGATTCTCGAAGAACTCGAATTTGCCCGCAAGCGCGGCGCCCCGATTCTTGCGGAGATCGTCGGTTACGGAATGTCGGGCGACGCCTACCACATGACGCAGCCTGCGCCCGAACACGAAGGCGGATTCCGTGTCATGCGCAACGCCGTTCGCGATGCCAGGGTAAGCCCGGACGTCGTCGACTACGTCAATGCGCACGGTACCTCGACGCCCATCGGCGACACGCTCGAAGCCCGCGCTATCCGCAATTTCTTCGGAGACCACAAGCTCGCCGTCAGCTCAACCAAGTCCATGACCGGCCATCTGCTGGGCGGCGCTGGAGGTCTTGAAGCCGGCATCACGGTCCTCGCCCTGCGCGAGCAAATCGTGCCGCCGACCATCAATCTGGAAAATCCCGAACCAGACACCGCCGGCATGGATCTCGTCCCCAACCACGCCCGCAAAGCCACCCTCGAATACGCCATGTCAAACTCCTTCGGCTTCGGCGGCACCAATGGCGCGCTGCTGTTCAAACGCTGGAGCGAGTAGCTAACCCACAGCGGATCTAAACATGGGTACCCAATTTCTCGCGGGGGCGGGAAGTGGGGATTTTGATTTTCCCAGATCACTGCTAAAAGTCTTCCGGCCTGCGTCGACAAGCTGCCGCAACAGTACAGAAAATTCTCGCCCCCAAACCCCTCATTCCACGCGCCTTTTGGGGTAATGTCCTTTCTCGCGCCGCCGATAGATCACAAATGACCCTTCGGTCTGTTGCAGGGTTGCCCGCGCAACCCCACAATGCTTTTCGAAAGTTGAATCTTTAAACTCTATGGATAAAGCTTTCGCCGCTACGCTTGCTCATACACCAGTTCCCCGCAAAAACTCGGCCCGCGCAGCATTAGTGGGCTTTAACGATCCGGCTCGGACCGCTCTGCTCTCCGAATGCTTCCGGCAGTTCGGCATTGACGCCGTCCCCGTGACCACGAATGTGATGGAGCGCATGCAGTCGGAAAAATTTGAAGCCTGCGTGCTCCCACTGGCGCAAAGCTCCGAAGATGTGATGGAGGCCGCCCGCTCGTCGCGCTCCAACAGCCGCTGCGTAATCTATGGAGTCGGCGGCAGCGCGCAGGAGGCCCTGCGCTATTCGAAGTACGGCATCAACGCCATGTTCCACGAGCCGCTCGAACGTCCGGCCATGCTGAAGCTGGTCCGCGCCACGCGCATGCTCGTTCTGCATGAATACCGTCGCTACGTGCGCATTCCAGTGATGACCGAAGTCTCGATCGTCGGCGACGGGCGCCGCATCGTCGCCAGCAGCATCGAGCTGAGTTCCGGCGGCATGTCCGTGAAAAGTGGAGAGGATTTTTCCAGCGGCACGAACGTGGAAATCTCCTTCGCGCTGATGACGCTGCCGCGCGTCAACGTGCGTGGCTCGATCACCTGGAACAAGCCGAAATCCATCGGCGTCCGCTTCGACCCCAATGACGACCGCCGCCTCCGGGTCAAAACCTGGATCGATTCGTATCTGGAAAACTAAAAGCATTCACGGCCGAGCACGCCGAGATCGCCGAGGAAAATCACTGAGAGACTGAGAGAAAGAGACTTCTCCATTCCATTCTCGGCGTTCTCTGCGGCCTCGGCGGTGAATCCTTGCTGACTCACCCGCTACAATATCCTCGTGCCCGAAGTCAGCACTCCCGAAGCGGCCTCCGCCGCTCCTGCGATCGGTCCTCGCCGTTTCACGCTGCGCCAGCGCATCACGTTGCGAATCATCATTGGCCTGGGATACTGGGTCATCCGCGCCATCGGCCCTACGCTCCGCGTGAGCATTTCCTATGAAGACGGAGCGCAAGCCACTCTCGGCCAGCGCCCGCTGATCGCATCCTTCTGGCACTCCTGCCTCATTCCCGCGACTTATATTTGCCGCAATCTTGGCGTGCGCGTCATGAGCAGCAACAGCTATGACGGCGAGTACATGGGCCGCATCATCCACAAATTCGGCTTCGTCGCCGTCAAGGGATCGAGCAGCCGCAACGCCGTCCGCGCCCTCCTCGGCCTGCGCCGTGCCCTCGAAGACGGATGGACCGTCGCCTTCACCCTCGATGGTCCGCGCGGCCCCCGCCACAAAGTCAAGCCCGGCCCGGTCGCGCTCGCCCGCTCCTCAGGCGTGCCCCTCACCATGTTTCATGCGGCCGTAGACAAGGCCTGGGTGCTCAACACCTGGGACAAGCTGATGATTCCCGTTCCGTTCTCGCGCGTGTTGGTGCGCTTCGGAAAGCTGATTCCGGTCCCCAAACACGCAACCGACGAAGCTCTGGAACACTACACGCAGGAATTGCAGAATTCTCTCGACCGGGTGTGTGAATTTGCGGAAGCGAACGTCAGCAGGGTAGGAAGCGCGCATTTTCCTTTCAACAACAGGTAGCTCCGTCGGCTGCCATCAGCGTGGAAGAGCGGCGCTTCGCGTTAAGAGGCGAACCTGAGAACGCTTTACCCCCCGCGCCCTTAATCGTCCAGCGTGGCTCCCAACATCTGATAGCGATATTTCTTCCCATCCCAGAACAACACGGATGACGTATTCTCGCCCTCGCCCGTCTCTTCCATGAAGACTCCGAGGATCGTCTCCTTCTTTCGCGCCAGCCTTTTCACGGTGAGCGTCTTGAAGGGCAGATTGATCAACAGGAATTTCGCCTTGGGCTTTTCCGCCCGCCAGGCCTGCGGCCCGTCTCCATGAACGATCAGCAGGCAGACGCCTCGCCGGTCCGGCGAATCCGACGCGAATGCCGAAGTGACCTTCACATCGCCGTAACCCAGGGAAGTGTCAAACGGATCGGCAACCACAAAACTGTATTCATCCTTGTCGGCCATGGGATTCCTGCACTTCGCTGCTACTACAAGATCGTCCACGCCATCCCCGTCCATGTCCCCCACAAACTGCTGCGGCCCGGCGAGCAGTGAACAGTTGTCCCCGAACTGCTTGTGGATGTACTCATCCGTGACCGGAGGCGAAGGCTGCCGCGCATGGGCCGGAGGCGGCGGAGGCGGCTTCTTCTCGGCAAAAGCGGCTGCGAGAAACAGAAATGCGAAGGCGGAGAGCGACAGCAATCGGCTGGACGGCATATTTCTTACTCTAGTCCGGATTGCACCACGAGGGTAGAGACACACTAGTGACGGAGGTAACGGCAGTCTCGCCGTCCCGCAGGCTGTCGCGAGCGCCGCGCGGCGCCCGGGAATCAACGGCCGGCGCTACGATCGAAAATGTTCCCAACCCTGCGGCTCGAGCTTCCGCCGGACGCCTCTTCCATCTCGAATGAACATTCCGTGCGATCCAGTGATTCTTCCAACGCAAGTCATCGCCACTCCACCGACCCGCTCCGGAACGCGCTTGCCTTCCGGGACCGTAAGCAGCAACTCATAATCCTCGCCGCCATGCAGCGCCAGATCCAGATCAACCTCGATCTTCCCCACCCGCGCCCGCGGGATCCTCCCCGCGTCGACCTCCGCGCCAACCCCGCTTTCTTCGCAAATGTGGGCGAGATCCGACGAGAGCCCATCGCTCAGGTCGATCATGGCTGAAACCAGCTTCTTCTGTCGAAAAAGACGGCCGGCCTGCAACCGCGGCGCTGGGAAAAAATGCCGCCCATACGCGCGCGGATTCAACTTTCTCCTCGGATGGCGTTCCATCTCCTGCACCGCCAACGCCGATCCACCTAACTCCCCGCTCACATAAACCCGGTCTCCCGGCCGGGCTCCCGAACGTAAGATCGCTTCTCCCCTCCGAACCCGCCCCACAACAATGATGTCCGCCAGAATTCCATCCCGCGACTCCGCCGTGTCTCCTCCGGCCAGGGTCACACCATGCTTTTCCGCCAGCCGGATCAACCCCCGCAGAAATCCTCGAACCCACGACTGCGGCAACTTCGCCGGCACTGCCAGCGAAAGAAACACAGCCACAGGTTCGCCGCCCATGGCGGCGATGTCGCTCAATCCACGCGCCAGACACCGGTGTCCCGCCGATTCCGCAGTATGCCAGTCCCGCCGGAAGTGGATCCCTTCGAGACAGAAATCGGTGGTGACCAGAAATTCGTACCCGGGGCTCGCCTCTAGAACCGCGCAGTCATCCCCAATGCCGGTGAGGATGCCGGTTGCCGGCCGCATCCGCCGATTCGCCATGCGCCGGATCTGTGCAATCAGTTGCCGCTCGGGAAGTGGCATCGCGCTCAACTATACCCCTACGGTTCACCCTGCCAATGCCCGCCAGACGGCCTGCGGAACCCAAAACGCGAAACCTGAAAGCAAAAAAGCCGAAACCAACTCTCATCGGCGAAATCCGCAACAGACTAAAGAACACGTCGGTAACCTGTCCTTAGGTTCCCTTGGGATTACGGTCCTTACGTAACGCGGAATCGCCCCCTCGCGTCGTTGACAGGGGGAACCTGGTTTGTTACCGTTAACCAGTCATTCACACAACACAGCAAGAGCTAAGTGCCGCGTCTAGTTGATATTGCGGCAAAATCGGCATTAAAGATTCGGGCGAAGTTTCGGCGATCAACGGGCACGACGCAGTTTTTCCATTCCCAAATGGGATCGCTGCCCGAAAAAGTCACGTAGTCCGAACAGGCATTCTGCCGCTTCACAAATTGGCCCGGCAATTCCGGACCTGATTAAAGAATCTAATTAAAGAATCTTGGATTTTCGAGGACACGATTTGCGAAAGCGCTTCTACATCCTTTTCGTCGCCCGCGGGGACGATGGCCAGCTTCGCAAAATCTCTATTCCGGTACATTACCTTTACGTTTTCGTAGTCGGCGCCGTTATCGGATTCCTCAGCCTCACCGGCATTGCCAGTTCCTACACCCGCATGCTCCTGAAGGTTTCCCGCTACAACGAATTGCTGATGAGGAAAAATCAGCTGGAAGACAGCAATTCGCGCTTGGCGCAGGTCGCCAAAGAGCGAGATGTTCAGGTAGCTTCGCTGGCTTCGATCGCGGGAGAAGTTTCTGCGCTCTACGGGTTGAAGTCCGAGCCGACAATGGTCACAGCTACAAGCGATCAGATTCAGGACGCTGACGTCACCTCTTCACTCGACCAGCTTCATGCCTTGCGTAGCTCAGCGCTGTCGGGCGCAACCATGGTCGGCCTGACGATGGGCCTGACCCGCAATGCCACAACCGCCGATTGGGCAAAAGCCAATTCCGCTCCCAATCTCTGGCCGGTCGAAGGCCAGGTCACCGGCAGCTTCGGCGAGCGCATCGATCCGTTCAACGGAGAAGGCGCATTCCATAGCGGCGTGGACATCGGCAGTAACTACGGCGCGCAGATCATCGCCCCGGCCGACGGCGTGGTCACCCTCACCGAAACCATGGGCGGATACGGCAAGGCCATCATAATCGACCACGGCAACGGCATCAGCACCCGCTACGGCCACCTCTCGGGATACGCCGTAAGCGCCGGCCAGCACGTTCACCGCGGCGACCTGATCGGCTACGTCGGCGAAAGCGGACGCTCCACCGGCCCCCATCTCCACTATGAAGTCCGCATCAATAACACTCCCGTCAATCCCTACAAGTACCTTCGCATCACCGTCGCCCACAGCGGCGACTTCCCAGCAGGCAGCTAAGAACAGTTGCCAGCCGCCAGTACCCAGTTGCCAGTTCTTGGCTACCATGCCCGGTTGCTGGCCGTTGCGGTCGATTCCTAACTCTCGGCGTTTCGGGATTTTTTTCTCGACCCTGAGACTTGGGCGACTGGCAACTGGGGTACTGGCAACTGGCAACTGGTTCTCGTTACTCCCGTAACATCCGTGAAATCCGGTCCTTCGCTACCATAAACACTACCCCGCGCACCCATGGAAACGCCCGCCAGCAAGCATTTTGGACGCTACGAGACCGTCGCCGAACTCGGCCGCGGAGCCATGGGCGTCGTCTACAAGGCCCGTGATCCGCAGATCGACCGCTTCGTCGCCATCAAGACCGTTTCCCTCTGGGGACAGGAACCCGACGAAGAAAAAGAATTCCGCATGCGCTTCGGCAACGAAGCCCAGGCCGCCGGACGACTGCACCACCCCGGCATCGTCAGCGTCTTCGACGTTGGCGAGAATCCCGAGAACCGCGATCCCTACATCGTTCTCGAGTATGTCTCGGGCGAGGCACTCAACAAGATTCTTGCGCGCGAGAAAAAGCTTTCCCTGGAAATCGCCTTGCAACTGGCGATCGAAATCGCCGACGCGCTCGAATACGCGCACGCGCAAGGCGTCGTCCATCGCGACATCAAGCCCGCTAACATTCTGATCACCGAAGCTGGCCGCGCCAAGATCGCCGATTTTGGTATTGCCAAACTGAATCTTGCCCACTTCACGCTGCCCGGCCGCGTCCTCGGTACTCCCGCCTACATGGCCCCCGAGCAACTCAGCGGCGAAGGCTGTGACGGCCGCTCCGACCTGTTTTCACTCGGCGTGATCCTTTACGCCATGGTCACCGGACACTCGCCCTTCCAGGGCAACAGCGCCACCACAGTCTGCTTCAAGGTTGCCAATCGTGAACCGGTCACGCCCAGCGCCCTGGAAATGACTCTTCCTCCGGAACTGGATGCCGTGATCGCCCGCGCCATGTCCAAGGATCCGGAAGAGCGTTACCAGCGCGGCGCGGATTTCGCCAATGATCTGCGCCAGATCCTGACGTTGGGCAAGGCGGGATCTACCACGACCTCGGTACGCGCCGCGTCCGCCACGGCGACAAAATCGGCTGCTCAACGCACCGCCGCCAATGCCGTCGCCCATGTGACCGCCGTCGCCCAGGGAGAAAAAGTTGTCCGCCGGATTTTGTCGAAAGCTCCCCTTCGCGATCTGGTCCTGGGTGCGGCGACCGTCGTCGGCCTCGTGATCATTGGGGCCCAGACCAAACTCCTGGTGAACTCCAGCAAAACGGACGTCAGCGACTCCGCTGCTGCCGCCATGGCCCCGCCGGTGGCCGCGCAGCCGGTCGCCCAGCCAGTTCAGTCTGCCAAGCCTGTGCCGCTACCTGCGCCCAGGAGCGCATCGAAAAGGATTCGCGCAAAAACCCCGCCCGTTCCGAAGCCGGTCATCGTTCCAACCTCAACCCTCGATCTGGCCATCCAGCACCAGTTCAAGGACGCAACGCTCTATATCTGGATTGACGACAAACTTGCCCTCACGCGTCCGCTGCACGGCGGCACGCAAAAGAAGCTGGTCGTCTTCAATGGAGTCCGCGGCATAGATTCCGAAAGCCTCAAAGTGCCCGCCGGCAACCACGCCCTGCGCTTCCGTGCCGTCTCCGCCGACCAGTCCGTGGACATGTCCAGGACCATCTCAGCCGACTTCGCCGGCGGCGACATCAAAACCCTTCAGATCACCTTCGACAAACACAACGCCACCATCAAGCTGAACTGGGAATAGGCTCAACAGCTCCCCACCTCACCATTTGTCATCCCGACCAGAGCGAAGCGACAGCGAGCGCAGTGGAGGGACCCTGAGTTTTTCGCCGGAGCTCCGCATCTGTGCGAGCTGTAGGATTCGGATCAGCGCACGGCTTCAGCCGTACCGCGTAAGCTTGGGTTACCCGAAGATTTGTCATTCCGAGCGCAGCGGGGAACCTGCTTTTTCCCTGGTGGCAAGGGAAAGCCGGTTCCTTACCGCTGCGCGATTCGGAATGACAAGTCTTGACGATGAATCCAAAAACAACCGTGAAGCGGCAAAAGACGCGCTCCGCTACCCAACCCCCCCGCCGTGCGTTAAAGTGAAGTGTTAATCGACAGCAGGAGCTTTCATGTCCGAATCAGCCGCCATCTCCCCCGCAGCAGAAAATATCGGCCGCCCCGAATCCACCGAGTACGCGCCCTACTACGACCGCTACATTTCCCTGGTAGGCGAGGGAAACATTCTCGCCACGCTCGACTCCCAGCGCCGCGAAACCTTGCTGCTTCTCTCCTGCCGCGACGACAAAGACGGCGATTTTCGCTACGCTCCCGATAAATGGAACGCGAAAGAAGTTCTCGGTCACGTCTGCGATACCGAGCGCGTCTTTTCCTATCGCGCTTTGTGCATTGCCCGCGCCGACCGCACCCCCTTGGCTTCATTCGAACAGGACGACTATGTCCGCAACGGCCCATTCGCCCATCGCCCGTTGTCCGAATTGATCGAGGATTACATCGCCGTTCGCCGCGCCTCTCTGACGCTCTTCCGCAATCTCGACGACCAGGCCTGGCAGCGCCGCGGCATCGCCAACAAGAATGAAGTCAGCGTTCGCGCTCTGGCCTACATGATCGCTGGCCACGAGATTCACCACCGCCGAATTCTCGAAGAGAAATATTTCGCGGCTCGATAAGGGTGCCCCATTTCTCGCGCGTTTTCTGCGCGAGAAGTGGGGACTTTGGCTGCCGTATCGCATGACCATTCAGGCATGTCGCCGACAGAGCCAGCCGCGAAGCGGCGCAAGAATGCAGCCCACAGCGTAAGCCGTGGGTCAGCTACGTCGGAGGAACCAGCCCTGGAAGCGGCGAAAGCAAAGATGCCTCAAGCCCTCACCGAACTGCTCCGCGGCAAAGGCGCCCACGCCGATCCGATCGTCTGCGTAGAAGACATCGACGCCACGACCGCAAAGCGTCGCATAGAAAACTTCCCGCACACGATCGCCGGTCTCGTCTTCCACATGAATTACTGGATGGCCTACGAACTCTGCCGCATCCGCGGAGACAAGCCGAAGTATCCCGAGCACAACTCCGAAAGCTTTCCCTCGAACTCCGAAGACTGGGACAGCCTGAGATGGGACAGCCTGAGAAACGAATTCGCCCGCCTGCTCTCCGAATTCGCCGCACTCGCCCAATCATCCCGCGCCGAACTCGACCGCCCGATCGAACCCAGCCACGAGGGCGACAAGAAAGTAGCCGGAACGCTCGAATCCGTCCTCTGGCAGATGGTGGCCCACAACAGCTATCACATAGGCCAGATCGCGATGGTCCGCCGCGCATTGGGCGCCTGGCCTCCGCGCGCCGGCGGGGACACCTGGTAAGTGCTAAACTAGTCCTAATCGGTGGCGCTTGTAGCGGTACTAACATGTCTCATCGAATTGCAAAAAGAATTGGAATCATCACCGGCGCGATAATTGGCGCAGCCTTCCTGGCCTTCTGGTCGGTTCCCTCCTCAGTCGACTTTCTACTAAAGGTGCCGCACAGGTGGAAGACCGGGAAGGGCGCACCATAAAGCCACTAATCAGCCACCGACGACCGACATCACTATTCCTGACGACTCCGCCATCCTCACCCACATCGCCCGCCAGCCCAAAAGCCAGGCCGGATACAAGCAACTCGTCCGCGAACTCGGACTGCACGGCGACGAGCGCAGGGAGTTGAACGATCACCTGCAAAAGCTGGTGAAGCGTGGGGCGTTGATCGCCCTCGACTCCGACCGCTTCGCGCTCCCGCAGGCCGCGGCCGCTGACAAGAACCTCGTCGCCGGACGCCTCACCATGCACCGTGACGGCTTCGGCTTCGTCATCCCAGACACGAAGTCTCTCAACGCTGCACTGAAATCGAAGCTCACCGGCGACATTTTTATTCCGCCGCACCAGGTCGGCAACGCCATGCACGGAGACATGGTGCTGGTCGATATCACCAACGTCCGCCCCGACGGCCGCGCCGAAGGCCGCATCGTCCGCCCAGTTCGCCGCGCCAACGAAACGGTAGTCGGCATCTTCCACTACGGCGGACGCAGAAACTACGTCACGCCGCTGGATTCGAAGCTCACGCAAGAAATCATCATTCCCGAAGGCGCAGAAGTTCCGGAGTCGTCCAAGAATCCCGAGGGTGGCCCACTCAAGCCCGATTTTGGCTTGAGTGGGGGACAGGACGCAGCCCGCGATGCCTCGCAATCTCGAAGACGTACAAAAAACAAATCAGTAGACCGCGTCCTCGGCGACGAAGCCGCTCGCCACGCCGACTGGAACAATCTCGAAGGCGTAGTCGTCGACGTAGAAATCACCGACTGGCCCTCGCCCACGCAGAGCGCCCGCGGACGCGTCATCGAAATCCTAGGCCGCGAAGATGATTTCGGCGTCGACGTCGAAATCATGATCCGCAAATTCCACCTGCCCCATCACTTCCCGCAAGCAGTCCTGGAAGAAGCCCAGCAGGCCTCAACCGAAATCCCGGCACAGGAACTCGCCCGCCGCCGCGACTTCCGCGATCTGCCCATCGTCACCATCGACGGAGAAACCGCCCGCGACTTCGACGACGCCGTCCTGGTCCGCATCCTGCCAAATAATAATTTCGAACTCCAGGTCCACATCGCCGACGTAGCCCAATACGTCACGCCGAATAGCGCCCTCGACGAGGAAGGCCGCCTGCGCGGCACCAGCGTCTACTTTCCCGACCGCGCCGTGCCCATGCTTCCACTCGAACTCTCCACCGACATTTGCAGCCTGCGCCCGCACCTCGACCGCCTCGTCTTGAGCTGCATCATGGAAATCGACCACCAGGGCGAAATCGTCGGATACGATTTGTGCGAAGGTGTCATCCGCTCCGCTGAGAGGATGACCTATACCGCAGTCAACGCCGTGCTCGAAGGTGATGCAGTCGCCCGCGAAAAGTACTCGCCACTAGTAAGCAATTTCGAACTCATGCGCGATCTCGCGCAAATTCTCAACCGCAAGCGCGAGCGCCGCGGATCCATCGACTTCGATCTCCCCGAACCAGTAATCGAATTCGACGACTTCGGACTGATGAAGTCCATCACCCGCTCCGAGCGCAAAGTCGCGAACCGCCTCATCGAAGAGTTCATGCTCTCGGCCAACGAAACTGTCGCCGGACATCTCGACTCGCACCGCATCGCCAGCCTCTACCGCATCCACGAGAAGCCCGACGCCAAGCGCGTCTACGACTTCGAAACCATCGCCGCAACGTTCGGATATTCCCTAGGCGTCGGCGCGCTTCCCATCCATCGCGTGCAGATGAAATCCGACCGCCGCTCGAATTACGGCACCGGTAAGCGCGCGCGCGACATTGAAATTCCGAAAGAAGTCCACATCACGCCGCGCATGTACCAGAAGCTCACCGAAAAAATCGCCGGCAAGCCAGAAGAAAGAATCCTCAGCTACCTGATGCTGCGCTCGCTAAAGCAAGCGCGCTACTCCGAAGAAAATCTCGGACACTTCGCCCTCGCCGCCCCAACCTACACCCACTTCACCAGCCCGATCCGCCGCTACCCAGACCTGATCGTGCACCGCATCCTGAAAGAAGTTCTGCGTGGAGAGAGCGAGAAAACGGGTGCCCCATTTCTCGCGTCTTTTGCGAGAAGTGGGGATTTCCCAGACGCCGAGGGTGGCCCACTCAAGCCCGAAGTTGGCTTGAGTGGGGATGTCGCGGAAGCCGAGAGCCGAGAACTGGAAGCCGCGTCGAACACGCTGAACGAGGCACGCGTTACGGCCTCAAGCACCGTGGAAGAGCGGCGCTTCAGCGCCGCGTCAAGCGCCAGAAATGTGGAAGAGCCGCCCTTTAGGGCGGCGTCAAGGGTCGCAGGAAAAGAGGCTTCAGCCCCCGACGCCCCATCTCCCTGGTCCAAACGTCGCGACCATGCTGCCCACCGCGAATCCCACTCTCCACGCACCGGCCCGATCCCTGAAGCCGAACTCCACTCCATCGCGGAAGAATCCAGCCAATCCGAACGCCGCGCCGACGACGCCGAACGCGAACTCATGGAATGGAAGAAGGTCAAGTTCATGCAAGACCGCGTCGGAGACGACTTCCTCGGCCTCATCACCAGCGTCACCAAATTCGGATTCTTCGTCGAACTCTCCGACCTCTTCGTCGAAGGCCTGGTCCCGCTCAACACCCTCACCGACGACCGCTACACCTACCACGAGAACACCCGCGAAATCATCGGACAGCGCACCCGCCGCATCTACCGCATCGGCCAGCAGCTAAAAGTCCTGGTAGACCGCATCGACCCGGTAGAAAAGAAAATCAACTTCGCAGTTCTGGAAGAAGCCCCGCCCAAGCGCGCCAAGCGCCGCAAGAATCGCTAGAGATAAGAGATGGGTTCGTGGAAGAGCGGCGCTTCAGCGCCGCGTAAAGCGATCCGTAGCAGGACACGGCTTCAGCCGTGCCGTTCGAGCCAGAGCCTCGCGCAAGCCGTGCAGATGGCGATGGGCTTTCCCGATCGGCTGTGATCGTGCGAAAGCACGCCGGCGCGTCGGTTATAGAAACGCCGCAGCCGCAAAGCGGCGAAAGAATGCAGCCCATGGCGCAAGCCGTGGGTCGACATCGGGAAAAATGAACGAGCCCCGAAGGGGCGGAAGAAACTTGTGTGGCAGTTTTTCGCCCCTTCGGGGCTTGTTCAATCATTGAGGTCGGCGAACCCACGCCTTGCGGCGTGGGCTGTAATCTTTCGCCGCTGCGCGGCTGCTCGCATTTTCTGCTTTCGGTACCAACTCCGTAAACTTCTCCATGACCACTGCATTTCCCTCTTGCGCACTTTGGTCATCCTCTGCTATAAACAATGAACCGAGAGCATTTGTGTGGCTGGCTGGGCGCTTTTCTGCAACTCTCGTGCGCGTCCGGCATCTAATGTTTCAAGGGGCTCGATAAGCCCTTAATCGTCCCGGCC
>DASXDY010000061.1:0-71054 GCA_036490405.1 Candidatus Sulfotelmatobacter sp. | reverse complement strand
GCTCTCGACTGGCGAGGTAGCCAACAACATCGTTGTCCAGCTTTTTGACCGAACCGTCGTCGAGGGCCTCCCGCGCTGGACACCGGGTCAGACCGCTCGCGCCAACTCCGCCGGAGAGTTTCGCTTTGCCGATCTGCGCCCCGGTTCCTACAAGCTGCTGACCCACGAATGGATGGATAACGACCCCGTCACCGCAACACCCGGCGGCCAGCTTTATGGATTCCCGCCCTCTTACTACCCAGCGTCAGCGGATTTTTCGACCGCTGCGGCAATCGAAGTCACTCCCGGCGAGATCGTCGAGGCAGACATGTCGCTGGCGCGGCAAGCCTACTACCCGGTCCGAATTCCGGTCGCCGGCGAAGACATCGGCAGGGGAATGAGGGTAACCGTGCAGGGCCAGCGCGGGCCGGGATACGAATTGGGCTTCAACCTGGCCGCGCACCGAATCGAGGGATCGCTGCCGAACGGCACTTATGGAATCAGCGGCGCAAGCTTCGGAGAAAATGCCGCCAGTGGCAGAATCACTCTGGTCGTGGCTGGCGGTCCGGCTGAGACCGCGCCTTTGGTTCTTACTCGCGACAGCTCAATCCACCTCAATGTCAAGGAAGAATTTAACGAGACGAAGTGGAACGGAAGCATGACTTTCAACGATGGGAAGCATAACTATACCCTGCACGGCCCGCGCGCCAATATGCAGGTCTCATTGGAAAGCGCAGATGAATCTGGTGACAGAGGCGGCGCCGGCCTGCGCCCTCCCGATGGGCCAACCGATGATTCTTTTGTTTTCGAAGATGTGGTTCCCGGTCGCTACTGGCTGCACGCTCAGACCGGCCAGGGCTACGTGGCCTCGGCGACCATGGGAATGTCGGATGTGCTGCGCGAGCCGATTTCCGTTGGAGCCGGCGCCAACCCGCCCATCGAAATTGTCGTTCGCGACGATGGAGCCAGGATCGAGGGCACCGTCACCGAATTGGCCAACCGCGCAGCGCTGGATCCAAATAGCGTCGAGAATCCGTTTCCGCGCGCTTGGGTCTATTGCGTTCCGTTGCCCGACAGCACCGGCCAATTTCAGCAGATCGGAGTCTCTGCCGAGGGAAAGTTTCAATCGCAGATGCTGGCCCCCGGCAGCTATCGGATCCTGGCTTTTGCAAAGCAGCAGCCATTTCTTCCGTACCGCGATCCCGAGGCGATGAAAGCGTACGAATCCAAAGGACAAGTTGTGAACCTTGCAGCGGGCGAGAAAACCACGGTGGAAGTGCAATTGATTCCGAGCGATTGAGGACCGAAGTGGGGTGAACCGAATTTCGATTTTCTCGACCCAATCGAACAACGAGGGTGCCCCACCCGGAGCCTGCCCTGAGCGAAGTCGAAGGGCGGTTTTCGAAGGGTGGGTACGATACTGCCGAGAGTGAGAGATTTTGCGCATAGATTGACGAAACCGTCGTAGGAGACTGTCGTAGGAAACTAATGATCAGAGTGAGCAGAAAGAAAATTTGCCGGATATGGGCAGCGGCTTGGCTCGCGGCCTCGCTGCCATACGCGATTTCGCAATCCATCGCACCCGCCGACTCTTTCCGAATCGCGGGCACAGTGGTCAGCAAGGCGGACGGCCACCATCTGTCGAATGCGCGCGTAATTCTGCGCAACGTGAAGAGTCCACAGAAGGCGGATTCCGTCATTACTGGCGACGACGGCAGCTTTCAGTTCACCGGCCTCGCCGCCGGCAAATATTCGATCACCGGCGCGAAACGCGGATTCATCCCCGCAAGCTACGATCAGCACGAATTGTTCTCAACGGCAATCGTCACCGGCGCTGGCCTGAATACAGAAAATCTCGCGCTGAAACTGGCTCCTGACGCGGTAATGTCGGGCAGAGTCCTCGACGAGGCCGGCGAACCCGTTCGCCAAGCCATGGTCACGATTTACCGGGAAGACCGCCAGGAAGGATTCGATCAAATCCACATCTTTCGCAATGCGCAGACCGACGATTTAGGCGAATACGAATTCACCCCGTTGCCGCCGGGAACATTTTTTCTCTCGGCCAAGGCCAAGCCCTGGTACGCCTTCCACCCGCACACCGACCCGGAGCCGGCAAACTCCGGGCCCAACGCTCCGCCTCCTCTCGTCACCGTCATCGACCGTTCGCTCGACGTCGCCTACCCGCTCACTTACTATCCGGACGCAACCGATGCCGACGGCGCAGCGCCCATCCTGGTTCGCGGCGGCGAGCATCTGCAATTCGATCTGCACCTGAGCCCGGTGCCTGCCCTGCGCATCGTGTTCCATGTGCCCTACGATCCGAAGAATGGGCCGGTGATGCCCCATCTCGTGCAACCGGCCTTCGACGGCATGACCGGCGTCGATGCCGTGGAATACCTGCAACCGTCGCCGGGAGTGTGGGAACTCTCCGGCATTCCCGCCGGCCGCTATGACGTTCGCATCTCAGGCCGCGAGTGGGAATCGCAGATCAACGGTGTGGACCTGAGCAAGAATGAAGAAGTCGTCGACGCGACCAGGGCCGAGGCCATGAGCAGCGTCAAGATCAAGGCGCAGATCCGGGGCGAGACTTCGGTCCCTGCCGAGCTCAACATCGGTCTGCGCGTAAGAAATAAACAGCTGTCAGGCTGGAAGAGAGTCGACGCAAAGGGCGAGGCGGAACTCGATTCGATTCCGCCGGGCAAGTATGAAGTCGTGGCCTGGGGCCAGGGCAAGCTCTACAACGTCTCGCAGGTTGCGGCAGAGGGCGCGCAGGTCTCCGGACGCGCAGTCGAGATCGCGGCGGGAAGTTCTGCCACATTGTCGGTGACGGTCTCCGTCGGGACTGTGGAAGTGGAAGGTATCGCGAAGCGCGCGGGGAAAGGCTTTGCCGGAGCAATGATCGTGCTGGTTCCCGCGAATCCGGAGCAGAACCACGATTGGTTCCGCCGCGATCAGAGCGACCTCGACGGAACTTTCAGCCTGCGCGGCGTAGCGCCGGGTCCGTACAAAGTCGTCGCCATCGAAGACGGCTGGGACCTGGACTGGTCGCAGCCCGGAGTCATCGCAGCCTACGCGAAGCGCGCCAGGACGATTGAGATTGGCAACAGTCCGCACATGAATCTAGCGGATGCGGTGGAAGTCCAGAAGAAGTAAAGTCAGTAGCTGGTGGCCCATTCAAGCCCGCCTTTGGCTTGAGTGGGGAATTCTGGGGCTGGAATCAAGATGTCGATGCGGTGCGCCCGACGTTCTTACTTCCACACGACCACTCCCATCCGAAATAGAAAGTGGCGCGAGATCTCGATTTTCTTCGCGCAGCCGGCGTCTGCCAGAATTTCCCTCATTTCATGGAGAGTGTAAGCCCGGCGCACCGACGCGACGCCGTCGAAGCGTGAAACATAACTCCGCATCAGCGGAAACCCTGCATAAACCAGCGCAAGATGCAGCGGGTGGCGGATCAAATCGTTGATGAGCACCGCGCAGCGGCTCACGCGCAGGCCTTCGCTCACGAATTGCGCAACTTCCGCAGGTTCCAGATGGTGCGCAAACAAACTGCAACTGATCAGATCGAAGCTGCCGTCCGGGAAGGGGAGCGCCAGAGCGTCGGCCACGACCGAACGCTTTCCGCGCAGCAAATGCGATGGCATGCGGTCGAGAAGCGTAATCTCCAGCGTGATTCCCTGGCGCGCCAGTTGCCCGGCGGCGAGCCGCGGGACATCGCCAAACCCGGCGGCGACTTCCAGCATGGAGAAATGTTTCTTTCCAGTCACGCCCGCGACGCGCTCGATCAGCTTGCGACTGGTAGCCACTCCTCCGAACCAGCGATTGATGCGACTCATGTCGCGCAGCGATGCCGCGGCATCATCCGCCGGGCATTGTGGAGAATCCAGGATTTCCTGCGTGACCGTCCGTCGCATTTGGAGTCGAGAGAGATTCTACGTGGGAAGCTCGTCCGGACTCAGGCCGTAACCGTTTTCGCAACGGAAACGGTGCAAGTCGGCGCAACGACTTCATTCGAGGGGATTTGCAAGCTTCAACCGCTGTGGAATAAATTCACTCTAAGCGATTGAAAACAATACAGATAAATACTGTCATTAAATCGATTCAACTCCGCCCGGAAGCGCCTCACCTGGCATCTGTCCCCAGCAGTCCATCTCGCCTTCCGGAGCTTTTCTGAAAGGCTCCTGAACTCCGCAAACTCCATCTCAGGAATCGATCCCAACCCGGCGCGCCAATCCGAAGCTTTGAAAACTTGCCACTTTGCCGCGTTGAAGCTTGAAACTCTGAAACCTGAAACTGGAAACCTAGAAACTGAATTCCCCAACTATACCTCCGCCAACTCCTCCTCCAGCAGTTGCTTGCTATACAGATCGCTGTAGTAGCCATCCAAGGCAAGCAGTTCATCGTGGGTACCGAGTTCGACGATGCGTCCACCGTGCAGGACGGCGATGCGGTCGGCGTTGCGGACGGTCGAGACGCGGTGCGAGATGAAGATCGTCGTACGTCCGCGCATCACATCGCGAAGGTGGTTGAGGATTTTGTCTTCGGTCTGGGTGTCGACGCTTGACAGCGCGTCGTCGAGAATCAGAATGCGCGGGTTGCGGATCAGCGCGCGGGCAATCGCGGTGCGCTGCTTCTGTCCGCCGGAGAGCGTGATGCCGCGCTCGCCGACCATGGTTTCGTAGCCCTCGGGGAAGTCTTCGATCTCGGCGGCAATATTGGCCGCGCCGGCCGAGCGGCGAATTTCTTCGTCCGTGGCGGAATCGACTCCCAACGCGATGTTTTCCCGAATGCGGTCGCTGAAAAGAAAAGTCTCCTGCGGAACAAATCCAATATGGCGTCGCAGCGAAGCCAGCGAATAATCACGAACCGGCCGGCCATCGATCAGCACCATGCCCGGCTCCGCGTCGTAGATGCGCGGAATCAGATCGACCAGCGTCGTCTTGCCCGATCCCGTCGGACCCACGATCGCCAGGCTGCTTCCCGCCGGGATGGTGAGATTCAGATCGTGCAGCACCGGCTTGCCGTCATAGCTGAAATTCAGATTGCGGAATTCGACTGTGCCTTCGATCTCGCCCTCCTGCGCGGCGGGCGCGTCTTTGATCTGCGGCTGCTCCAGCATGATTTCGTTCAGCCGCCCCAGCGACGCCGTGCCGCGCTGGAAGAGATTGATCACGTATCCCAGCGCGATGATCGGCCAGGTCAGTTGCAGCATGAAGGCGTTGAACGAAACGAACTGCCCGACGGTGATGCGGCCCGCGAGCACTTCGCGCCCGCCAAGCCACAACACCAGAACGACGGCGCAGCCGAGCATGAATTCCAAAGTCGGCCAGAGCATGCCCATCAGCCGTACAAGTTTCAGGCTGCGGCGGATGTATTCCTGGTTCTCGGCTTCAAAGGCGCGGATCTCGGGCTCTTCCTGCACGTAGGCGCGAATCAGCCGCGCGCCGGAGAAATTCTCCTGCGCCCGCGCCGATATATCAGAGAACATCGCCTGAATGCGTTCGAAGCGGTCGTGAATCCGCCGTCCGAAGTACTGGATCACAATGCTGGCCGCGGGTAATGGAAGAAATGTGTAGAGCGTCAGCCGCGGGCTGATCGAAATCATGAAGGCCAGCGCACCCGCCATGAGCACGACCGTATTGGCCGAGTACATGATCGCCGGTCCGATCAGGTTGCGGACCGCACTCAGGTCGTTGGTGGCGCGCGCCATAATGTCGCCGGTGCGGTTGCGCTGGAAGTAGGAGTAGGAAAGGCTTTCGAGTTTCTTGAAAAGATCGTTGCGCAGATCGAATTCGACGTCGCGCGAGATGCCGATCATGATCCAGCGCGTCAGGAACTGGAAAATTCCCTTGGCGATTGCGATGGCCAGCAGCAGTCCGGCATAGAACAGAAGCTTGTGATGGGTGACGCCCTCATGCAAGGCGTCGGCCGCCAGCCCGAGCACCTTGGGGCCCATGATCTGGATGCCGTTGGTCAGAAAGATGCAAAGAATGCCCGCAACGTATCCCCAGCGATAGCGCTTGACGTAGGGGATGAGCGGGCGCAGTTTTTTCAGAAACATGCAGGTTGAATAGATGAAATTCTAGCAGGGAAGGTTCAGGGAAGCAGCCAAAACGGGTGCCCCATTTCTCGCGCGTTTTTTGCGCGAGAAGTGGGGCTTTTGGTAGACACCAGGAAAAACCCCACGTCTCAAGAGCGAGACGTGGGGCACCCTGTTTACATTTCGTGTCGAATGCTTACTGGAGTTGGCACATATTGATCAGGTCGTTGGCGATCTGCAGAGCGCCGGCCTGGGTGTTGGCGAGCGAATGCTGGCCACCCGAGACGCAAGCCTGCGATTTGGTGCTGCTGATGTTGTTGAACCAATCCTGCCCGATGGGGATAGCAGAGCTGCTGTCCGCGTCGCCAAACACCAGGTTCACGTGCGTCTTGGAAAGGCTGTAGTTCGCTCCGGGAGCCTCGACGCTGTCGCCCAGGAAGAAGTTCAAACCTCCGGGAGGCAGAGTTCCGGTGACTGCGGCGGAGCAAAGTCCCGTGTCCGCGTTGGGATTGTAGGCCGGATCCCAGACGGGAGCATCGGCTGTGCCGAAGCAAGTTCCCAGAGAACCGCTCGATCCGCACTGCACGGCCACGCTGCCGTGAGTGCATCCGCAGCCCCAGTCGAGGCGTCCAGTCGGCGGACCGCTCGTAACTTCAGCCATGGCGAGAATGCTGCTTGTGGGATATTGCGAGAGGGTATAGGCCAGCGCGCCGGATCCCCCGCTGTTTGCCGTGGCGCAGTACGGCGCGCTCTTGTTGTCGTTGTGGATGTTGTCGTAAATCCACTGCGTAACGGTTGCGTAGCGGCAGGCTGACGCGAGCACGCCTCCCGGCCCTTCGACCCATCCGTTCGGCTGAGCGGTGTTAAACGGAGTTCCCCACGAGATCTGTACGGTGCTGAATCCGGCATCCAGGACGTTGCCCACCGCAGTCGTGCCGAAGGTGAAGATGCTCTCGTAGAGTCCGTTGCCGTCTGTGCCGGTGCCGTAGGTGACTGTCCCGAGGGATGTTCCTGAAGGAGTGTTGGTCTTCACATAGGCCTGCACGTTCGGCACGCCAGGGCAAGAAACCGTCATTTGCTGGCAAACGCCATCCTGAAGCGCCCCTTTGCAGGCAACCGTGGAAACGCTCTTGACCGTTCCTAATGCGCGCGTCGCTCCCGTGGCGCAGACGGCGTTGACCGTTACATCGGAAGTGATGTTGCCGGTCGAATAGGTCGGAATGCACGACTGCGAAGCCGGCTGACCGGTGACGTACACCGTATAGTTCGACCCGCTCGCATAAGTGCCGGAGAAAGTCTGCGTCTTGTTGCTGGTGAACGTGAGAGTGTCGCCCTGATCGTTCTGCAAAGTCACAGTGCCGGAGAGGCCGGTGACCGCGACGCTGACGGTGAGCGAGCCGCCCGATGCGGCGCATGTGGCCGTCACCGTGGTATTGGCGGTGATCGTACCGTTGGCGTTGCCGCTGAGCGTGCAGGTCTGGCCTGTAGGTTGCGACTGAACGTCGACGCTATAGGTCGATCCGCTGGCATAAGAAGCGGTGAAGGTTTTCGTGGTGTTGGTGGTGAACGTCAGAGTGTCGGACTGGTCATCCTGCACGACCAGCGTTCCGGTCAGGCCCGTGGTCGTCACGCTGAGGGTGAAATTCTGCACGGTCGTGGTGCAGGTGGCAGTGACTGTGGTGTTGGCCGTGATGGTTCCGCTGGCGTTGCCGCTAAGGGTGCAGGTTTGGCCCGTGGGCTGGGTCTTCACGCTGACGGTGTAGGTCGATCCGCTGGCGTAGGAGGTTGCGAACGTCTGTGTGTTGTTGGTGGTGAAGGTCAGGTTGTCGTTCTTGTCATCCTTCATCACGAGTGTTCCCGTCAGGCCCGTGGCGGTCACGCTGATGGTGAAGTTCGAGACGCAAGTTGCGGTTACCGTCGTGTCCGCGGTGATTGTTCCCGAGGCATTTGCGCCCAGGGTGCACGTCTGGCCGGTGGGCTGCGTCTTGATAGTCACCGCATAAGTCGAACCGCTGGTGTACGAGGTGGCGAACTGCTGCGTGTTGTTGCTTGTAAACGTCAGTGTGTCGGACTTGTCGTCCTGCACGACGAGCGTTCCACTGAGGCCGGTGACGGCCACGCTGATGGTGTCATTGGGAGTGTTCGTGACGCAGTTGACGGTCACGGTGATGTTGGCGGTAATCGTTCCGCTGCCGTTGACTGGAGTGCAGGTCTGCCCGGCGGGCTGAGTCTTTACGCTGACAGTGTAGGTCGATCCGCTGGCGTATTGCGTGGCGAAATTTTGTGTGGTGTTGGTGGTGAAGGTGAGCGTGTCGGCTTTGTCGTCCTGTACGACGAGTGTTCCGGTAAGGCCGCTGGCCATCACGCTGAGAGTGAAGTTCTGGGTGTTCGTCACGCAGTTGACGGTCACGGTGGTGTTGGCGGTAATCGTTCCGCTGCCGTTGACTGGAGTGCAGGTCTGCCCGGTGGGCTGAGTTTTCACGCTGACGGCGTAGGTCGATCCGCTGGCGTATTGCGTGGCGAAATTCTGCGTGTTGTTGGTGGTGAAGGTGAGGGTGTCGGCCTTGTCGTCCTGCATCACCAGCGTTCCGGTGAGACCGGTTACGGCAGCGCTGAGGGTCTCATTCACCCCGTTTGGTGTACATGTAATCGTGACGGTGACGTTCGTATTTGCCGTTCCACTGCCACCGCTCACCGTGCAGTTCCCGCCCGTTGGTTGGGTCGAGACGGTGATGGCATAGGGCGTGCCCGCGGCAACGACCAACGGATAGGTTCCATTGCTGGAGATGCTCAGCGGATTGATGCCGTTGTCTTCGATGACCAGTCCGGTCGTCGAGGCCGTCAGGCCAGAAACTACTACGCTGATAGTGACATTGCCTGCGGTGCCAGGGGTGCAGGCGACTGTAACCGTGACATCGGAATTGGCCGTTCCGCTGCCGTTGGTCACCGCGCAGGTTGCGCCGGTCGGCTGCGTTTGCACCGTTATGTCATACGGCGTGCCGGAGGGCACTGTCAGCGGATATGTTCCGTTCCCGGGAACGTCGAGAGGGTTGATGCCGTTGTCTTCGATTACGAGTCCAGGCGTGGATGCAGTGAGGCCCGAAACGACAATATTGATAGTGACGTTGGATGAACCAGCGACACATGTGACCGTCACGCTGGTCACGTTCGCAGCGGCGGTTCCGTTGCCGTTTGTGACCGTGCATGTTTGTCCAGACGGTTGCGCGGAAACCGTTACGTTGTAAGCCGTACCAGAATTGATGGGAGTGTGAAAAGTGAAGGGGCCGGCTGCGCCGACCGACAGATCGTCGCCGCCATTATTCTGGAGGACCAATCCGGCAGCGGTGAGGCCGGAGACATTTCCGCCGATCGTGAAAGTCTGGGTCTGAGTGCCGATGCTACCGCCGCCTCCACAGGCCGCCAGAGACAACAATGCCACCACCGTAGAAGCGAGCAGGAATGACTTCATCACGATCGGAACTCCAATTTTTCAGCCGGGGATTTCTGGGGTCAAAACCCGGTGAGGAGCCAAAAGTCTTAATTCTTTTGGCGGTACTGACGTGGCCGCCAATATACACGGTTTGGACTGGCGCGGTAAGAGTGAAACAACTTGCAACTATCGGGGCCAATGGGATTTACAGGTTGGAATCCGGCAAAGATGGGTAAAGCCCAGAGCCAGCAGAGGATTTACATTCCCCGCCACGGGAAAGATTTAGACTGGTGGAAACATGCGAACCATTTTTGGATTCCTGCGGGCGGCGATTGCGCTTTTTCTTACCTCGGCGGTGGTATCGGCGGCGGCGCAAAACGTCGCCCAGGGCAGCGCGGCGACAGCGCCCGCTGCCGCCAAAACTATCACCCTCGGCGAACTGGTGGACGCGATCGCCCGCCAGGAGCGGCACATGACCGATCTGGTGCGCAACTTCCGGCCGATCGTCGAGACTTATGTGCAGGAAGAGAAGCCCGATCCCGCGTTGATCACCGTTCCTAAAGATGACGACTACTTTCTCAGCCGCCTCGACCTGACGGGAAAGACTGCGAGCACGCTGGCGTTTACCGGGGAAGGCAACGGAAGGAACAGCGACAGCCGGCTGCCCAAAGATGCCGATGCTTTTGCTTCGGGCGGATTCGCGCAGGCGCTGTTTCCCGACCTCGATCACTTCGACAAGCAGAACTATCATTTCGAATTCGTGCGCTGGGAAAATCTTGGCGATGTGCGCTGCGGCGTGCTGAACGTTTCGCCGAGAGAGGGAAGCGAGAATCGCGGATTCTTCGGGCGCATCTGGGTGGAAGACCAGAACTACAGCATCGTGCGCTTCACCGGCACTTATATCTCAAAGGCGTTTGCCAAGCGCGCGTTTCACTTCGACAGCTGGCGCGAGAATCTGATCAGCATCATGTGGCTTCCGGCTTATGTGTATACGGAGGAGTCCGATCCGAAAGACCAGTCGCGCCACGGATTGTGGTTCAAGGCGCAGACGCGCATCTGGGGCTACGACCTGGCCAATGCCGGCGATCACAAAGAGTATGCGAAGCGGCTGACGGACACGCCGGGCAATGTCGATCCCAACCGGAAAGAAGCGTCGCAAAGCCTGAGCGCGGACTACACGCT
Source organism: Candidatus Sulfotelmatobacter sp. (assembly GCA_036490405.1). Taxonomy (GTDB): domain Bacteria; phylum Acidobacteriota; class Terriglobia; order Terriglobales; family Acidobacteriaceae; genus Sulfotelmatobacter. The sequence goes on along the minus strand of DASXDY010000061.1, from coordinate 60,423 downwards.
GGGCAAGACGACCTACACGGCGGACGACAACGTCGTTGAGCGCCTGCAAGTGGCCGGGTTGATGGCGCCCGACGGGGACGTGAACAAAGTGCTGGAGACGGTGGTCAACAACATTCTGGTGACCAACGATCTCGACATTCCCGCCGTGCGCGTCCGCATTTTGCTCACAACTCCGCTGGAGTCGTTTGTGATGGGACGGACGATCGTGCTGAGCCGCGGTCTGGTGGACGTCTTGCCGGATGAAGCGACGCTCGCTGCCGTGCTCTCGCATGAACTGGCGCACATTGTCTTGCAGCACTCGACTGGCGAGACATTCATGTCCGGATTGACTCTGCCGTTTTCCGATCTGGAAGTTTTCAATCACCTGAACTTTCATTTCGACGCGCAGCAGGAAGCCGACGCCGACAAGAAAGGGCTGGAGCTGTTCGCCAAGTCACCCTATAAAGACAAGCTGGCCAGCGCCGCGCTCTTTTTGGAAGCGCTCGATGCCCGCTCTCCGGAATTGCCCAACCTGCTGCATGGGCGGCTGAGCAACGATTTCGGCAGCAGCCACTTCGCGGGGATGAAAGATTGGCCGGGCTTTCCGAAGCAGTTGAAGATGGACCAGACGGACCAGATGGCCGCGTTGCCGCTGGGGTCGCGGGTTGTGCTCGATCCGTGGTCGGACCGGATCACGATGCTGCGAGGGCAGGCGCCGCGGCCGGAATCGGCGGCGGAGAAGATGCCTTTTGAAGTGACGCCGTTTCTGCCCCATCTGAAGCGTTGGGAGGAGCCGGCGAAGACGCAGCCTTCGCAGCCTCAGGAGACCGCGGCGCCCCAGCAATAGGGTAGTGGCTCAGTTTGAATTTCAAAAGGAGTATTGGCTCGTCCTCGCGAGGTCATCCTGAGCGTAGCCGTTCTTCAGGCGGAGCGAAGGATCTCCGCTACGACGCCGTGTGCCGCGGGAGATCCCTCGGCCCGCTGTAAGAACGCGGGCACTTCGCGATGACGCCCTGTAGGATTCAGAATTCAGACTGAGTCACTACCAGCAATAGTGATCCATTGCGGCAAGCCGTGTTTTTCTGTAGTCCAGTTCGAAGCGGGAAAAGTAGTGCCGCGTCCAGGCGGCGCTACTTTATTTCTTGGGAGCGGTCTTGGGTGGCACGGCTAAAACCGTGCGCTGATACGAACCCAATCGGGTCGGGACAAGATCTTGGCCGAAGGCGACGATACTGACTGCGCCTACGACGATGATCCACGCGATGAAGAACAGCGATCCCGCGTCGGATAGAAAAAATTCACTCATATCCACCTTCCCGTGTGAGAGTCCTGAGCCGGAGCGCGAGGCGCTGGAATGGCGGCTTGCGCTCCGGCCATGATGAACCCTCTGTCCCAGTCAGAGAGTCCGGCAAACGCTGAAACCGGGCCTCACGCTCCCGGTTTCAGCCCTTACAACTCAGCTGCCAGCTTCTAGCCGCCAGCTATTCCTGCTCCGGCGTCGCTTCCGGAGCTTGCTTCATGTGCTGCTGCATGCGGGCTTCACGCTGCGCTTCCAGCTCTTTGAGCTGCGACTTCTGGTCTGCGGTGAGCACTTGATACATCTCGTTGTGAATGCGCGTCTCCTGTACGGTCATCTGCGCCTGGATCTGCGACTTCTGGCTGGCCAGCGCCTGGACTTTCTCCTGATCGAAGTTGCCTTCGACGTATTGACGAAGCTGCTGGTCGATCAGCCGCTGCTGTTGCATCAGCGGCTTCATCGCCGGATGCTCTTTCTGCATGATGGACTTCATCTGCGCCTGCTGCTCATCGGTGAGATTCAGCTGCTTGGCGAGGAAGCCCATGTGGTCGCCCATGCCGAATCCACGGCCATGCATCGAGGTCGGCGGGACCGAGACGGCATCCGACGTTTGGGAATGTGCGACCACCGATCCGATCAGAACCGCCATGGCGGCTACCAGCAAGCGAACGCGAATGGATTTCATTGTCTAGCTCCTTAGAGACAGTGGACAGTGGACAGTGATCGGTGATGAGTGATCAGCGGCCAGTGTCGGCATGCAGATTGACGATGCAAACGCTTCCGGGCTTACAACGTCCTGAACTTTTCTGCTCACCGTCACTGATGGGAACACGGCTGGAACAAAAAAAGCGGTAAAGAGACGGTCAACCGGCGTAAAGTTTTGTAACCAGCATCGAGTCGCGGGTCTCGGTAACCGGTTCTCGCCGCTCAATGACAATTCTTTACTGCGAAGAGCTCTGCGCTTGATGCAAAATTAGTGGCAATGGAACGAATCCTGGTCATCGACGACGATGTAGAACTTTGCCAGCTGGTTGGGGAATATCTCCGCGCGGAAGGCTTTGCCATTGACTGCGTGCATGATGGCGAAAGCGGATTGAAAAAAGCGACGGTTGGCGAATACCTTTTGGCCGTGCTCGATGTGATGCTTCCGGGCATCAACGGATTTGAAGTGCTGCGCAGGATCCGCGCGACGTCGCGCTTGCCGGTGCTGCTGTTGACGGCGCGCGGCGAAGATGTAGACCGCATCGTGGGCCTGGAGATTGGCGCGGACGATTATCTGCCCAAGCCTTTCAATCCGCGCGAACTGGTGGCGCGCATCCGCGCGGTGTTGCGGCGCACCCGCGGCGAAGCTGCGTCGACCGCGCCGGAAGTGGTGAGCGTGGGCGATGTGGAACTCGATCCCGCGACCCGCACCGTGCGCCTCGAAGGCAAGCCGGTGGACCTTACTTCCGTCGAGTTCAACCTGTTGGAGGTTCTGCTGCGCGAGGCCGGCCGGGTGGTGCCACGGGAGCGCCTGGTGAATGCAGTGCTCAGCCGGAAATTTTCTCCCTTTGATCGCAGCATCGATATGCACGTCAGCAAGGTCCGCAAAAAGCTGGGCGACACCGAGAACGACGAGCACATCAAGACGGTGCGTGGTGTAGGCTATATTTTCGCGCGGCCGCGGGAGAAGGTCCAGAATTCCTGAGCGTCAATTTTCTGAAGCGCGAGTTCCTGAAGGGTGAGTTCCTGATCCGCGAAGTTCCTGATCGACGAGTTCCTGATCAACCATGAAAAGCGTTTTCGTGCGAATTTTTCTGTCGTTCTGGGTGGCGCAGGCGCTGTTCTTTGTGCTCGCGATCCTGGTGACGCTGGCGTTCCGCCCGCGCAGTTCGACGTGGGAGGCGCTGCGGACCACGGTATTGAATGAAGCCGTGGCCTCGTACGAAGAGGGCGGCGAGCAGCAGCTCCGGCAATATCTCGACAACCTGGAAAATACCCAGCACGTGCGGGCGTATTTGTTCGACGAGCACGGCATCGAGGTGTCGCAGCGCGGAGCGCCCGACTGGGCGATGCGCGTGGCCGCCGGCGGCCCGCGGACCTCGCGCGATGGATTCCTGTTTCCGGTGCCGCCCGTGCAGCGGGACTCCAAGGCATCGTCCGACGCCAAGCATCGCTACACGGTGGTTCTGGGATTGCCGCCCGGGCCGAGAGTTTTCATTGGACCACGCGGGGTGCCGTTTACCGGCCTGCTGATCGGGGTGGTGACCTCCGGCCTCGTTTGCTATCTGCTGTCGTGGTATCTGACCAAACCGATCGTCAAGCTGCGCACCGCGACGCGGCAATTGGCCGCGGGCGATCTGACGGCCCGCAGCGGAGCTCCCAGCAGCTTGCGCAGCGATGAGGTCGCGGGGCTCATGCGCGACTTTGACGCCATGGCCGAGAGGATCGAGACTCTGCTGAAGGCGCAATCGCGACTGCTGAATGACATCTCACACGAACTGCGGTCGCCGCTGGCGCGCTTGAACGTCGCGCTCGGCCTGGCCCGCCAGCGCGCCGATGCCGAGAGCGCGGGCATGCTCGACCGGATCGAACTGGAGGCGGCCCGCCTCAACGAGTTGATCGGGAGGATCCTCACGCTGGCACGCCTGGAAGACGGCGAGCAGATTGTTCCGCAAACGCCCGTTCCGTTGAATGAGATCGTGGAGAACATCGTCGAAGACGCGGAGTTTGAGGCGCAGGCGCGGCGCTGCCACGTGGTGGCGACCGTTCCGGAGGGCATGTGGGAGGTGCGCGGGACGGCGTCTCTGCTGCACAGCGCGGTGGAGAATGTCGTGCGCAATGCCATCCGCTACACGCAGGAGGGAACTTCGGTCGAAGTGGAATTGAGCCGCGAGCAGCGCGCGGGAGGTTCCGAAGCTGTGCTGCGGGTGAGCGACTCCGGGCCGGGAGTTCCGGCGGATGCGCTCAAGAAGATGTTCCAGCCGTTCTATCGCATTGATGACGCGCGCGGCCGCCTCACCGGCGGCGTTGGCCTGGGCCTGGCCATCACCGAGCGGGCAGTACGCTTCCATGGCGGGAAAGTCGCGGCATTCAACCGCGGGGACATGGGATTGATGGTGGAGATTCGGTTGCCGCTGATTTCGGCGGGCCCGATTGTGGCGAAGGCGAGTGAGCCGGCGGCCGTCAGGTTGGGGTCAGTGGCCAGTGATTAGGATCGGTGGTCGGCGATCGGTGATCGTGGCCAGTGGGCAGTCGACTTAAGAGCTTGCGGGAAATCTTCTTGCCGACAGGCGGCGACTCCCTGGGGCTGAAGCCCGACTGATTCTGCTTGGCTTTACGCGGCGCGCTGAAGCGCCGCTCTTCCACGGTCATGCACGCATTTGGGCGTCTTCCAGCAGCCTCTCAAGCCATGCACTCCTGGTTTCATTCCGCGCCGGGACGCCATTCACTGCTCCGCAGCTACGGTTCAGTAGATAATGCTCAGTTTCAGCCAATCCTGACCGCTGGCCGCTGACACCGACCACTGACCACTGACTACCGACCACTGACCACTGACCAGTGAATCTACAGGCAACTCCTGGGACCTTCAGGCGTTCCAAGTCAGGGGGAGATTGCTCTTCCTGCGCATTCCTGATACACAAATGGATTGAGTTTTTCCCGCGTATTCCAGACACTGAACACCCGGGAGCGGGCGCCGGGGGGTGTGTGTTCGCGCAAACCTCACGCCAACATGGAGATGAACGAGAGAATGTCGAAACGATTCTGGCTGCTCGGATTGGTGGGGCTGGTGCTGGTGGCGTTCCTGGTGGCTTGCGGCAGCAAGTACAACTCGTCGTCGAACGGGCTGGTAATCGTTGGAAGCCAGGGATCGGGACTGCTGGAAACCTTTAGTGTACGGCTCGATAACGGGCAGATTTCGGCGATCGCGAACAACCCGAATGACACGGCGAACGATACCTGCGTGCTGAACGGCTTGCCGAGTTCGATCGTGATCGATCCCGCGGGCCAGTACGCGTACACGATCATCAACGCCAGCACCTTGTGCGATACCAGCAACAGTCCCAGCCAGACCGGAATTCTGGCTTTCAAGATCAATTCCGACGGAAGCATTACCCAGGCGGGCAGCCTGGTAGCGGATCCCACTCCTCAATCGCTGTATATGGACGCGGCAGGGAAGTTTCTCTTTGTTGCCGAAGGCGGAGGAGTCAACGTGTATGCGATTGGCAGCGGAGGCGCCCTCACTCTGGCTCCTTCGAACTACACAATCCCCCCATTACCCAGAGGAGTCAACATTGTTGCGGTCGCGGCGTCGCCCACAGTGTTCCCCGGTATCGGTATCAATGGAGTGCAAAACGCGGTATGTTCCGCTCCGGGCAATAACGCTCCCACATCTCAATATCTCTATGCAGTGGATAGCTCCAATTATGTGGTTTTGGAGTTCAGCGTGGATATGACCACCGGCGCTTTGGGGAATCCGGTGAGTGCATCCCAGGCGAATTCGTTTGCCACCGACCAGGTTCCTCTGGGCGTTGCAGTGGATCCGTGCAATCGCTTTGTCTATGTCAGCGACAGCCTTACGAACAAGGTAAGTGCCTACACCATTTGCAGCCAGGTACTCTTGCCGGGTTGCCCAGTTGCCGATGGCAGCTTGCTTCCCGTCGCCGGTTCGCCGTTTGCTCTTTCCGGCAGCGCGAACGGGCCGGGACCGCTGGTGGTCGATCCGTTCGGCAACAACGTCTATGTCGTGGGAACGCTTTCCAATACGCTCTCCGCATTCAAAATCAGTCCGGTTTCGGGCGCATTGACACCTTTAACCGTGCCTACGGTGGCCACCGGGCTGAGGCCGACTTCAATCGCGATCCGGGGCGATGACAACTGGATGTTCGTGACCAACTTCAATGCCCAGACAGTTTCGCAGTATTCCATTACGCCGGCCACCGGCGCGTTGACCGTAGAAGCTCCGATCGATACGGACAATCAGCCCTGGGGCGTGGCGGTGAAGTAACCGCCAGCATTGAGCGTTGGATTATCGGCCGGGGACCTAGATGCTGCCGGCGAACAGCAGGTTCCTCGCTTTGCTCGGAATGACAAGAGTCTGGGTGGATCCCCAACCGAGCGCCGAGCGCTGCCAACTGCTTCTCTACGTTGGGACCTTCAGGATCAGATATCCGCCGACCAGCACGAAGATCAGGTCGGGCGACCAGGCCGCCAGGGCTGGCGGGAGCTGGCTGAGATCGCCCATGGCCTCGAAGAGCCGCGAAACCACCGTATAAAACACTGCGATTCCCAGGGCGACCGCGACTCCGGTGATGGCGCCCTTTTTTCCGGTGGAGAGCGAGAACGGAATTGCCAGGATCGCCATGATCAGGGTGATCAGGGGGTACGACAGCTTCTTGTTCAGTTCGACGCGCAACCGCACTACGTCGAATCCGCTCTGCTGCAAGTCTCGGATGTACTTGCGCAGCTCCTCGTAGTTCATTTCGCTGTACTGCTTTACTTCTTTCTTGAAATAGGCCGGGGTCTCGGGCAGTTCGGGGAAGGTTGCGACCTCGAAGGGACGGTAATTGGCGATGGCGGAGACGTTGAGTGTACGTTCCCAGCCTTTCTCATATTCCCAGCGGTTCAAATTTTCGGCCCAGTGGGCGCGGTCGGCGTGGATGCGCCGGGTGACCGTGAAGCTGGGCTTGTCGAGCTGAAAGACGGTGATGTTGCCGAACTGATCGCGGTCGGGATCGAAGAACTGGTAGTAGTAAATGTCATTGTTGGCGCCGAAGATCCATTTGCGGTCGGGGCGCAGATAGGTCTGCGCCGGCCTGCCCTTGATCTGGTTGTGCAGCGCCTCCTGGCGCTTGTTAGTGTGGGGCAAATAGAACTGGTCGGCCAGAAATAGTCCAACGGCAAGCACGCCGGCGGCGACGATCACCGGCGTGACGATGCGATAGATGCTGGTGCCGGTGGCTTTGATGGCGGTGATTTCGTTGGAGCGCTGCATCAGGCCGAAGGTGACCAGCACCGCCAGCAGCATCACCAGGGGCGCGACGCTGTAGAGCAGATAGGGCGTCACGTTCAGCAGATACTCGGCCACGATGGTTGCAGGAACTTTATTGCGGAGGATGTCTCCCAGCAACTCGAAGAGGGTGAACACGAGCACGAGCACGAGGAACGTGGAGAGAATCATTCCCAGATAGACGAAGAAGTCGCGAAGGATATAGTCGTCGAGCAGAGTTGGGAAGCTGGCGCTGAAAACGCGGCGCCGGGTCGAGGCGCGTTCGAAGGCGTTCTCGCGGCGCTCGCGCGCGAAGCCTTCGAGCAGGGGCTTGTCAGGCTTGCCGAATCCCCGGAACATGGCCAGCTCGAAGGGCCGCTTCTCCGCGCGAAAGAGCAGGAAGAGTCCCAGCGAAAAAAATACCAGGTCCGCCAGCCATGCGCCGAACCAGGGAGAGACGCGTCCCTGCCGCGCCAGAGACACTCCAATCAGCGAGACGACGTAGTAAGCAAATACCAGCAGGATCGTCAGCACGAAGCCGCCGGACTTGCCGCTTTTCTTGGAAGAAAGTCCGAGAGGGATGCCCACCAGCGCCAGCACCAGGCAGGCGGTGGGCAAGGCGAAGCGCCGGTGAAACTCGATCATGTACCAGCGCGAGGAAACGGGATCGGCACGGCTGGCTTTTTGCAGCAGGGTAGCAGTGTCCATCACGCTTGCCGGCTGCGACTCGTCGGCTTTGTTTTCGCTGGACGGCAGTTCAATTGGAATATCGGTTTGCTGGAAGGTGATGATCTGATAGTGGTCGGCGTCTTTGGGGTCGGTTTCGTGTTCGGAGCCGTCGATGAGGTGCAGGTGCAACCGATCGGGCGCTTCGCTGACCACCACGCCCTGCTTGGCGAGCGTGATTTTCGGGTTGGCGGCGTCGGAAATATCGGCCATGAATACGCCTTTCCACACGGCCGCGCCCTGCGCGCTCTTCACGTCCTGCACGTAGAGGACGTATTTGGGAAATCCCTCGTAAAAGACGCGGGGCTGGACTTCGAAAGATACCTGTGAGCCTTTGAGCTTGTCTTCGAGACGTCCCAGTGCGGCCTGTGATTTGGGCGCAATGTACAAGCCATTGAGAAGCGCCAGCAGCCAGGCGGCGACCACGAAGATGGAAAGGATGCGGAGAAAACTCCACACGCCCATGCCACTGGCGCGCATGGCGGTAATCTCGCTATCGGCGGCGAGGCGGCTGAGGCCGATCAGAATGCCGACCAGCACGCTCATGGGCAGCGTGTAAGTGAGGGCGAGAGGAACGGTAAAGGAAAAAATTTCAGCGACGCTGGGCAGAGGGGCGCTGGCGCGGACGACCAGTTCGAGGATGTGTCCGAGATCGCGGGTGAACAGGACGAAGGTGAAGATCGCTACGCCGATGAAGGCGTGCGCCGTCACTTCGCGGAGGATGTAGCGCGTGAGAATCCGCATGAAGACAAACGCTTAAAGCCGAGGATAGCATGGGGGGCGCGACCAAGCGGGTTACTCTGTGATCCTCTGTGTTCTCGGTGGTTAAAGGTTTAAGTACTTCACCACAGAGGACAGAGGGGACCGCACAGAGGGAACCGATTCTTCTTGGGTCGCGTATTGAAGACTTGCTTAGGTGTGCATGGAGGGTGGATGGGACCGGTTGAGGCGATTCGGCGTCCGGCAGAGGCGGCGGTTGCAGAAGTGAATTCTCGCGGCGACACATTTGCCATCCTGGCAATTGCGCTGACCATGGCCGTGATTCATATCGCGACCAACGGCGGCTACGGGTTTCATCGCGATGAGTTGCAGGTACTGAGCGATGCGCGGCACATGGATTGGGGATTCGTGCCTTATCCGCCGTTCACTCCGTTTATGGAGCGGATTGGGCTTTCGTGCTTTGGATTGTCGTTGATCGGGTTGCGCATGTTTTCGGTCATCGCGAATACAATCGCGATCTTCATGACCGGACTGATGGCTCGGGAATTGGGCGGAGGCAGAGCTGCGCAGGTCACAGCTACCTTGGCGATCGCACTTTCAGCTCTGCCGATGTTCGAGGGGACTGAGTTTCAATACACAACGTTCGATTATTTATGGTGGGTTCTGATTGCGTACTTCGTCATTCGGCTGCTGAAGACCGAAAATCCGCGCTGGTGGCTGGCGATCGGGGCGACGCTTGGCGTGGGATTTATGACCAAGTACACGATGGGCTTTTATCTGGCGGGAATTCTTGGTGGGCTGGTACTCACGCGGGCGCGACGGTATCTGGCAAGCCCGTGGTTCTGGGGGGGAATGGCGCTTGGCCTGACGATCTGCTCTCCGAACATCCTCTGGCAGTTGAAACATGATTTGATCTCTCTGCATTTTCTGCAATCCATTCACAAGCGCGATGTGGGGGAAGGACGAGCGGATGGATTTTTCAAAGATCAGTTTTTGATTTGCGCGAACCTGGTGGCGGCGCCGTTGTGGATCGGCGGATTGATCGGTTATCTGCGCGACCGGCGCTACCGCATGCTGGCGTGGATGTATCTAATCCCTCTCGTGCTGTTTGTTGTGGGAAAAGGACGCGGCTATTACCTCGGTGCCGCGTATCCCATGCTGATGGCCATGGGCGCGGTGATGAGCGAGCGCTGGCTGGCGGCCATGTCGAAGGCGGTGCGATGGGCGGTCGCCGGCGCGTTCTGCGTTCTCCTGTTTGCCTGTGGCGCTTATATCTCCGCGATCATCATTCCGTGGGCTTCGGCGGGGCCGATCCACAATTTTTCTTTGGAGAAGAACGGCGATCTGCGCGAGGAGATCGGCTGGGATGATCTGGTGCGGACGGTGGCTGGAGTACGGGATTCGCTGACGCCGGAACAGCGAGCTAGTTTTGGCATCGTCGTTGGGAATTACGGTGAGCAGGGAGCGGTTGAGATTTTAGGCCCGGCTTATCAGCTTCCGATGCCCATCAGTGGGACGAATTCGGCGTGGCTGCGCGGATATCCCGAGCCGCCGCCTTCGACGTTGATCGTGGTTGGACTCGGAAAAGGATATGTCGATCGGATGTTCACGGCCTGCCGGCTGGCGGGTCACAACGGAAACTCGCAGGGCGTGAGGAATGAGGAAAGCAGGGACCACCCGGATATTTTTGTGTGCGGGCCTCCGCGATTGACGTGGCCGGAGTTTTGGAAGGAGTATCAGGCGTTTGGATGATGGACTGACGCTGAACGCCCCGAAGCCTTCTTGCCAGGAGAAGTTGCCGGAATTCTCCGACATCCAACGCGAGGAGTTTGCCTTCAGGTCTCGAATTGTGTCTGAAAGCGATTGCTTTGCCTTGAGCGCAATCAACATGTGGATATGATTCTCCGTTCCGCCCAACGCGATAATTTCAATCTTGAGATTGTTCGCAATCCCAAGAATGTAGGCGTACAAACGTTCGCGAAGCCGGTCGTTGATTAGATTTGTCTGCATCTTCGTGCTGAAGACGCAATGGACGAGATTGGTGCAGTAGGTGTGGGACATGAGTGCTGTCCCTTCCGGGACTTGTTATTTTGAAAACGACACCTTCCCAGCGCTTACGCGCTGGGCTAACGAATTCCGCCCTGCGGGCTGCGCACCGAGAAGTGCGAGACCAACTTATGGCCGAAGTGAATGTCAGCGTATCGTCGGGCTTTTCAAACCCGGGGCGATCAGGGAAAGAAGAAAAGGCTCCCGAGGCGTTCTATTTTGGAACTGCATTCTTCGGATGTCCGAGCATTCGGCAAGAGTTAAGACTACGCCGCTTTGAAAAAGAGCGCGGCCAACGGGGGCAACGTCAGCTTCAGCGAGTACGGCCGGCCGTGCATGGGAATCGCTTCGGCGTGGACGCCGCCTAAATTTCCCATGCCGCTGCCGGCGTATTCTTTGGCGTCGCTGTTGAGCATTTCGCGCCAGTAGCCGCCGTGCGGGACGCCGACTCGGTATTCCATGCGTGGGATCGGCGTGAAGTTGCAGGCTATCAGAATTGTTTCTTCCGGCTTCTCGCTCTTGCGCAGAAGTGAAATCGTGCTGGTGGAGGCGTCGTTGCAATCGACCCATTCGAATCCGGCGGGATCGTTGTCGAAGATGTGCATGGCGGGCTCGTTGCGGTAGAAGCGGTTGAGTTGCTCCATCCACATTTGCACGCCGCGATGCACGGCGTACTGCACTACATGCCATTCGAGGCTGGTGTCGTGCGCCCACTCGCGCACCTGGCCGAATTCGTCGCCCATGAAAAGTAATTTTTTGCCCGGCTGCGCGTACATATAGCCGAACAGCAGGCGCAGGTTGGCGAACTTCTGCCATTCGTCCCCCGGCATCTTGCCGATCAGCGATCCCTTGCCGTGAACGACTTCGTCGTGCGAGAGGGGCAGCACGAAATTCTCCTGGAATGAATACAACATGCGGAAGGTCAGCTTGTTGTGGTGATACTTGCGGTGGATTGGGTCCTGTTCGAAATACTGGAGCGTGTCGTGCATCCAGCCCATGTCCCATTTCATGCCGAAGCCGAGGCCGCCGACGTAGATCGGTTTGGAAACCATCGGCCATGACGTGGATTCTTCCGCCGTGGTCTGAATTTCTGGATGCTCTTTGTAGGCTTCCTGATTGAATCGCCGCAGAAAGTCGATGGCCTCAAGATTTTCGCGGCCGCCGAATTTGTTGGGGATCCACTCGCCCTGCTTTCGCGAGTAATCGAGATAGAGCATGGAAGCGACCGCATCCACGCGCAACCCGTCGATGTGATATTTGTCGAGCCAGAACATCGCGCTCGACATCAGGAAGCTGCGGACCTCGGCGCGGCCGTAGTTGAAAATCTGCGTCTTCCAGTCGGGATGGAATCCCTGGCGCGAGTCGGCGTGCTCGTAGAGATGGGTGCCGTCGAAGAAGGCAAGTCCGTGGCCGTCGGAAGGAAAATGCGACGGGACCCAGTCGAGAATCACCGCGATGCCGCGCTGGTGAAGGTAGTCGACGAGGTACATGAAGTCCTGCGGCGTGCCGTAACGCGATGTCGGTGCGAAGTAGCCGGTGGTCTGATATCCCCAGGAGCCGTAGAAGGGATGCTCCATCACGGGCAGGAGTTCGACGTGGGTGAAGCCGAGCTGGTTGACGTAGTCGGCGAGTCTCGGTGCCATCTCGCGATAGGAGAGCGAGCGGTTGTGATCTTCGGGCACGCGCATCCACGAGCCGAGATGGACTTCATAGATGGCATGCGGAGCGCGCAGAGAATTTTTCTCGGCCCGTTTCTGCATCCAGTCCTGGTCGTGCCATTCGTAGCCGAGGTCCCACACGACGGACGCAGTGCGCGGAGGTTTCTCGTGCAGCAGGCCGATAGGATCGGCTTTGTCGGTGCGGAATCCGTGACGGCTCGATTCGATGTGAAACTTGTAGAGCGCGCCGTGGGTCGCTCCCGGCACGAAACCTTCCCAGACTCCCGACGATCCGCGCGGGCTTAGGTAGTTGGTTTTGGGGTCCCATCCGTTGAATCCGCCGACCACGGAAACCGACCTTGCATTCGGAGCCCACACGCTGAAGATTGTGCCCTGCGTGCCATTGTGGGTCGCGACATGCGCGCCCATCTTGTCGTAGATGCGGTAATGGCTGCCCTCGTTGAAAAGGTAGAGGTCCTGGTCGGTGAGGAGTTGGGGCGGGGCGACGACGGTTTCAGGGCTCATGGGCTGGGCGAAATTAAGAGCGGGCTTCAGTTTACCGGAAGATGGGGGCGGATAGCCGCAATCTTGTGAGCACACGCTGGCTTATTGTTTACACCTGATTTCCCAAAGCCAATGTACATAATTACATAAATTGTGAACATGCGATGATAGACTGTGAAGCGAGGCACTTTATGGCCAGCAGCAGAAATCGCGTCCACAAGCATTTTCAACTCGACGCGATCAAGATCAGGCGGGCGCAAAAGGTTTTCAAGGCGAGAACGGAAACCGAGGCAATCGAACTCGCCCTTGATTTCGCCATCGACGAACACGAAAAGAATCGGCTCGCGACCGAAGCCAACCAGAGGTTTGTAGCGAGCGGTGTGGAGATCCAGGACCTTTACGGAAAGTTGGAGTAGGTGCCGCACGTACTCTTTGACACTTCCGTATACATTTCCGCATTGCGCGGTGGAAACGAAAAAACTTCTGCGATGCGCCACCTGGATTCTGCTTCACAAGTATGGCTTAGCGCCGTTGTTCTCGAAGAACTGTATGCCGGTGCTGACGATCGCGCACACCCTGCCGTGAAACGACTGGAGCGGGACTTCGAGCGGGCAAAGCGAGTTCTGGTTCCTAATCTGCGCGACTGGACCCAGGCTGGCGAAGTATTGGTCCGGCTTGCTGCCAGGTACGGCTACGAACACATTGGAAGAGGCCGGCTCACGAATGACGCCTTGATCGCGATGAGCGCCGGGAGGCTCGGCGTCTGCGTCATTACCGCCAATGCGCGCGACTTCGCCAGGCTCGCCGAGTTCCGGAAGTTTCAATGGCGGGTGGCTGCTTAGTGTTGTCTGCGCCGACCAAGTGTTCTTGTGTGCCGGCGGCGCCATCGGCCCCCGCAGGAATTTCCGCGCGGGCGTTGAGGGAACGCCTGTCGAAGCCTGAGGCTAACGCTTAGCGCAAGGGATCCTTCGACTCGCCGTCGCTTACGCTCCGGACTTCGCTCAGGATGACAGAATTGGGTGATATCGAAGATCTGCGGAATTCGCTGTGGCGGACAGAGGCGGTTTTGATCGGTCTCGGCGTCTTCGCCCTGGTGTAGAATCGCCGCTGCTGCTCGCGTATCAGTGCGCGGAGCCGGCACTCCACCTTGATCGGCCGCACACTAGCCCACTACAAGATCGACTCCTCGCTTGGCGCAGGCGGGATGGGAGAGGTGTACCGCGCGCGGGACACCCGCCTTGGCCGCGATGTCGCGATCAAAGTTTTGCCCCAGGATGTGGCCAGCGATCCTGAAAGGCTGGCGCGTTTCCAGCGGGAGGCGCGCGCGATTGCGGCCCTGAACCATCCTAATGTGGTGACGGTTTATTCGGTCGAAGAAGCGGAGAATATTCACTTCATCACCATGGAACTGATCGAGGGGCAGGCTCTCGATCGAATGATTTCCACTCAGGGTTTGCCTTCCGAGCGGATCATCGAAATCGCCAGCGCGGTCGCCGAGGCCCTCACCGCCGCTCATGAAAAAGGAATTGTCCATCGCGACCTGAAGCCCGGGAACGTGATGGTCACCAAAGATGGCCGGGTCAAAGTTCTCGACTTTGGGCTGGCGAAAGATATCGGCGCCGAAAGCGGCGATAGCGCTACGCTGACTTCAGCGGGGCACACGCAAGCCGGAGTGGTGATGGGAACTCCGGCGTACATGTCGCCGGAGCAGGTTTCAGGGCGCGTGCTTGATCACCGCTCCGACATTTTTTCGTTGGGCGTGGTGTTGCATGAAATGGCAACGGGGCACCGTCCATTTGAAGGCGGTTCGTCGGCGGAACTGATTTCGTCCATCCTGCGCGATACGCCACCGTCGGTCACGGATGCGCGTCCCGATTTACCTTCCGACCTTGCGCGCGTCATCCGCCGCTGCCTGGAAAAAGATCCGCGCTACCGCATGCAGACGGCGCGGGATGTGAGCAACGAATTCCGCGATCTGATCCGCACCAGCACGCGGGCCAATCCGGTCCCCACTTCGAGTGCACGCAGTGCCGCAACCAGTTCCGGCGAAACGCGCAGCGACGAAGGCTTCTGGGTCGCTGTTCTGCCATTTAAATACTCCGGCAACAATGCCGATTTGAAAGCGCTGGCCGAGGGATTGTCCGAAGAAGTGATCACCGGCCTGTCGCGATTTTCCTATCTGCGCGTCATCGCGCGTGGGTCGACCGCGAAATATTCCAGTGACTCAGGCGACGTCCGCGCCATCGGCAAGGAACTGGGCGCGCGCTATGTCATGGAGGGCAGCCTGCGCCAGGCGGGAAACAAGTTGCGGCTTGCGATCCAGCTTGCCGATACGGTCTCTGGCGCGCATCTCTGGGCCGAAACCTACGAGCGAACCTTCACTCCGGAATCTGTTTTCGAAGTGCAGGACGATCTGGTTCCGCGCATCGTGGCGACGGTCGCCGATCAATATGGCATTCTGCCGCGCAGCATGAGCGAAACCCTGCGCAGCAAGCCCGAAGATACTTTGACGCCGCACGAGGCCGTGCTTCGCGCCTTCAGTTACTTCCGCCGTATCACGCCCGAAGAACATGCGGTGGTGCGCGACATTCTGGAGCGGGCGGTCAAGGAAGCGCCCGACCATGCCGACAGCTGGGCCATGCTTTCCATGATGTATCGCGGGGAATTCGCCCAGGGGTTCAATCCGCGGCCCGATTCTCTGGATCGCGCACTGGCGGCGGCGCGGCGCGCGCTGGAACTCGCGCCCAGCCACGCCCTCGGCCATTACGCGCTGGCCACCGTTTATTTTTTCCGTAAAGACAGGATGCATTTCCGCGTGGAGGCCGAGCGGGTCTTGTCGCTCAATCCGAACGATGCGGCGGCGAAAGCCTACCTGGGCTTTCTGCTGGCCGCGCAGGGCGAGTGGGAGCGAGGCTGCCAGATGGTTGAGTCTGCCATGCAGCTGAATCCCAACTGCCCGGGATATTTTTATTTTGCCCGCAGCTTGAACAGCTACCGCCTGGGCAAGTACGAGGAGACGCTGGAGGGGGTGGCCCGCATCAATATGCCGGGATATTTTCATGTCCCTGCGATCCTGGCGGCGGCGCTCGGTCAGTTGGGCCGGCACGACGAGGCGGCAAAAGCGTTGCAGGACCTGTTGGCGCTGCGTCCGTATTTTGCGGCGGAAGCGCGAGAGGAATATGCCAAGTTGTACGACGAAGAACATGCCGAGCACATCATCGATGGCCTGCGGAAAGCGGGGCTGGAGATCGTGGAGGATACGTCCGGGGTTTCTTCGGGGAAGCCTACGGCGGCGTCGGGAGCGACTCGCACATCTGTGGTTCCGGGTACGGGATCGGGCGCGAGAGTTGCTGTCCGGGAAGACGAAGGCTTTTGGGTTGCAGTCCTGCCCTTCAAACATGCCGGTAACGGCGTCGATCTCACGGCGCTGGCCGATGGCCTGACTGACGACATCGTCACCAACATGTCGAAGTTTTCATACCTGCGTGTGATCGCACGCAGTTCCACGGCGCGTTATGTGCACGAGGCGGTTGATGTGCGGGTCGCCGCCAGGGAACTCGGAGCGCGCTACATCATGGAGGGCAGCATCCGGCAGGCGGGAACGAAGATCCGGATTGCCGCGCAGCTCTCCGATGCCGCCACCGGGGCGAGTCTGTGGTGCGAAACCTACGACCGCATCTCCTCGCCCGAGAGCGCATTCGATCTTCTCGACGATGTCGTGCCCCGGATCGTGGCCACCGTCGGCGACTCGCAGGGAATATTAGCGCACAGCATGACCGAAGCGCTGCGCAACCGCGACCCCCAATCGTTCACGCCGTATGAAGCGGTGCTGCGCAGCTTTGGTTTCCACCAGTACGTCAACGCTCCTGAACACCTGGCGGGGCGCACGGCGCTGGAGCGGGCGGTAAAGCAATCGCCCGACAACGCCGACTGCTGGGCGATGCTGTCGTGGCTGTATCGCGCGGAGTATTCGCATGCCTACAATGCGCGCCCGGATGCGATGGATCGATCTCTTTCGGCGGCGCGGCGCGCAGTGGAACTGGCGCCCTCCGCCGCCTTTGCCCATGCCGCGATGGCTGCGGCCTTTTTCTTCCGGCGGGAATTTCCCGCGTTCCGCGCCGCCGGCGATCGCGCCATTGCGCTCAACCGGACGGAGGGCTACACGACGGCGTTTCTGGGAATGCTGTATGCCTTTTCCGGAGATTGGGAGCGCGGCCGCGCGTTAATGGACCGGGCCACGCAGCTCAATCCACATCATCCGGGCTGGTACTGGTTCCCGGAGATTATCGATGCATATCGCCGGGGCGATGGCGAGCGCGCGTTGCAGGCCCTTCTTAAAGTCAACATGCCGCAGTTATGGACGGTGCAAATGGCATCGGTCGTGGTTTACAGCCAGCTCGGTAAATTAGACATAGCGCGCGCGGAACTGCGGGAGCTGATTGCCTCGCGTCCGGACTTTGCCACGGCCCCGCTCGAATATCTGGAAAAATGGTGGCAGCCGGAAATGATCGAGCAGATGCTCGGCGACCTGCGCAAGGCGGGACTTAAAGCGTAAGCTCACTGCGGAATTTCGCGAAGACCCCATGCTATCCTGACTATCCCAGCCATGCCGTCCCTGCGCGTCATTGTTCTTTGGCATCAGCACCAGCCTTTTTATAAAGACCTGGTCAGCGGCGAGTACCGCTTGCCGTGGGTGCGTCTGCATGCCCTCAAAGACTATTACGGCATGGTGAAGTTGCTCGACGAATTTCCGAATGTTCACCAGAACTTCAACATCGTGCCCTCGCTGATGGTGCAGATTGAAGATTACGTTGCGGGGACGGCGCACGATCCCTTTCTGGATGTCGCGTCAAAACCGGCGAGAGACCTGACGCTGGCGGAGCGGCGGTTTGCGCTGCAATACCTGTTTCAGGCGAATCCGCAGCATGTGATCGGCCGGTATCCGCGCTATCGCGAATTGTTCGAACGCTACCGCGAGCATGGAGCGCAGCCGGAGCGCGCGGAGCGTTATTTTCAGCCCCAGGACTTCACCGACTTGCAGGTGCTGTCGCAGATTGCGTGGTTCGATGAGTTTTTTCTGGAAGAGAGGGATGTGGCGGCGCTGGTTGCCAAAGGACATCACTTTTCGCTCGACGATCAGAAATTTGTGATTGCACGCGAGACGGAATTGCTGGCGCGGGTGCTCCCGGCGCATGCCGAGGCCGCGAAAAAAGGATCGATCGAGCTATCGGCGACGCCGTTCTATCATCCGATTTTGCCGCTGGTGTGCGATACGGCCGCAGGCGCGGTTTCTTCGCCGGGTCTGCCGCTGCCGCAGAACCGCTTTCGCCATCCCGAAGATGCGCGCGAGCAAATGGTCCGCGGGCTCGATCTGCACGAGAAAGTTTTCGGAGTGCGCCCGAAGGGAATCTGGCCGTCGGAGGGCAGCCTATCGGAAGAGGTGCTTGCGATCGCGCACAACCTGGGCGTGCAGTGGATGGCCACCGACGAAGGCGTGCTGGGCCGGAGCACGGGACTATTCTTCGCTCGGGATGGGGCCGGACGCTTGCCGGGGCACTTGGCCGAGAAGCTCTACAACGTCCATCGCTATGAGAATGGCTCGACGGGGATGCACATGGTTTTTCGCGATCACACGATTTCCGACCTGATCGGTTTTGTGTACTCGGGCATGCCGCCCGCGGATGCGGCGCAGCATTTGATCAACAACATCAAAGATGCAGCGCGGCCGGTGCTTGATCGCGGCCGAGATGCCGTGGTGTCGATCATTCTCGATGGCGAGAATGCGTGGGAGTATTATCCGAAATCCGGGCGCGAATTCTTGCGGCGCTTTTACGATGGGCTGCAACGCGAGCCGGGAGTGGAGGCGGTGACGATTTCGGAAGCGATCGCGCGGCACCGCGATTTCGGCAAGCTGGAGTCGCTGGTGCCGGGCTCGTGGATTAACGCGAATTTCAATGTGTGGATCGGAGCGCCGGAAGACAACCGCTCGTGGGACTACCTGCATCATGCGCGCGAGTTTTACGCGCAGAATGCTGCGCGGGCGACCGAAGAGCAGCGCAGGCTGGCGTTTGAAGAGATTCTGATCGCCGAGGGCAGCGACTGGAACTGGTGGTACGGACCGGAGCACCATTCGGCCAATGATCGCGATTTCGACGAACTTTATCGTAAGCATCTCTCCAACGTTTACCAGGCGCTGGGCGCTGTGCCTCCGGATTATCTGGCGCAGCCGATCGCGGGAGGAGTGGCGGCGCGCCCGTCGTTTGTGCCGCAGACGGCCTACATTCATCCGGGAATCACCGGCGACAAGGTGCGTTATTTCGAGTGGATGGGCGCTGCGACCTACACGGCCGATCAACGCGCGGGTGCGATGCACGGCAAACAGTTCCTGCTGGATTGCGTGCATGCCGGAATCGATTCGACGCATCTGTATGGGCGGCTGGATTTCAAAGGGACGGCGCCCGCCGAAGATTTTGAAGTGGTAGTGAACGTGGAGTCGTGGGCGGCGGGAGAGCCGCGCGCGCGACGCTCGATGCGCATAGACGCATCGGTGAAGGAACACCGGCTTCGCGAGTGGAAAGTGGAAGACGGTTCGGGGGAGCGCGTGCTGGCCTCGTCCGCCCATCCGGAGGAACACGTGAAAGTGGCTTTCCTGCGGAATTTCGAATTCAAAGTGCCGTTGCCCTGGCTGCTGGCGACGCCGATCGGCGCCACTGAAGATCCCAAGTCCGGCGCCCAGCCGGTTCCTGCCACGGGGCAGCTAAAGCTTCGGTTCAGCTTGTGGCAAAACCGGCTGCCGGTGGATTCGTTGCCGATGGACGGATGGATCGAGTTGCAGGTGGTCAGCGAGGGGGAGTTGCTATTCGGAGCATGACCGGCGATCGGAAACAACAGGTCGCTCGATCGAGACATGAGGGCAAGGAGATCAACTCAGAGATTTTCGGTAGTGGTGCAATTTGGCTCCCGCGCCGAGCCGATAGAGACTGAGATCCTTCGCTCCGCCTGAAAAGCGGCTACGCTCAGGATGACTCCGTCGATAGCGAAGGCAAACTGCACCACTACCAGATTTTCCTATGGCGGCAGTTTCAAGGTGCGGACCTGTCCGAATGGACCGTGGATCGGGCGCGCCGCTGTCGTGATTTCCTATCACGGTCGCGTAGTTCAGCCTTTCATACTGCGCACCACCAGTTCTTTCATGGAGCGGCCCTCATGCGCAGCCTTCTTCTTAGGCTCCCGGTGCAAGTGGTCCGGGAGCTCCAGGGTAATTCTCATCAGCCAGATTCTGGCATATTTCTCGCGGTCTCAACAGATTAGTCCGACAAAAAAGCCCGGAGGAAGTCCGGGCTTGGTTGCGATTCCGAAACGGAATTCTATTTGCTGCCGCCGCTGACCGCGGGTGCGGGAGTGGTCATGGTCAACGGACGATTTAATTCCAGCGTCAATTGGGTTCCGGCGGGCAGTGTGGCGGAGCGGTGTTTGGCGAGCCAGTGAGCGGTGGTGCCGCCGCCGCCGACAATGCCTCCTACCAGGACGCCGGCGGGGCCGCCGATCAATCCGCCTACCAGCATTCCGGCGGCGGTCCCTCCGCCTTGCTCGATGGTGTCGCGGCGATCGTGACCTGAACCCTTGAACTGGCCTTCGGAATTTACATCAGAACCTTGGATATTGGTGTCGGTCAGAATGGCGTCGAGGAAGTAACGCTCACCCGTCGGCATAATCACGGCTTCAGGAAGAATGCCGATGGTCGGCTTGCCGGTGAAGCGGCGCGGCTCATCTACCTTGGTGACACGGCCTTCGACGGTCGCTCCGGCCGGAATTACCGTCTGCCCGTTCACCGTCACCGCCTGCGAGAGGCTGCCGCGGAACTGATCGCCGGGTTTGTTGCTGAAGGTGGCGAGCGTGGTGTCGAGCCGGACCATCAATGCGGTCCCGGCGGGCACGGGAGAACTGGTTTGGGCGGCGAGCATCGTCGCCAGCAGCGTGCAGGGCAACAGCATCCATTTCTTCATGCGTACCTCCTCGATCTGAAGCTTTGTGTTGACTGTAGATCAGGTCACGGGTGGCCACAAGCAACAGACAGTACATCGGAACCAGCGGAGACAAGAGGGCTGCGGCATTGACCGGATGGCCATCGGCAGATAGGAAATAAGAAAGTTCTCAAGAGAGAGGAAGGACAATCGGATGGCGCGAAATCCATCCGATATAATCATGAGTTTCCCAACGCCATGAAAGCTGGTGACGCTCTGCCGGCGCGGGCGTGCAGGACTCATTTAACTTAAAGGAAAGAAAGCGCAACCATGTCGAATATTGCAGGCATTCATGCACGGGAGGTACTGGATTCACGCGGCAATCCTACGGTCGAAGCGGAGGTTTTCCTGGCTGACGGGTCGATGGGGCGGGCGATCGTCCCCAGCGGAGCGTCCACCGGTGAGCACGAAGCAGTTGAGCTGCGCGATGAGGATCACAATCGCTATGTCGGAAAGGGAGTCACCAAGGCGGTTGAGCACGTGAATGGGGAAATCGCCGAGGCGCTGGCCAACTGGGATGCATTCGACCAGGGCGGCCTCGATGCCCGCATGATTGAACTCGACGGCACCGACAACAAAGGCCGGCTTGGCGCGAATGCGATCCTGGCGGTTTCGATGGCTGCGGCGCGTGCCTCGGCGGCTGCGCTCGACATTCCGCTTTACCGATATCTTGGCGGAGCAGGAGCGAATACGCTGCCGACTCCGATGATGAACATCCTCAACGGAGGAGCGCACGCCGACAATAACGTGGACTTTCAGGAATTCATGGTCATGCCCGTCGGGGCGGAGTCGTTTTCTGAGGCGTTGCGCTGGGGCGTGGAAGTTTTTCACACACTCAAGGGTGTTCTGAAGAAGCGCGGCTACAACACTGCTGTCGGCGATGAGGGCGGATTCGCGCCCTCGGTGAAGTCGAATGTCGAAGCGATTGAAGTTGTGCTGGAAGCGATTTCGAAGGCCGGGTACAAGCCCGGGGAGGACGTTGCGATTGCGCTCGACCCGGCGGCCAGCGAGTTCTATCAGGATGGGAAGTATGTCTTCAAGAAATCCGACAAGTCGTCGAAGAGTTCCGACGAAATGGTGAAGTGGTGGGCAAAGTGGGCGAATGATTATCCGATCGTCTCGATTGAAGACGGGCTGGCGGAAAATGACTGGGATGGCTGGGCGAACCTGACCAAAGAGCTGGGCGGAAAGATTCAACTGGTCGGTGATGATCTGTTCGTGACCAACGTTCAGTTCCTTCAGGAAGGCATCGACAAGGGCGTGGCGAATTCCATCCTGATCAAGGTCAACCAGATCGGCACCGTCAGCGAGACGTTGGACGCGATCGACCTTGCCCGGCGGAACGGGTATACGTCGATCATCTCGCATCGCTCGGGCGAAACCGAAGACACGTTTATCGCAGACCTTGCAGTGGCGACCGGTGCTGGACAGATCAAGACTGGCTCGGCTTCACGCACCGACCGGGTTGCGAAGTACAACCAGCTTCTGCGGATTGAAGAAGAGTTGGGCAATACTTCGCGCTTCCTGGGACTGAAAGCGCTGAATTATCGGGGATAGAGGTACGATGCTGGCGCGATCGGGCTTCCTAAGGGGCGCTATAATTCCTGTATGACCGAAAGCGAAATCATCTTCTCCGTCCACGATTCACCCGAGGGCGGCTACGAAGCCCGAGCGCTGGGGCATTCGATTTTCACTCAGGCAGATTCCATGGAAGAGTTGAAGGCGAATGTTCGGGAGGCAGTGCAATGCCATTTCGACAAAGGCGAGGTTCCGAGCGTAATTCGTCTGCCTTGATGAAGGATGAGGTCATTTCGGTTTGAGGCTGCCACGTGATGTTTCTGGCCGAGAGCTTGCTCGGTTGCTCAAGCGTTAGGGCTACGAAACGACGCGGCAGATAGGGAGTCACATACGGCTTCAGTCGAACTGGCGTGATCATTCCCACTCGGTCACAATCCCCGATCACGACAGCTTGAGAGTCGGTACTCTGAATGGGATCTTATCCGACATAGCGGATTACGTGGGCGTGGATCGCAAACAGTTCCTGCGCGACCTGTTCGAAAAAATAATCGGTCCAGAAATGAGCGAGGTACAAAAATGATCGGCGATCTACTTGTGACGGAATTCGACGAAGAAGCCAAGAAGACGCGTGCCATGCTGGAGCGCGTTCCTATGAAGGCGGACTTTGTGCCGCACCCAAAATCCATGCCGCTGGGCAAATTGGCGCCGCACGTTGCCGAATTGCCAGGGTTCGGGCACACAATCCTCACCACTCCCGAGTTTGACTTCGGCACTGGCCCGCAGAGAACACGTCCTGGCTTTGAATCGCCGGAGCAGTTGGTAAAGGCGTTCGAAGAGAATGCCTCCAAACTTCGTTCCGCATTAAAGAACACTTCAGATGAGGCGTGGAACGAGAGCTGGAAATTGACCTTCCAGGGGAAACCCCTCTTCAGCGGGTCGCGGTTTCTGGCTTACCGGCAGATGTTCCTGAATCACCTTGTGCATCATCGTGCGCAGCTCGGGGTCTATCTGCGGCTGAACGACACGCCTCTGCCGGCGACCTACGGGCCATCGGCCGATGATCGAATGGGCTTTTGATTTCAACATTTGGGCACGACGGAAGTCGTGCCTTCCTCGATTCAAGCCAGGAGCCGGCAGCTGACCTATGCCTCGTCCGAAACCTCTTGTTCTCGTCATCCTCGATGGGTGGGGATACCGCGCTGAAACCAAGGCCAATGCGATTGCGCTCGCCCGCAAGCCGACGTATGACCGCTTGCTGCGGGAGTATCCCAACACGTTGATTCATACCAGCGGCCCGTTTGTCGGCTTGCCGGAAGGGCAGATGGGCAACAGCGAAGTCGGCCATCTGAACATCGGCGCCGGCCGCATCGTTCACATGGACATCACGCGCATTGACCTCATGATCCAGAACGGCGAATTTTTTCAACATCCCGTGCTGCTGGACGCCATGAAGCACGCCCGGACCGGGGAGCGGCGGCTGCACCTGTTCGGCCTGGTCTCCGATGGCGGCGTGCACTCGCAGCAGGCGCATCTTCACGCGCTGCTGAAGATGGCGAAAGAGAATGGCGTGGAGCGCGTCTTCGTTCATGCATTTATGGATGGCCGCGACACTTTGCCTACCAACGGCGCGGGATATCTGGAAAAACTTCAGCAGAAGATGCGCGAGTACAACTGCGGGAAGATTGCCACCGTGAGCGGCCGCTACTACGCGATGGACCGCGATCGCCGATGGGAGCGCATTGCCAAGGCTTATAACGCGATGGTGTTTGCCGATGCGGAAGGCGGGCGGTATGCCAATCCCGTGCAGGGGATGAAAGAGTCTTACAACCGGGACGTGACGGATGAGTTTGTGATTCCATTCATTTGTGAAGATTCCAAAAACGCGGGCGCCACACAGACGATTCGCGACGAGGATTCGTGCATTTGTTTCAACTTTCGGGCGGATCGAGCGCGGCAGATTACGCGGGCGCTGGCGCGCAACAGCGGCATCAATGCGCAGGGCGGGCGTGATCTTCCGGGAGCGGACGATTTGGATGCCGCGATCCCGCGCGATCGCGCGCCCAAAGATCTGCATTATGTCTGCATGACGCGCTATGACAAGAATTTTTCACTACCAGTGGTGATTCCGCCGGAATCGATGGCCAACATTCTGGCCAACGTGATGGGCGGGCTGAACATGCGAAACCTGCGTGTGGCTGAAACTGAGAAATATGCGCATGTGACGTACTTCTTCAACGGCGGCGTCGAAACTCCCTTCCCCGGCGAGGAACGTGTGATGGTGCAGTCGCCGAAAGTGGCGACTTACGATTTGAAGCCCGAGATGAGCGCGTCGGGAATTGCCGACGCGGTGGTGAAGGCCGCGGAAGACGGAACCTTCGATGTGGTGATTGTGAATTTTGCCAATGCGGATATGGTCGGGCACTCGGGCAAACTCGAACCGACGATCAAGGCCGTGGAAACCGTCGATGCTTGCCTCGCCCGCATCGAGAGCGCGGTTCGGGGCAAAGGCGGCGCGATGCTGATCACGGCCGATCACGGCAACGCAGAGTTGATGGTCGATCCCGCGACCGGGGGCCCGCATACGGCGCACACGACCAATCCCGTACCGTTCCTTGTGATCGCGGAGAATGCCAAACAGTTCACGCTGAAACCGAATGGATCGCTGCGCGACATCTCGCCTACGTTGCTCGGAATGCTGGGGATCGTTGAGCCGGGGGAAATGACGGGCGCGGATTTGAGACTGTTTATGGACTCGCGCTGAAAAACGTTCACCACAGAGGACACGGAGGAGCACAGAGGAATTCCTCTGTGAATCTCTGTGCCCTCTGTGGTTAGGATTCTAGTTCGCCAACAACGCCGGAGCGGTCGCGAGCAATCCAGCGGCGACCTCGAGATCGTGCAGATCTTCGCGGCTGAAGTCCTGTGCGAAGCGCGGATCGACTCCTTTGCGCGAAATCTGAATGACTCCCACCACCGCAAGGTCGCGGTCCATGATCGGGACCGACATCAGCTTTTGAATTGGAGCCGGAGCAGTCGGTTCTTCCTGCCCGCTTGCCTCCGGCTTGATCGTTTCGAAGATGCTGGCATGTTTCACGCGGGCAAAGTTGTTGAAGATCTCCGCTTTCTTGCTCAATGCCGTGTGCGCGGCCACGGCTTTGCTGGAGAGAGGGATCGCTCCCGTGGTTCGCAGGTGCTCGGGAAATACGAAGCGCAGCAAGCCATCCTCCAGTCGCAGAAGGGCGACCTCGGTGTATTGCACACGGAAAATTTTGGCCAGGACCATGCATAGATCCATAGCGGAAGTTCCCTGTCCCAGGACCGTTCCGAGGGGGAGCAGGTGTTCGGGAAGAACAACTTCTTCCATCATCGGTTCGTTTTGTTGGGTCATAAGCAGCCCGCCACAATCTCCGTATGCACGGGAGGAACATAAACTCTATCGCACTTTATGCACCACAAGGTACTTCCCAAAGTAATGCCAGAATTCGGTGTAAGTCTCGTGTTATCAATAGGGGCCTCTACAAAGCAGGCGCATGTCTCGAGGTAATGGCCCGTACGGTGCAGACGCAAACCAACATTCCGATGACAGATTTTGGCAGCGGTGGCTGAATCGGACTGCCTCATTCATAATCAGGAAGAACTCAACTGCCCAGGCATTTCACCGCCCGCCCCGGGTTCGTTTACACTTTCAGCCTATGAATAATCCGACGCAGCCCAATGTCAAGCTCACTAATGACGCATCGTACCGCGAAAATTACGCCAACAGCGTGCAGATGCGAGTCAACATTTGGGACTTTTTTCTCGTCTTCGGCACCTTGCAGCAGCAGACTGAGTCGCTGGTAGAAATCAAGAATTTTGAAGGAATCTATTTGAGCCCGCAGCAGGCCAAAGCATTGTTGGGATTGCTTCAGCAGAACATCGTGGGATATGAGAGCGCGTTCGGAGAGATCAAACTCGACCCGCGCATGGCGCCGGCCGGACCGGTGCACTGAGGACGTCGGCCCGGTTTCAAAGTGGCAACGTTTCAAGGTTTGAAAGTTGTGAGGTTCTGAGATCTGTTCCATCTCTGCAACTGCAAGCAACTTCGAAACTGCGATCTCTGCGATGCATTGAAACCTTGAAATTTTGAAACGTCGCCGCCCGATGCTCCCACTTGCGTGAACACTCGCCTCCATCCCGGTATTGTTTTCGTGGCGATCTTCGTCTTCATATTCCTGCTTCACCTCCCGCTGCTTCATCTGCCTTATTTCTGGGACGAAGCCGGATATTACGTTCCGGCTGCGCGCGACCTTCTGCTGAGTGGAAGCCTGATTCCGCATACGACTGTCTCGAACGCGCATCCGCCGCTGGTGATGGCGTGGCTGGCGCTGTGGTGGAAAGTCGCCGGCTACGCGCCGTTCGTGACCCGATCGGCGATGCTGGTGGTGGCGGCGTTCTCGCTGCTGGGAGTTTTTCGCCTGGCTGAACGCGTGGCCAATACGGAAGTCGCGGCGGCGGCGACTTTGTGCACCGCGCTTTATCCCGTATTTTTTGCGCAGAGTTCGCTGGCGCAAGTGGACCTGGCGGCTGCCGGTCTTACCTTCTGGGGAATTCTGGCTTACCTCGAAGACAGGCCGGCGGCGGTTGCGGCCTGGTTTTCGTTTGCCGCGCTGGCGAAGGAGACGGCCATGATTGTGCCAGCGGCTTTGATCGGTCTGGAAGGTTTGAGGCTGGTCCTTCGCAAGCGCGAAATCTGGCTGAAAATCGTAAATTTCCAGGACCGCGGATCTCCGAAGCGTATCCTTGCCCTGTTCATCTCATTGCTGCCGCTCGCGATCTGGTACGCATATCACTATGCGCACACCGGGTATGTTTTCGGCAATCCGGAATTCTTCCGCTACAACGTTTCGTCGACGCTGAACCCTTTGCGCTTTCTTCTGGCGCTCGGTCTACGGCTCTGGCAGGCATTCGGATACATGCATCTGTGGTTGCTGACCGTCGCCATGCTGCTGGTGATGTTGCTGCCTCCATTGTGCGATGGCGAAGCCGAGAGACGGCGCATCGCCGTTCCGGTGCAGATCGTCTTCCTCGTCGTGATCGCGGCCTATATCGTGGTGATGGCCTTGATCGGCGGCGCAGTACTGGCGCGGTACATGCTGACGGCCGTTCCGTTGGTAATCATTCTGGCGATATCCACGCTGCGACGAAGGCTGCGTTCTTGGAGGGCTGTGACCGCCATATTTGCCGCGGCGTTCGTGGTTGGCTGGTTCTGGAATCCTCCGTATTCGTTTGCCCCGGAGGACAATCTCGCCTATGCCGACTATGTACGCCTGCATGAAGATGCTGAGCGCTTTCTGGAAGCCCGCTATCCCATGGCGCAGGTGCTCACCGCCTGGCCGGCGTCGGACGAACTGGCGCGCCCGTGGCTGGGATACGTGACCCGGCCGGTGCAGGTTGTACGCATCGAAGATTTTTCGTTGGAGCAGGTGCTTTCAGCCGCGGATTTCCGCTCGCATTTCGGCGTCGCGCTTGTGTTCTCCACCAAATACGAACCGGCGCATCCCTTGATCGAAAGCCCGCATGCGTGGATCGACCTCAAACGGCGATACTTCGGTTATCACCGCGACCTGCCGCCGGAAGCTGCGGCGGGA
The DNA here is from genome assembly GCA_036490405.1 of Candidatus Sulfotelmatobacter sp. Classification (GTDB taxonomy): domain Bacteria; phylum Acidobacteriota; class Terriglobia; order Terriglobales; family Acidobacteriaceae; genus Sulfotelmatobacter. The sequence continues at coordinate 32,356 of DASXDY010000061.1, read as the reverse complement.
ATTCTGGGAGGGAAAATCGTCTTTTCAGCGCAGCGCAAGGGGCAGTGGGCGGCGGTAATGGAATTGCGGGACGAGAGAATTCTGGACGCACAAAGCCGCCCATAAATCTCAACTGTGTAATTATATCGTGACACGATATGAGTATCAATCAGTAATCCTATTAAATAGCAAACCGAACCCATGCCAGAGCCATCCAACTCAAGAGGAGGCTTTATGGCAGCGTTAGTGTTTGAAAATCAACCGTCGGCCGTGGTTCGGTCCCGGGTGGACTGGGGAGCGATCTGGGCGGGTGTATTCACATTTGTCGGTATCTGGTCGGTGTTTGGTTTGCTGGGAGCGGCGATATTCACGAGTGCCGCGAATCCTGCCGCCGCCCATCCGATCACCGGAATGGGCCTGGGAATCAGCATCTGGGCGATCGTCCTGACGGTGGTCGCGATGTATGTCGCGGGGCGGGAGACGGGCAGGGCGGCCGCAATCGTCAATCGCCACGACGGTGCAATTCACGGCATGGCGATGTTCGGTCTCTGCCTGCTTGCTGCCCTGATGGTTATTATTCTCGGCGGCAACAGCATTGCGAGTAACACTACCGATTCAGTGCGCAATCCCTACTTCATGAATGTCATCTCCGGGCTGGGATGGGCTGGATTTTTCTCCATCTTTCTGGGATGGCTTGCGGCCATCGGCGGGGCATCCTCCGGGGTCCGACAAGCGCCGAAGAGCGAAAGGCCCGTGCAGCCAATTAGAAATGCGGCGTAGATCTGGATGAGAGCAATGCCGGGACGCGGGATTCTCCGCATGCGGCGCGGCGTTGCTCTTCATCCTTTTCGATCTCCAGTCTTTATCGCTGCATCAGGTGGCAGGAATGAGTTTTGACCACCAGCCAGACTTCGCGGCCGGCGGCCAGTTGCAGAGAATCGCGCGCGGCAAGGGTGAGGTGTACCTCGATCTGGACGCGGGACTTCACGCGCGCGCAGACGATCACGTCGCGTTGCTCGATCGACTCGATTCGTCCCGGAATCACATTGCGGGCGCTTAAGCCGACGGGTGGAACGGTCGCCAACAGGATATCTCCGGCGCGAATTCCGATGCGGAGGGCAGTACCCACCCCGCCCCGCACCAGGGGCGTTTCCAGCACCAGGGGGGCGCCGTCGCCGGCGATGCTGCACGCCATGGTGCCGCGCTCGGGCCGGACCGCCTCCACAATGGCATCGAAAATATTCTCGAAGCCGGCGAGTTGCGCGACGGTCTCGTGCATGGGGGCGGTCATAACTTCGTGCGGAGTGCCTTGCGCCACGATCCTTCCGGCGTCGAGCACGAGGACGCGCTCGCCCAGAGCGAAGACCTCTTCCCGGCTATGAGTTACATAAAGGACCGGGATACGGTGGGTGCGGTTCCACTCGCGTAAATCGTCGATGATATGCGCTTTTGTTGGAGTATCGAGCGCCGCCAGCGGCTCATCGAGCAAAAGAACTTCGGGATCGGTGACCAGCGTGCGCGCCAGAGCCACGCGCTGGCCCTCTCCTCCGGAAATTTCACGGGCGGGGCGCTGCGATAAATCAGAGATGCGAAAAGCCTGGAGAATGTTTCTTACGCGGCTCTCCCGGTCCGTATGAGGAAGATGATTCAGTCCGTACGCGATATTCTGCTCGACATTCAAATGTGGAAACAGCGCCAGCATTTGGAAGACGTATCCAACCTTTCGTCTCGCAGCCGGCAGATTGATGCGTGAGGTGGAGTCGAACAGAACCCGCGGGCCGGCAGCGATCCGGCCTGAATCAATCGCTGCCAGCCCGGCAACGCAGTCGAGCAGCGTGGTCTTTCCCGCTCCCGATGCGCCGAACAGGATGGTGAATCCTGGCGCGATGTCGAAGGCGACCTGGAGCAAAAAGCCGCCGTTGTGTCTTCGGAAATCCGCTTGCAGGCAGGTGGCGGAGCGCTGGCGATTAAGATCCGGACTCGTCGTAGTGCCCTGGAAGGCAAGCGCGTCGCTCATCGCGCCTATTTTACGGGATGAACCAGCCAGGTTTTGCGATTGAGCGCATAGACCAGGCTCAACAGGCCGAAGCACAGGACGAGAAGAAGCATCGCGGTGTGGTTCGCTCCGGCGTAATCGGTGGCCTGCACGCGGTCATAGATGTCGATCGAGACGGTACGCGTGACCCCGGGAATATTCCCGCCGACCATCAGCACCACGCCGAATTCGCCCATGGTATGGGCGAAAGAAAGCGTGAAGCCGGTGATGAGGCCGGGCAAGGAGAGCGGGGCGATGACGCGAAAGAACGTGCGCAGCTGCGAGGCGCCAAGCGTGGCCGATGCCGCGACGAGCCGGCGGTCTACCGCGGCGAACGATGCGGCGAACGGTTGTACTGCGAACGGCAGGCTGTAAAGGATCGATCCAATCACGAGTCCGGTGAAAGTAAAGGCGAGGGTGTGGCCGGTGAGGGAAATCCACCAGCGGCCGAATGGGCTGTGAGGGCCGAGGGCGACGAGAACGTAGAAGCCGAGAACCGTCGGTGGCAGAACGATGGGCAACGCGACCACTGCTTCGACGAGAAATTTCCAGCGCCAGCGGGAGAAGGCGATCCAATAAGCGATGGGCAAGCCGAGAAGGAGCAAGGCGACGGAAACGGTCGCCGCCAGTTGCAGCGTCAGCCGGAAAGTCTGCCAGTCGAGGCTTTGCAAATCGATGGACATGGGCGCGGGAAGAATGTTTCCGCGCGCGATCTTACTGTTTGCTCGCAGGCGGAATGATTCCGTTCATCCGCAGATATACCACCATCTGGCCGTAGTGGTCGAATCCGTGCGCGGAGACGGAAGTTGCCAGCCCCAGCCGCGACACCCTGCCTTCCCCAAACGGGCTTCTCACGGTGCCGGTCACGTTGCTTTCGTTGATGGTCGCGATCGCCTTGTGAACGTACTCGAAGGAATCATTCAGATACTTGAGAATGTCGGCTTTGGCCTGGATGGAAGCGGGGCCGGATTCGTCGCCGATATCGACCGGAGGCTTCTGCTCAACAATGGCCGCCGCCAATTCGTAATTTACCGCGGCCACATGCTTGATCTGTTCGCCGAAAGTCCGAACGCCTTTGAACTCGCCATTGCTGGGAGCGAAGTTGTACTTGTCCTCTGGCATGGCTTCGCACGCGGGGATGAATTCGTGTTCAAAATTGCTGATGTTACGGTCGAGCAGCATCTGAATTGTGCGGTGCTCTTCTTTCGGCTTGCTGGTCTGAGCGACGGCTGCGATGGTCAGCAGCAGCAGCCCCCAGACGGCCATCTTCGTTTTGCTGCGCATATTCCCCCTCATAATGCTTGCCCAATACCTAATCCCGCACGACCGCCGGAGTCATTTGCAACTCTGTGCCGGTCAGCCGGTGCCACCGGATTGCTCCCAGGCCCGCGACCATTGCGAGGGCCGACCATGCCAGCGCCGCCGGAACACCTTGCCGCGACGCAATCGCTCCCCAGACTGCGCTGCCGATGGCCATTCCACCTTGCAGGACCAGCAGGTACATCGAGAGCGCCCGCGCCCGCATCCACGATGGGCACATGGTTTGGGCAAGGAAATTGAAGCAGGCGAGAATGCCGATCCAGGCTGCTCCCGCGGTAAACAATACCAGACATAACAGTTCAAAAACATGGATTTGTCCGGTCAGGAAGGTCATGGCGGCAAAGACCAGCGTTGAGCCGACGACCAGGCCGTCGACGGAAACCTGGGAGCGCAGGCGCGGCAGCAGAGCGGCGCCGGCAAGCGCGCCCACTCCGAAGCAGGTCAGCAGCAGGCCGTATCCCTGGGCCCCATGCGGCTGACAGACGACCGGCAGCAGGGCGAGCAGGGAAGCTGCGCCGAAGCTGAACGCTCCGGTGCGAATCAGGACCGATCTGACCTGCGGCGCTTTGCCCACATAACGGAACCCTTCGCGAATGGCGTGGTTCAAGCTGCGAGTCGGCAGCGGTTGGTGAGGTGCGCGTTTCCAGCGGTAGAGAAAGAAAATCACGCCGAGGAACGAGGCCCCGTTCAGCAGAAATGACCAGCCTGCGCCCGCGGCTTCGACGACGAATCCGCCGAATGCCGGACCGACGGCGCGCGCCACGTTGAAGCCGGCAGAATTCAGCGCGACCGCCGAGGCGTGACGTTGTGCCGAGACAACCTCGGGCGTAATGGCCTGCCAGGCGGGATCGTTCATGACCGCACCGATTCCCATGATGAAGGTGAACCCGAGCAGCATCCACGGGCTGACTGCATGAAGCAGGGTAAGCACTCCGAGTGCCAGCGCGGCTGCCACCATCCAGCTCTGGGTATAGAGCAGAAGCCGGCGTCGATCGAAGATGTCGGCCAGGGCCCCCGCCGGAAGAACGACGAAGAACACCGGAATTGCAGCCGCCGCCTGCACCAGGCTTACCATCAGGGGATCGTCGGAAAGTTGCGTCATCAGCCAGCCTGCGCCGACGTTCTGCATCCACGTGCCGGTGTAGGAGATGACGGCGGCGATCCACAGCGAACGGAAAAGCGGCTCCCGCAGCGGCGCCCATGCGACATCGGCGCCTGCATTTCCAATTGCCGGAATTCGAATCTGATCGGCCAACGATCTCCTCTGTGAATCTTCGTGTCCTGTGTATTTATGCCCTTGCTTTTTCGGACTCAGAAAATGGCCAGGCGGACTGCTTCCACGCGCGAACCATGTAGATGGCGACCCCGGTCAGCAGAATGATCGCGGCGTAGCGCATTTCCTTCTGCCAGTTCTGCCGATTGAACAAAATGAAGAGAAAGCCCGCGCATGCCAGTAACGCCGGTAAGGGGTAGAGCCACATGCGAAACGGACGCTTCAGTTCCGGCTGCCGGATGCGCAGCACGATGACCCCCACGGCCTGCACCAGAAACTGCAAAATCAGGCGAATGACGACCAGCGCCGCGATCGCATCTCTCAGCCGCAGAAAACAAAATGCGGCCGCGACGACTCCCAGAGCGAGCAGCGAAATATGCGGAAAGCGATGCTTCGGATGGATTTTGGCGAACGCCTTGAAGTAGTTGCCGTCTTTCGCGGCCGCGTAGGGGACCCGCGAATAGCCGAGCATCAATGAGAATACCGAAGCAAAAGCCGTTGCAATCACCAGTCCCGTCACCAGCCGCGCCGCCCACGTTCCATAAACCTTTTGCATGAACAGCGACACAACATACAGGCCGCTGTTGTTCTGTCCCGCGTGCACCATCTCACGCCAGGGCACCACGGCCAGAATGGACACATTCATCAGTAGATATAGACACGCGACCAGCAGAATGGAAAGCAACAGCGCGCGGGGAATGTTCTTTTCCGGTTCTTCGATCTCGTCGCCCAGAAAGGCCACGTTGTAGTAGCCCCAATAATCGTAAGTGGCGACCAGCATCGCGCCGCCGAGTCCGACGAAGAATTGGCGGTTGAGCGTGAACGCGCCGGGCGGAAAATCGAAGACCAGCGCGGAGTTGAAGTGCGTGAGCCCGGCGAAGATGATCCAGCCGATCGTTCCCATGACGCCGAACCACATGATTTTCGACAGGCGTCCAATCACGGTGATGCGGCGATAGAGCAACAGCACCGTAAAGAAGACGATGACGATCGCCAAGCCGGTGCCGGGAGTGACAATCCAGTTCACCTGCAATGGACCCGCCCATGGGATGTGCAGCGCCGACTCATGATGCGCATACACGGTTTCGAGGGAGGGCCAGTAGTAGGCGGCGTAGCCGGCGAGGCCGATGCACCCGGTGGCGATGGAGAGCGGCGCGGAAAAAGAGACTTGCCAGATGAAGAGGAACGAAATCAGCTTGCCCCACTTTTGCGGCCCGTAGATCTCTCGCAGATAGCGATACGATCCGCCGGAAGCGGGCATGGCTGCGCCCAATTCCGCCGAGACCAGACCGTCGCAGACTGCAAGCAGCGCGCCGGCGATCCAGCCCAGCAACGCCTGCGGCCCGCCCATCGCGCTTAGCACGAGCGGCATGGTGATGAACGGGCCCACGCCGATCATGTCGATCATGTTGAGCGCAGTGGCGCTCCACAGGCCCATACCGCGGATCAGTGTGGGCGAGCCCGATTGTGTTTGGGGAGAGTCCATTTTCTGAGAGAGGTTGCTCGCGAGGTATTCTCACCCCTTGGAAAGAAAACACGTCGCGTGTTGCGTCCAGTCATTGCGGGACGTGGCTTACCAGACTGAAAGCCCCACTTCTCACGCATAGAACACGCGAGAAATGGGGCACCCGAACTCACTATGGTCAGTTGTTATTTTTCGCGCTTAACAGATTCACGTACAGGCGAACTGCTCCTGGAACGCCTGCCGGCAACTGCCGGAAGAAGGCATAGCCGGTGTAGATGTAAGTCCCCTTGCCATATTGTGCGCGCAGCAGTCCGCCCTTCTGCTCGTCTTCGCCGGGATCATGACAGGCCAGCAGCGGCTTGAAATGGTCGTCCCACTTGCTCATGAAATATAGGCCACGCTCCTGCACCCAGCCGTCGAAATCATGCTGCGTGATCGTATTCGGATCGTGAAAGATTGGATCGTCGGGCGCAAGAATTGTCACCGGCGCTTCTTCCACCGAAACGCGCGCGCGACTCAAGTCAGCGGGATAGGGCGTGAACTTGCCGGCGTTGAAATCTCCAGTGCTCGCGTTGTACTGCACGACGAGCGTGCCGCCGGCGGAAACAAAGTCGAGCAACTTCTTGTTGTTTGAAGCGACATCCTTCTGCGTGTCATAGGCGCGGATGCCCAGCACGATCGTTCCATACCTGCTCAGATCTTCGCTCGCCAACTTCTCGGGGGGAATCAACGTAACATTCATCCCGATCTGCTGAAGCACCGTCGGAATATCGTCGCCCGCGCCCATGATATAGCCGACCTTCAGATCGTGCGGGACCTGCACGTCGATGATGCTCACCCGCTGGCGAGCGGGCTGGTAATAGTAGAAGCTGCCGAGGTCCTCGCGCGTGACCAGCGTATATCCTTCGCTGAATTTTTCGCCCCCGTCGAGTATCGGCTGTTCGAGCACCGCGCGAATCGTGGCGCGACCTTCCTTCAATTCGGCGGGGAAGACTTTGAACTTAACCTCCTGCTTTTCACCGCGGCGCGAAAACCTCACGGCGTTTTGCACGGGTTCTGAACGCCAACCTTTCGGCAACTCCAGCTTGAGCCACCCTCCGGCCAGGATTGGCGAGACGTTGCTGGTTACTCCCACGGTGACGGTTGTGGTTGATCCGTTATGCGTAGAGATGGCCTGCGTTCCCGGTTCGAGCATTACCGAAAACGCGGGCACGATCGCGAGCGGGCGTGAGATCTCTTTTTCGGAATCATCAAGAAAAGGAGTGACCACGACCGAGGTGATTCCGTTGCGAGTGTGACCATTCGCCGCCGGCGCGGCATATTCCACGCGGGCGCGCAGGGCCGGAGGCGGGAAGGGAAGGGTCGCGTATTTCTCGTCGTCGACGTGATTCAGGCTCTCGGTATCGGGATCGTCGCGATGCCAGTAGGGACGCGTGTAAGGAGTATCTTTTGGCACGCGCAAATGAAAATTTACATGCAGGTCGTCGCCGGGTTTGACCGTCTCCGGTTTCGACTTGCTGTTGATAGTGTTCCATCCGGCGGGAACTTCAAGCTTCACGCCGTCGATCACAAGCGGCAGCTTCGAGCCGTTGTGAAAAGTCAGCCAGACGGCGAATTCTTCGCCGGGAGAAACCGTCGTCAATGCGTCGGCTTCTTTTACAGCTTTTGCCTCCAGCGCGCTCGCGGTGGAAACGTTCGCCGAAAGACTGACGCCGAGGGCGAGATTCAACCCGGTCTCAGCCTGGCGTTGCTTGGTAACAATCTCCAGCAACAGTTCGGATTTCGCCGCCCCACTCAAAGCGCTGGCATCAACTTCCTGGCGGACTTTATGCAGGCCGCTGACTACCTGGATCAACGGTGCGGCTGAACTTGCGGGATCGCTTCCCCTCGCATTGCTCGCCGCTTCGGCAATATGCCGGGCGATTCCCGTGAGTTGCGCTTTCAGTTGCGGCAGCTTCTTTTCTTCTGCGCCCAGCCGCGCCGCCAGTTCGGGCAACCCAGTGTGAATGCCGTCGAAGAATGTTTTTTCGTGGCCATCTGCGCCGGCGGGCATGGCCGAATCGGCCAGCTTGTAAAAGGTGAAGCGGTCGCCCGGTTCGATGTTGTAGGCGCCCGTCCCCTGCGACATCTGATGGTGAAGCCCTTCGATGGCAAACTGGGCATACGACATGCCTAGCGTTTCGCTGCGCTGGCCCGTGTTGTACTTCACGGTCCAGTCGGCGTCGGGACAGGTGGCGGCTCCAAAGCCGCAGACATTGCCGATATAAAACTTTCTTGCCTGCCAGGGCCGAAGGCCTTCGGCAATCTGCTCCGGAAAGCGCCTGGGATCGGCCGCCGCCCGGAAGGCCTCTCTGGCCAGAATGCTCGATGCCTGATGATTGCCGTGCCCGTCGCGCTCGGTCCCGGAGAAGCGCGCCGTCAGCACGTCCGGACGAAAGGTGCGAATCACGCGGACGATGTCGCCCAACGCCGGATCGTGGCCGCCCCATTTTTCAAAAGTCTCCGATGCCGTCTTGGAAAAGCCGAAGTCCGCTACGTGCGAGAACCTTTCCTGGACGCCGTAATAATTGTCCGATGCCAACAGTTCCTCGCTGCGCAATACGCCCAGAACATCTGACAAGTTGCTGCCAATCTTGTTCTGCCCGCCCTCGCCGCGGGTCAAGGTCATCAGCAGCGTGCTTACGCCTTCTCCACGCGCGTTGAGCGTCAGCATGCCGCCGTCTTCATCGTCGGGATGGGCGACGACCTGCATCAGGCGCGCGGTGGTCCCCAGGCGCAGCAATTCCTGACGCAGGCCGGCTGCTCCTTCGTCTTGTGGCAGGGGCGCGGGCACGCCCTGATAGCGCAATCCCGGAGGATCGGTCAGGGTGGTGTAAATCGAGGCCGCGTCCGCGGAATGCCCGCTCGCGCTAGCCGCTGGTTTCACTCCGCCATGGGATTGGCAGAGCGCAGCCAGCGCGAGCACAAGCACGCAGCTGGCAATTTTCGCGGAGAAAAGGTGAATGCGCTGAAAAAGAAAACTTGCGCCGCGCTCGACAGGGCGCGGCAGGTTGCCGGGTCCGGGATTTCTCACGCTACAAGGATGGGGCCTGAGGCGGGTTTGACGCAAATTGTTTCCAAAGTCTCCGATGAGAGGCAATCCGGATCAAGTCACTCGGTTGTCATTCCGAGCGCAGCGAGGAACCTGCTGTTCGCCGACCGAATCTATGCTGCCGGCAAACAGCAGGTTCCTCAACGGCTGACGCCGTTTCGGAATGACAAAATTTGCCAGCTTGCATTGTTTATCGGCCTACAAAATTATTGGCGTGCATTCGTGCAACGGCCGGGGCGCCTTTCCTTCTTGCGGCTATCTACATCTCTTACACATCACACAAGTCTGCGGCTTGGCGCAGCGACTCCAGCGGGTCGCCGGTGGGGACAAATTCATGCGCTACGTAGCCCTTGTATCCCGTGTCGGCGATGCCGCGCATGACCGCGTCCCAGTGGACCTCCTGCGTGTTGTCGAGTTCATGCCGGCCGGGAACGCCGCCGGTGTGAAAATGCCCGATCCACTGGATGTTCTGCCGGATGGTCTCGATCAGATCGCCCTCCATGATCTGCATGTGATAGATGTCGTAGAGCAGCTTCACATTGGGCGAATTTACCTCCGACATCACGCGCACGCCCCACGCCGTGTGGTCGCACATGTAGTCGTGATGGTCGCGTTTGCTGTTGAGCAGTTCCAGGCAGATGTTGACACCATGGTCTTCGGCAATCTTCTTGACCCGGTTCAGCCCGATGATGGTGTTCTTCGCGCCTTCCTCGTCCGACATGCCGCCGCGATTTCCGGAAAATGTAATCACATTCGGAACGCCCGCTTTGGCCGCCAGCGGAATGTTCTTGCGGAAACCGTCCTCGATCCCGGCGTGATACTCGATGCGGTTCAGCGCCTTGGGAATGTCTCCGCCGCCGGCGTAGGCCATGGTGCAGATCAGTCCGTAGCGCCGCGGGACCTCGTACTCATCCGGCTTGAGCAGGTCGACGCCTTTCAAGCCGATTTTCGCGGAGTACTCGGCGAGTTGATCGAGGGGGATCTTCTCATAGCACCAGCGGCTGACAGACTGATGAATGCGGCCCTTGCGCACGATGGCATCGTCCGCCCGGAGGGCGAGCGGCGCAAACCGGGCCGCCGCGGCCCCAGCCACCGTTATCTTCAGCAATCCCCTGCGGGTGAATTTCCCCATGACTCCGAACCGCCTCCCCCGTGAATGAAATGAATGCGTGACCACCAGTTTACTGAGGGCCTTCTTTCAGCAACGCTTCGCACTGGCTGCTCTTGGTCAGGACGTCGTTAAATGCGGTTTCTTTCCGCAGATTTTTCAAAAGTGGATCATCCAGCAGCGCCTCATGCGCACAATAATTCTGTTCTACGGCTGCATTTAAAAGATGAAGCGCCGGTCCATCCTGTCCGCAGTATGCCATCAGCGCGCCAATGTGATACCACGCCTCCGGATCGGGCTCGGTCAGGACCGATGATTCTTCGTCGTGCACAATTCGCGCCAGGTCGGCAGGAGGCTGCGGGGCCGTACATGCTTCCATCAGATTGCGGTGATAGATCGACGCGGTTGCCATCTTCTGCGCATCGGACCGTGCCTCGGTAACATTCCCCTCCGCCAGACGTATGTACGGAGTCACCCACTTAGCCCATTCCGTGCCGGAATCGAGCTGAACAAAGTCCATGGCCTGGTCTGTCTTACCTATTTCCAGGAACGACCATGCGCACGAGCGGAAGGCAAAGTTGCCGGGATCGAGTTGCCGTGCCGCCTTGCACTGCTCGGCAGATTCCGGAAGCATGCCCGCATATCGCAGCACATAGCTCAACGCGAAGTGAGCATCGGCGCTTTGTGGACGCCGCCGCACCAGGTCGGTCGCGGCCTGGTAGGCGCGGCGCAGGTCCCCGCGTTCTACCCGATTCGTGATCAGGAGGCTGGCGGCCACCACGCGGTTAGGATCAATGGCAACGGCGCTTTCCAATGCATCGTTCGATTTCTGGAAGGCCTCTTCGCCGCCGCCGCCGTAGGTCGAATCGAAGTTGTAGCGTTGGCCGAGGGCCTCCCATGCCGGCGCGTATTTTGGATCAATGGAGACCGCCTCCTCCAGCAGCTTGATTGCTTCCTTGTTCGGCTTGGGATCATGTGCCTTGGCGAGGCTGCGCAAATACAAGTCGTAGGCTTCCTGGTTGTTCGGGCGCGATGCGCTCTCGATCTCGCCGCCGCCTCCACCCAGCACTGGCAGAAGCCCGTTCTGGATCTGCCGTTTCAACTGGTCCTGCAGGCCGATGAAATTGTCGGCTTTTTCCGTGATCGAGGCCTGCCAAAGCAACCGGTCCGTTGGAACATCGATTGCTTCCAGCGTAACCGTGAGATTGTCGCCCTGTTTCATGAAGTGGCCCTGGATCAGCCGCCCCACGCGCAGTTCCTGGCCCACCTTCCTGGGGTCGAGATCGACAGCCACGAATCTTCGTGTGACCGATGACGGCCGCACCTCGAGGGTCCGCGAATACGTCAGTACGCTGGTCAACTCATCGGCGAGCGCGAAACGAAGATAGTCGATGCCGAAATCCCCGTTCATATTCTGTAAAGGCAACACGGCAATCGCATTCCGCTGCTCGGCATTCGCGACTTCGCGGTGCTTGTACCACCACGCGCCCACGGCGGCGAGAACAGTGACCAGCAGGGCTGCGGTGCCGATCAGCAGGTAGGTGAGCAGGCGCGAATTTCTTCCGAAGGTGCGGGTGGCGACGCGCAACTTCGCAGTCGCGCTCGGTGTCTTGATGGTGCCGGACTCCGCTTCGCGCTTGAGCAGCGCCAGGTCCGACCGCATCTCTGCCGCGCTCTGGTAGCGGCGGTTGCGGTCTTTCTCCATCGCCTTGCCGATGATTCCTTCCAGCTCAATCGGAATTTTCGGATTCAGATCGCGCGGCGGGATCGGCTTGGAATGCAGCACTGCATCCAGCGTCACCAGCGAATTTGCGCCGGTGAAAGGTTTCTTCCCCGTGGACATCTCGTACAGCACAACGCCAAAGGAAAAGAGATCGCTGCGGCCATCGACGGTTTCGCTGCGCGCCTGCTCGGGCGACATGTAGACCGCGGTCCCCGGAATGACCCCAATGGCAGTCAGAGAATTGTCCGCTCCCGCGTCATCCTCTGTTCCCAGATTGTGCACCAGCTTAGCCAGGCCGAAATCGAGCACTTTCACCTGCCCCGTGGGCGTCATGAAAATGTTGGCCGGCTTGATGTCGCGATGGACGATATTTTTCGCGTGCGATGCGACCAGTGCGTCCGCCACCTGCACCCCGACGTCGAGCACCTTCTCGGCCCCCATCGCGTGTCCGGCAATGCACTGCTTCAGGCTCTCGCCTTCGAGCCGTTCCATCACAATGAAAGGATGGCCGTTGTTGTCTTCAATACCGTGGATGGTGCAGATGTTGGGGTGGTTCAGCAGGGAGGCGGCGCGCGCCTCGCGGGTAAATCGCTCCAGCGATTTGGGATCGCCTGCCAGATTTTCAGGGATGAACTTGAGCGCGACATGGCGGCCCAATTTCAGGTCTTCGGCCTCATACACCACACCCATACCACCGCCGCCGAGCTTGCCCAGGATGCGGTAGTGCGATACTTGCTGGCCAATCATCAGAGAGTTGGAGCCCTGCTCGGCGGTAATGTTAGGCCGCTGGCCGACTCCGGTCAACTACCCTGTCCCTCCGCGACGGTGGTAAGAGATCGGTCAAAGAATGCATTTTCGGAACAAGAGAATGAACCTTCCCGCAACGGGCCTCGACCTGCGCCCAGTTATGATGCAACCCTCCCAGCCATGGTTTGAATGAACTAGCATGGAGAGAGCGGCCTTGCGGCCGGCGAGAAGGAACCTATTTTGACCAACCCAACCCGTTCCAGCACGAGCAGTTTACAGGCGGCGATCCGGCGCCGCGCCGAAGAAATCTATGTTCGCAGTGGCAGGATTGCCGGACGGGACCTGAAGAACTGGGAACAGGCCGAGCGGGAGATCCGGCAGGAGACAACTGAAGAGCAGTTTCGCCGGGCCGTGGTGGTCCGAGTGCACGGAGTGCAGTATATCGGCGAATATGAGCAGGCCTCCGCCCAGGGTTACGCACCCGGAGAATTTGGCGAAGGCATGACGATTCCCGTCCGCTTCGCTGGAGAAAAGATGTTTGTGACCCGGCCGAATGGTATGGAACTGGAAACGACGATCGTCAAAAAGGTTGGCTGACTTATCTTTACATCGGCATACGCGCGCGCGCGAAGCCTGTTGATATATTGCAGAGATGTTGCATTTGCTCGTGCAGAGCCAGCGCCGGCACGGAAGCCGCAGCTTGACCTCGACGCTGCTCCATCTGGGCGCAGCCGGGCTGTTCTTTCTGGCGGTGCTCGACAGCTCTCCGCTGCCTACCTTTGGAGGGCTCGATATCCTCACGGTGGTTCTGGCTGCCAGGAATCGGCCTGATTGGTATGAATATGCCTCCGCGGCGACGGCCGGGTCGGTTCTTGGAGCGTATTTCACCTTCCGGCTCGCGCGCAAAGCGGGATCGGCCTATCTCGATAAGAAATTCAAGAAAAGCATCGTTTCGCGATTCCAGCAGATATTCAAGAGGTGGGGAACTGGAACGCTGATCGCATCGACCATGGTCCCGCTGCCGACGCCGACCAGCATGTTCTTCGCGGCCGCGGGAGCCTCCGATTATCCGCAGGGGCAGTTTCTTGCCATCGTGGCGGTCTCGCGCGCGGTGCGGTATTTTGGCCTGGCCTTTATCGCCAGCTATTACGGACGGCGCATTCTTCGGGTGCTGCTTCACCCCGGCCAGCACTGGGGATGGTTAGTGTTGTTTCTCGCGCTGACGGGCGCGCTCATCGCCGGAGGCATCGTGGTCAGCCGCAGGCTCGAGGCCGCATCTGCCAAGTGAATGATTTTCTCAGCGCGCGAACGACAGGCGTCCGAATGTCGGTTTGGTCGCCATGAATTTCGTGTTGGTGAGCTGATGAAGTTTGCCCTCGCTGTCGAAGGTGAACATCTGGTATTCGCCGGTCCACAATTCGCACTTCGGGCGCTCTTCGCCGACGGCCACGATCTGCGCGCCAACGCGATTCAATGCTGAGAAGGCGATGGTTCTTCCGTCGGAGGACCACGCCGGGAAACAGAAATCCTGGCGCTTGGAGAAAACCAGGCGATGCTGCTCCGAGCCATCCGCTCCCATCAGAAACAATGCCGGATGCTCGCCTTCGCGGTCGGACACGAAGACGATTGCCGCGCCGTCGGGCGCCCATGCCGGCGCGGATTCCTCCGCTTTGTTGTTGGTCAGGCGGCGGATGTTTGTGCCGTCGGAGTTCATGGCGTAAATCTGGAATTTTCCGTCGCGGTTGGAGGCATAGACCATTTGCTTATCATCAGGAGACCAGGATGGCGACAAACCATGCTCGACGATGCGCTTCAGGTTGGAGCCGTCAGGATCCATGACCCAGACGGCGGGATTGCGGCTCGGGTGCGGCAGAGCGAAGCTGTAGAAGGCGATCTTCTTTCCATCATGCGACCAGACCGGGCCGCAGGAATCTCCCGTAGTGATTTTAGTGATGCGCTTCTCGCCACTTCCATCGGCGTGGGCAACGTAGATCTGGGAATACTGATCGTCGCGCAGCGAGCAGAAAGCGATTTTGGTGCCATCGGGCGAGACCGACGGATCGTAGCCGTTGATGTGCAGGTCGGAGATCCCGCTGCCATCGGGATTCATTTCCGCCAGCGAATTCATTTTGGCGTCGGCGTTGGCGTGAAACTGCATGGAGGGGTCTTCGACCGCATGGATGGCTCCGCCGACGGGATCGGCGGAAAGCCGCGTTCCCGATGATGAGGCAATAATCACCGGGTCGGGGCGCACGAAGACGATTTTTTCCGCGGCTTTGTTGGTCTGCGCGAATAGTTGGGAAATAGCGAATGGAACGCATGCCAGGAAAAGACGATAACGCTGCATTTTCGAACCCTCCTCCAAATTAGAGAACAGGGCCCCAAGTCCTATCTCTTATTCATCTTCATCCAGAAACAATCCCGCTGACGCTCCGACCCACTCCATGTTTTTGTTGTGGTCGACGCCCATCATCAAGCCGCGCCCCATTCTGATGATGGTCAGCACCGGCGTCAATTCGTCGAGCCAGATGTACATCACACGGACCTCGGCTTTCGTCCCGCCCAAGGGTGTATCGATCACCGGTTCGAAATTCAGTCTTTCTTGCAGGATGTAGTAAGGCCGCTTGCCGGGGGGGATCGCGGCGATGTCTTCTTTCTTCGGCGCGATCACGACGCCGAGCCCGGCAAAAGAATACAACGGTTTCAACGCATAGTTCTCAAGATCGTCCGGGACGGTATCGAGTTGGTCAAGAAACCACGTCCTCGGCACCGAGCGATGTTTGAGATAGGGAATGGAAAATTTGCTGATGCGAAAATACCAGTTGGGATGCCCGGCCCATTCGACATCGAGCTCGTCGCGCCAGTCGAAGGCGAGCTTTACATGCTTGCGTTCCAGTTCGTCGACAATGGCGCGGTTGTAAATGCGCTCGATCGGGATGCGTTTGCCGTCGCGTTCGTAGTAGAGCTTCGAGCCTTCTTTCTTGATATCGACGATATCCACTGCGCAAACGCCGAGCATTTTTTCGGTGAGTAAGAAGTCGGGCAGCGTCTTCTGGCGGGTGGGGTCGATTTCCATCAGGATGACGTTTTCGGGATCGTGATCGGCGACGATGGCGCGGTTTAGAAGGTCGTGATAAGAGTTCTGGTCGAGCCCGCCGAGAAAGTATTTCGGTCCAGAGCTCGCAGCCTCGTTCTTCTTTGGATTTGTCATTCCGAGCGAAGCGAGGAACCTGCTTTTTGCTGGCAGCCATTCGGGATCTCGCAGTCCATACACATCCAGATACGCCTCCGCCAAATACCCCTGATAGGCATACAGCGAAGGGAAGGCCTGCAACTCGACCAATTTCGGCTGCAATTCGCCATTCGCGCCGCGCACCAGCCCGAAATCCACCTGCACAAACATCGGATGCGGCGCTTCATTCGGGACTTTGAACTCGGCGGGGACGGCTTCATCCGACTTCGCGCGATACGCAGGGCTTTCCACCAACTGCCGGATCAGTTCCTTCCCGTCGCGCGCCATTTCATCCAGTAGAGATTTTGGGAAGAAGCAGGGAGTTTCCGAGAGCCGGAACTGCACATGCGTTCCGGCTGCGTCGTCGATTCGGCGAAGGAACTTCTGATATTTGTCAGGCGTGAAGTTCGTGTTGAACTGCTTGCGAAGGGAGGGAATCATGATCGGGCGATCATTCTAACGCCTGGCTTCGGGTTGGGGGTAAGAACCAAAATCTTTACCACAGAGGACACAGAGTGCCACAGAGGAAATCCTTTCTCTGTGATCCTCCGTGTCCTCTGTGGTGAAGGTTTTTCTATGCCTCGATCAGAAACTTGCCGTCTTGCATGATCTGCTGCTCATCGACCCAGATATTGAACTTTCGTCCGACCACGTCGATGTGCGTGGTTGAGTCCCACTCCGCGCCGGTGTGCGCGCCGTAGGGATTGCCGAACGCGATATGAATGCCGGGGTACTTCTCGTCCTGCAAAATCTGGCCGATGACGTTCTTCAAATCAATATTTGTTCCGATTGCGAATTCACCCACTCGGTTGCTGTTTTCGTCGGTGTGGGTGTACTTCCAGAAATCGTCTTCCAGTTCGCGATTTCCGGAGTGGGCTTCGGTGAGGCGATTGCCCTTCATGTGAATGGTCAGAGGATTTGCTTTCAGGTCGCCGAACTTGGCACAGAGATAATCGCCGACCACACCATCAATGACGAATGTTCCGTTCACTTCGCCGGGAGTGGTAAAAATCTCTCCGCCGGGCAGATTGCCCCATTTCTCGGGTGAAATAATGCCACTGGTCTTCAGCCATTTGTAGTTCGGATTGAGATCGGCGGTGAGATCAGTGCCAGCCGCCGTCTTCGCCCGGATCTTCGATGCCGTCCGTACCATCTCAATGACCTTTTGGCTGAGGCGGTCGACGCGTTGAAAATCTGCGCGCATCCCCTCCAGCATGATCTGGCGGTTGATGTTGACCATGTGCGCGTGGCGAATCCTGCGCCGGTTGACGATGTCGGTCATCTGGATGCGCGAGCGCAACTCGTTGGTCTGCACTTGCACGGCAAAGATCGAAACCTGCGCTTTCTCCAAATCGTCAGCAATCTCGCGCGGGAAGTCGCGCAGCGGACGCTCTGCCACTTCTTCGATGATCCAGGCCTGATGGGGCGCGCCAATCCTGCTGAGTTCGGCTACGATGGCGGCTGCAATTTCCGCAGTAGCTTCGTCAGTGATGACGCAGACGCGTTCGTCCGGCTGGATACGCAGGCAAACCTTCACCGCATTGCGGGCGCCCGGCGTGTATTCAGGGTCAAAGGAAAGTTTGCTGAGTTCGATGGGATTGGAACGCGCAGAGAGGCTCATTACCCTACTTTTCTAGCGGCCTCGGGCTCCTCGACCAATCCCGCTTCCGTCTCTTCGACGATGTAGTCGACAACTTTCTTCAAGTCTCCCGTTTGCTCAAATACGCGCAACTGGCGGTCCGCGCCGCTGCCGCCGTCGAGAATCTTGTGGATATATTCCAGTTCCTCGCGCGAATCGAGTTCGTCGACCACATCGTCGACGAAGTCGAGATATTCGTGTATCAGATCGCGGGCCGGAACTTCCTTTTGCTTGCCGAAGTCGATGAGCTTGCCGTCGAGGCCATAGCGGGCGGCGCGCCACTTGTTCTCCATCAGCAGAGCGCGGCGGTAGAGGCGAAATCCCTGGTTCGCCGCGTAGAGCTTATAGAGTTTCGCCACGGTCGCCTGAATCAACGCCGCGATGGCGATGGTTTCGTCGGCGCGCATCGGAATATCGCACACACGGAATTCAAGCGTGTTGAAGAAGGGATGCGGGCGGATGTCCCACCAGATCTTCTTGGCATTGTCGATGCAGTTGGTCTTGATCAGCAGCTTGATGAAGTTTTCGTATTCGCCCCAGCTCGGAAAATAATCGGGAATGTTCGTGCGGGGAAACTTGTCGAATACCTTGCAGCGATAGGACTTCAGGCCCGTGTTCATCCCTAGCCAGAAGGGGGAATTGGTCGAGAGCGCGAGAATGTGCGGCAGGAAATAGCGCGCGTGATTCATCATGTGGATCGCGGTCTCGCGGTCCTCGATGCCGATGTGCACATGCAGTCCGAAGATCAGATTGGCCCGCGCCACCAGTTGCATGTCTTCGACGAGCACCTTGTAGCGCGCATCCGGATGAATCTCTTGCGTGCGCCAGTCAGAAAACGGGTGCGTCGCCACTGACGCTACTTTCAATCCGTTATCGCGACCCAGTTGGATGATGTGCCTCCGCAGTTCTTTCACTTCTGCTTTGGCTTCCTTGATGTTCTTGCAAATGCCGGTCCCGACTTCAACGACGGACTGGTGCATCTCCGCCTTTACCCGCTCCTGCAGGACCATCTTGCCCTTCTCGAGCAATTCGGCCTGAATATGCGACCGCAGATCCCGCGTCTCGGGATCGATGGTCTGATATTCTTCTTCAATTCCGATGGTGAAAGTCGGCAGCATAAGAAATCATGTAGGGCCAGCCGCCGTCGGCTGTCCGCCGAGCATAGCTCGACGTGTCTGAACCCTCGCGTGTGTCTGAACCCTCAAGTGTTGTCATTCCGAGCGAAGCGAGGAACCTGCTGTTCGCCGGTAGCGCCACAAATGAGGGTGTTTCACCTCCGCGTTTTGGGCGAAGGTGACAAAACAAGCTCAAACAGTATAACAATCCGCAGCAAGGGTTGGGCCGGGGTTTCTCTCAATCCCACTCGCGGTTCTCCTTCACCCGAGCCCGAACGATCTTCTTTACCAGCGCATCCGGCAAAGGCTTGTCAGCGGGGAATCGAATCGTTCCCTTGTTGGTCGAATATCCTTGCAACTCTTTGGCGAATTGCTTGATGACGCCCGAGCCGGTTGGAAACAGGCTGCAGTGCTTCGCGAAGGCCGCATACCCGACCAGCATCCCATTGAACTTGAACATGGGAATGCCGTAGCTGATGACTTCCGTCGTTTCCTTCGGCACAACCGAACGGATCACCGCGCGCATGTGCTTCAGCGTCGACGCCGCGGGTTCGGGGACGCCGGCCAGGTATTGGTCGACGGTCTTCGCCGGTTTGCCTTTTCGCATACTCCGCACCGTGAGGATCGAAGCTGCTCTGTCATCCTGATCGAAGCGAAGGATCTATGCAACCTGCTGCCAGCGCATGAGCCGGCCGGCGAAATACATAGATCCTTCGGCCCGCAAACACCGCGGACCTCAGGATGACAAATGCTCGTTTGTGGCTTGGCGAACTACGACTTCCCGGGCTTCTTTTTCCGTGCCGCGACCCAGACCGGTTCGCCCTTCTTTTCCGGTTTGGCAGTCGCCCCGGCCAGAAATCCCGCCCAGCGCAATTCCTTCACCGGACTCTCGCCCGAAGTCGCCATCTTTACGGCCATCTCGGCCACGGCATTGACGATCCAATCAAAGTTTTCCTGGCCGACCGAGGTGATTTCCGCGTCTGGCGCGGGATTCAGGAAGTCGATCGCGTACGGAACACCCTTCTCGACGGCGAACTCTACCGTGTTCAGGTCGTAGCCCAGCGCGCGGCAAAGAGCGAGGCCGTCTTTCTCCATCCGGTCGCGCAAGGCTGGCGTCGACGGCGGCGGATTGCCCTTCACATAGCGCTCGTGATGCGGCAATTTCGGATCGTATTTCATGATATGGACTTTTTCCTGTCCGACCACGTAGCAGCGGTAATACTCGTCGAACTCGACGCCGCGTTGCAGAGTCATGCACAGATCGCCGGTCTGGTTGTAGTGATGAAAGAACTCGTCCGGCGAATGGACTTTGTAGACATGCTTCCATCCGCCGCCGGAATAGGGCTTGAGGAAAGCAGGGAAGCCGACGTAGTCGAAAAGTTCCTGCCAGTTCAGCGGATAGATCAGGTTGCGCATCGAGCGGTCCGTCGTGTCCGGCGGATGCTTGTGGTGCGGCAGAATCACCGTCGGCGGAATCGCCACACCCATCTTGTGGGCAAGGGCGTAGTTGAAAAACTTGTCGTCGGCGGTCCACCAGAAGGGATTGTTCACGACGATCGTCCCATGCAGCGCGGCATTTTTCAGCCATGCGCGGTAGAAAGGGATGTCCTGCGAAATGCGGTCGATGACGACGGCATATTTCTGCGGCTCATCCATGCGGATGCCGCCGATCTGCACAAACTCGGCGGTTACGCCGTCGATTTTCATGGAGTTTATCTTCTCCACCACGGCAGGAGGAAATGTGTTTTCCATGCCAAACAGCAGCCCGATCTTTTTCATCGCTGATAACTCCTCAAACCCCAAAATATTGTCATTCCGAACCGGCGCGAAGCGGCGGTGAGGAACCTGCTGTGTTGTTCTCAGCGGTCCTTTCACGGCATTGCTGAGGAGGTTGCGGAAAACTCCATTCGCCGCCAAATGCGACCGCCGGGGCTGAAGCCCGACTGATTCTGCACGCTTAACGCGGCGCTGAAGCGCCGCTCTTCCTCGGTGCTGCACGCATTTGCACAACTAACGACGCGGACGACCGCCCTAAAAATATTTCCCGGCCATCCTCAGCCACAACGGCCAGTCATGCTTCGAATTGTCGTTCCAGACGTCCAGCCAGTTCGGAATCGCCTTGCCGTTCAGGATTGCCGAGAACTTGAAGTTAGCATCGAGGCAAATGTCCCAGTCGGCTGTGCCCAGAACAATTTTCATCTGCCGGTAGCGGCTCAGAAACCAGTCGTCCGTCATTTGCGGAACATAGTCCGGCGGATTATTGAAGTAGCAGTCGTTGTCGTAGTAGCCGTCGAGAAACTGCTTGATGTCGAAGGCGCCGCTCATGGTCACGCAATGCGTCACCACATCGGGATGCTTCAGTGCGAAGTTCATCGCGTGATATGCGCCGAAGCTGCATCCGGTCACCGCCAACTGCCAGTTCTGGTTTTTCCAGCGGATGAAGGGCAGAAATTCGTGCAGAATGTAACGCTCGTACTGCAGATGCCGCAGAACCCGTACCCGCGGATGAACGTTCTTGTTGTACCAACTCTCCAGATCGACCGCGTCGGGGCAGAATATCTGGAGTTCGCCGCGATCGATCTTGTGGGCCAGCGCGCCGATCATGCCACGGTCTTCATACTCGAAGAACTTCCCCATGGAAGTGGGGAAGACCAGCAGCGGCGTTCCGGCGTGGCCGAAGACCAGCGCCTCCATGTCCCGGTGCAGTTCCTGGCTGTATGCCTTGTGATATTCGCGGTTCATTGAATGAAGGCTTTGAGACGGGATTTCAGAACGTCCCGTTCGCAGCGAAGTATCTTACCCGATGCGAGGGCGGAAACCATAACAGCGCGCCTCGGATTTCCCCGGCACGCATCCCGCGGTGAAATGTTCTTGCGCGCAGCCGAATCGCAAGGGACCGGAGTTGAATCCAAATGCGCATGGCCGAGTTCAATCTTGAGCAGACGATCTCTCTTCTTTCCCGCACGCCCGCGAGTCTCGACGCACTACTCCGCGAACTCCCGGAATTCTGGACCGCCCGCAACGAAGGCGACAAGACCTGGAGCGCGGTCGATGTTATCGGGCACCTGATCCACGGCGAAAAGACCGACTGGATGCCGCGCGCAAAGATGATCGTGCAATTCGGCGACAGCCAGCCTTTTGAGCCCTTCGATCGCTGGGCGCAGGAACGCGAGAGCACAGGGAAATCTCTAGGCGAATTGTTGGACGAATTCACCCGCCTGCGCGCCGAAAACCTGAAAGAACTGCGCGCCATGCATCTACGGAAGGAAGATTTCGAAAGCCGCGGCCTGCACCCGGCTCTGGGAAAGGTTACGCTAGCGCAGTTGCTCGCGACCTGGGCCGTCCATGATCTGACTCATATCCACCAGATCTCGCGAATCATGGCTCATCAATATCGCGAGGCGGTTGGCCCCTGGAAAGCATTTCTGGGTGTGCTGCAATGCACGGGCCACAGTTCTTAGTGGAAAGGAAGATCGCGGGCGTGCAAACGCTGGGCCAGCGGTCGATCTACGGATGCTGACCAATCACCGTTGGATTGTGGAAGTCGCGTGAACTACGGCTTTCTGTACCAGAAGAACGCCAACGCTACCAGCGCGACTGTGATGATCCACAGAACGATGTCTTTGCTGCGATTTTTTTCTTTTTCTTCTGCCATAAAGCGCATACAGCATACAGCAAACCTACCTGAAAGTATGCTGCCGATTTTTCCCGAAGAACCAGCGACTTACCGCTTCGGTGTGCCAGAGGCGTGGCTCGCCTGCCGGTAATTCTCAAATTTTACGATCTCCCGTATATGAATGGACGACGTGCCGAAATGCAGCGTGTCATCCACTTTGGCATAGACCGGAAACCAGTTCCCATCCACAATCTGCCGGTACGCTACGAACATCGGGCGGATATCCATCGGCTGGTGCTTCTTCGGACGTACCTGGTCCGGCACGCTCTTGCCGCACAGCTTTACCACTTGAAGATCGCGAGTGTCGACCCAGACGCGTCCCTGATAGTAGCGGTGGTCTTTTTCTTCCTTCTTCGGCTCGACGTGAAAAACATAGGTGTCGATATCGTCCACGTGCTGCTGTCCGGAATAGCTGACCGTGTATTGCGGTAGTTCGTCGGCCGTGAGCATCCAGGGCATGAATACGCGAATATCTTCGAAGTCCTCCGCCGACAGTTGAATTCCTTGCAGAGTCGATACCTCGGAGAAGTTCACCTTTTCGATCCGCTTTCCCTTGTCGTCGTACGAAACCTGCGTGATTTCGTGAAATTGCCCAGTCACGGTCTTGTCGTCGAGCGTCCTCACCATCACGTCCTGGGTGTAGGTGTAGTGCGACCGCGCGTCGCGCACTTTACTTTCGTTCGCCGTGAATTTCTGAAGGAGTTCGGGAACCGCAATGTTCTTCGGTGGGTCGGAATTCAACGGGCTGTTGCCGTCTGCGCAATCGGTCTGCGCACTGGCCACGCCCGAAAGCAATATCAACATCGCCGCCAGGAACACCCGGCTCGGAAGCCGGAAAGATCGTGCGTTGCTGAAATTCATTTACGCCTTTGCCGCGGTTCCATCTGCAAGTTTTGGATCTGAGGATCGCAACAGAAATTACACCCAACCGCATCGAGCTGCCAACCTGGAACCGCATTTGTTTGGCTGAATCCCGGACAGAGATTTTGGCTCACTATGCCTTCCTTAATTGTGCAAAGTCTTGCGTTTCACCTTAACGGATGAACATAAACCATTGAAAAATAAGCCGCTAACGTTGGCATCGGCTGTGCACTTTAGAAGCATGGATTTTGGATGGAGCCTATGAAAATTACACTTCTTGTTGTACTGATTCTTTGCGCCGCCGCCGCTTTTGGACAACAGGCCGCCCCGGTCATTCCGAACCAGCCTCAGCCCGCCGTCTTTACCGATCATCCTCGGCATGCCGAGCCGCATGCCATGGCCGCGGAAAATCCGATCGCCGGATCCAGCGCCGATGCCTACTCCTACGCTCGCGGCGAGCAGCCTCTCTGGCAGTTCGGCCCAGTCTCTGAACCGGTTCCACTCGGCGACGTAGCCCGCGCCTATCGCAATCAAAAGGCGACCGCAAAGAAGGCCGGCCTCATCCTCGAAAAACAGGGATCGTAGCCCCGCGCCCCAAACGAATGCCTCAAACGAATATAGAGTTGTCAGAATATAGATTTTTGTCATTCCGACCGGAGGGAGGAACCTGCTTTTCGCCAGCTAGCACTCCGCTGCCACCGTCGCTCATACGCCCGATCGCTAGCCGCCTGAACGCGCATCCGCCCTTGCAAAAGACGCAACGACACGAAGCGGGAACAACCTAAATCAGGGGCATTCCCATATCGGGAACACCCGCAACAAAAATTCCCAAATTCTTCTTCCGCCCAAACCCGTACCCGCCTAAACTATCCTTGGAATTTTTTCGATCCAACAAAGGATTCCAATGCGAACCAGGAACCCGCGCAAGAACACGACACTCACCGGAGAGCGCTCCGAAGCCAACTTCCTCAACCGCGCCGGCTGACCCCACGCCCACACCGAATGGGAAAAAGATTTTGTCATTCCGACCGAAGGGAGGAACCTGCTTTTCGCCGGCCAGCACTGCGCCGCCAACGTCGCTAACGCGCCCAATCGCTGACGCCCGGTCCGCAGGCGCACTGCGCGCCGCACTCGAAGCTTGCGGCAAGCCGATTGGTGCATACGCCCCCCTCAAGCCCTCTCGAAACCAAATTCGACTTCCCAGGGAGACTGGAACAAACTACCGTCCCTTTACTTTCAACAACTTAACCCCATATAATCCCCCCAGCAACCGCTAAACCTCATTTTTGCACCATTCGTTGGGATATCGATGCGCCAGGCCTAAAGTCTCCAATAGGATCGGCGTAACAGATTACCCAGGGAAAAGTGTAGCCAGCCACGGATTCGAGCCTTATTCGATCCGCGGCATCCCAGGGAACAGCCACAGTTTTTGGGTGAGGGTTTCTCAGGTTCATCCGAAGCGAAGGCCAGAGTTGTGAATGCAGTCTGAGGGATAGCACTTGCTACTGCAACACGCGCGCTATTTCGATGAAGATGAAAGAAAAGCAGGTTCCTCGCTGCCGCTTCGCGACGGTTCGGAATGACAAGCAAAATACTCGTTCCACGGCGGCAACACATGCGGCTCGGAATGACAACGTAATAGGAAAGAAAAGAACGTGGTAGGTCGAAAGATTTGGCTAAAAGCCAAGAGCTTAAGAGCTAAAAGCCAAAAGCTAGAAACCAGGAGCCTAAAGCTAAAATGCACAAGCCGATCAAATATGTAGAAGCAGCCGCCGTAGCCGCCGCGAAGGGAACATGGTTTTTCTTCGAGCGTCTCAACCGGATTAAGCCCAATCCGTCGCCCACGCCGAAGTGGTCCGAGAAGCCGCTGCTCAAGTCCTACGAAAAGTCTAAGCCACCGCTCGGCTGGCCTCGCTCCACCGATTCGCTCTGCCCGAAGTGTGTCCCGGAAATCCGTCAGCAGATTCTCGACGGCCACTTGCCGCACGAAGTTCTCATGAATGAGAAGGTCGGCGAGATCAAGGCCACCATCGTCGAGCGCGACGGCAAGATCTTGATGGTGAAGGACTGCCCCATCCACGGCCACTTCGAAGACGTGATGTCGATCGACACCGAATTCTCCAAGCACCTGGAAGACGTTTTCCCCGGCCGCGACATCGCCGCCCACAACGACGAGAAGCTGCACCACCACGGGTCGTCCACTGTGAAGTACGGACGCGGCTCCGTGCTGACCATCGATCTGACGAACCGCTGCAACATGATGTGCGACCCCTGCTTCATGGACGCGAACCAGGTCGGCTTCGTCCACGAATTGCAGTGGGAAGAAATCAAGACCATGCTCGACAACGCGATTACCATCAAGCCGCGTCGTCAGATGAGCGTGCAGTTTTCCGGTGGCGAGCCGACGTTGTCGCCGTACTTCCTCGACGCCGTTCGCTACGCCCGCAAAGTCGGATACAACTCCGTGCAGGCTGCGACCAACGGAATCGAATTCGCCAAGAGCTTTGAATTCGCCCAGCAAGCCGTCGAAGCCGGTATGCGTTATGCCTATCTTCAGTTCGACGGAATCGGCAATGCCGCCAACGCCCACCGCATGGTCGGCAACCTGTTCGACGTAAAGCTGAAGGCAATCGAAAACCTGCACAAAGCCGGATGCGAAATCGTCCCGGTGGTAACGATCGTCAACGGAATCAACAACGAGCAGGTCGGACGCATCATCAAGTTCGCGTTAGACAATCCAAAAACAATCAGCTTCCTCAGCTTCCAGCCAGTAAGCTTCACCGGCCGCGACGAAGCCGTAACCGACGACCGCCGCCAGGCCCAGCGCTACACGCTGAGCCACCTGGCCCACGACGTAAAAAATCAAACCGGATTAGGCGAGCCCGCAAGAGACTGGTTCCCAATTTCATTCATGGGGACGTTCAGCGACTGGGCGGATCTAATGCACGTCAACGACGTGAAAAACGACTGGGGCCAACTATCCTGCGGCTGTCACCCTAATTGCGGGACTGGCATGGCTGTGATGATCGACAAAGAAACTAAGGAGGCTGTGCCCGTTACGGCGTTTTTGCATGGAGACCAGTTGGCTAAGGACATTGCCAAGGTTAATGACGCTGCGCGCGGGAAGAAGCTTACTGTGTTTGGCATGGCGCTGTGCTTGATGAAGAACTACGATCCATTCCAGTCGCCGACGCATTTCAAGATGACGGACCTGCTTAAGAAGTTCGACAAGAACTTCAATGCTACGGGCAAGAACTACGGCAAGGTTGGTCCGGACCGCACCATCGATGACGTGATGAAGCGGCGCACCAACGATCGCTGGAATTTCCTGTTCATCGCCGGCATGTGGTTCCAGGACCTGTTCAACTATGACTTCCGGCGCACCGAGCAGTGCATTATTCCTTACGCGACGCAGGAAGGCGAGATTTCGTTCTGCGCTTACAACACGGGCGTGGGATGGCGCAACATCATCGAGAAGATGCACATGACGGCCACGCTCACCAAGTGGTACGAAGAGCATGGACGGCACGAGATCTTCGCCGGCGGCAAGAAAGTGAAGATGGACGATGAGTCTCACGACTATCTCCGTCTGCGCGAAGAACTCGTCACCAACGAACTGCAACACGATCTCGACAACCTGGGCATCGCGAAGAACGCGCGTGAAGAAAAGACGCGGGCGCGCGATGCGAAGGCAGCGGCATCCGCCGAGGCGCGTGGTCCGCAGAAGAATGACGAGGCCTACAACGCGCGCATGGCTTCGCTGTATCGCGAAGTCGTGCTGAAAGAGAAGCCGGTGCAATCGCAGGATGGCTTCATTCCGCTGGGCGCGCTATCGAAGTCGAATGGGGGCATCGCTCCGGCGCCTGAAAAGACGGAAGCGCCTGAGCCGGTTGCGGGTGACTGAAATCGGTCCTCAGTTGTCAGTTTTCGGTAAAGTCGGGTCGCCTGCGGGCGACCCGATTTTCTTGTGCCTTGGGGGATCGCTAGTTTCTGTTCTTCTTCGAACCCAGTAACGGTGCGCCCCAGGTGCCGGCGCTCAGCAATGCCCCGAAGAGGATGATGGCGTCGATGCTGGTGCGTCCCTGGGGAGACCAGTAGACATCTTGCAGGTTGAACCAGAGGGCGAATTCGTCGAGGGTCAGAGCGGCGCCGACTCCGTAGAGGATCGACATGAGGCGGCTAAGCAGAATGGAAGAGTCATCCGAGCCGGAGCCGATTTCGGCGAGCCAGGCGTAGCCGACAAAAAGAAGGATGAGGATACCGAAGACGAGGTGGTGGATGTGCCGTCCGCCGTGCTGAATGAAATGGAAGGGCGGGACCTGGTGAACGACGGCGTAGACTACGGCGCGAACCCCGCCAAAGGTGAGGAAGAAACTGACGGAAGCGACGAAGAGCCGTTTCCGCGGCCGCTCGGGAATGCGCTCGTGAACTAGTTGCCCGATGGACGTGCCCTGCAAAAGCAGAAGGAAGAGCGCCGCTCCGGAGAGCGAAAGCAGAAGAATAAACCAGGAGTATTCCATGCCGACATTAAAGCATGGGCTGGTTTGGAAATAGCGGTCTTGAAGTTGAAGCCGAGCGGGTTCCTCTAAATGCTGGGGACGCCCCGATTCACTTATTCTTCTGGCTGTATTTTTCCCGTCGACAAAGCATTCCTCAGTGGAGCCTCGCGCCGGTTCGGAATGACATCGCTTCATGAAATGGTTTGCGGCAAGGCGTCATTTGGAGTTACTCACTCTGCTAAGCGTTGTCAACATGATGCCTGGTGCGATGCGGCTCATCCACTTCAAGAAATTGCTGGGCCCAGGACGGATCTCGAGATGATCTTTCTCCAAGCCCCGGATGGCTTGGCTGACCATTTGTGTGACATCCATCATTCGGACGCCCTTCACATCCTCCGAGTGAATATCTTTTGTGAATAGCGAAGTTCGCGTGATGGGAGGCGCCAGTTCAAACACCTTGATCGCGGTGTTCTGGAGTTGTACGCGCAACGACTGAGTGAACGAATGTACACCTGCTTTGGCCGCGCAATAGATCGGCGCGATCGGCAGCGGAACGAACGCAAGCCCGGACGAGACGTTCACGATGGCGGCGCGCTCTTTGGTTTTCAAGTGCGGCAGGAATTGTTTGACCATCCGGACTGTACCGTTGAGGTTGGTTTCGATCTCACGTGTAATATCTTCAAGGCCGTCCGGCGGATCAAGAAGGTTGATCGTCCGCATGATTCCAGCGTTGTTGATCAGGACATTCAATGCCGGAAACTGCCTGGTGACGCTGTCGGACAGAAGCGCAATTGCTTTCGGGTCCGACACATCGCTTTCAATGGCGTGAAGACCGGGCAGGCTTCGCTGTGCCTGTTCGAGCCTGCCCTGATCTCGTCCCGTGATTATTACCGTATTGCCCCGTTTGAGAAGCTGAGCGGCAAACTCAAATCCGATGCCGCTGGTGCCTCCTGTGATCAAAACCGTGTTACCTGCAAGCTTCATTTGAGCAGCCTGGCGCACCCTGTGTGCGGCAGTGAGTCTTCATGCGGCTTTCAACTGACGAAACTGTCCCGGCCGGTAGTCGCCGGGAACGGTTCGAGCTGAAATATTCAAACGGTTCCAGCCATTGATGCTGACGACAGCCAAACTTAAGTCCGACAATTCTTTTTCGTTGAACTGCTTGCTTGCCCGTTCGTAAATTTCGTCTGGCACGTGACCATTGGTGATCAGGGTGAGAGCTTCGGTCCATTCCAGCGCCGCGCGTTCGCGATCGCTGTAGTAAGGGCATTCCCGCCAGGCATCCAGCGAATACAGCCGTTGCTCGGTTTCTCCCGCGGCCCGCAAATCTTTCCAGTGCATGTCAAGGCAGTAGGCGCAGCCGTTGATTTGCGACGCGCGCAGATCAACCAGCAGGAGCAGAGATTCCTCGAGACCGGACTCGCGTAAATACTGTCCCAGAGCAAGCATGTTTTTGAACACTCCAGGCGCGGATTTGACGTAATTGAAACGAGCTTCCATGATTCCTCCTTCAATGGATTGAATTATTGTGGCGCTGCTTTCGAAGTGAGCGACCTTAACAAATCAAGATGACCACGGCGAACGATCGCGCGGACCGCCCGAGCCGGAATGAACCGCTTTCAGTTATTTCGATGTTCCGCCATGACGCGAGACTCAGGAAGAACGGAATTAATTTCGCCAACCCAGTCTCTGGTTGAGCTTCTGCTGCGGGCGGAAAAAACTGAGTCGAGGCTGCCGAGCGCTCGGAAGTAATCTATGAAAGACGGCATAATCCCATCTGCTTTTGGTGGTGATTGGCAAGCTTGGGAGCCTTCTTATTTGAGCAAGTCAGGGTCACCGCAGGGCGGAGGGGTGCTGTTTGTCCAATCGAGATGTGGAAATTCCCCCAAATCCTAGCCTGCCTGGATCGAACGGGGGAGTGGGGGTCATGTCCTTTGGGCATCGCGAACCTTTGCCGAATTACCTCCGTAACGTTTAAGCCCCTACCGTTTCGCTTTACCCTTGAGGTTCAAAACTTGCGTTCGAGGAGCACGTTATCTCGGGTCTAAATACATCGCAAGAAACGCGCGCAGCGTCGGCGCGGGCGTTCGTCCACAGCCTCAACATCCTGATCAAGTACGCCCGGATGTACGGCTACGACCACAAACGGACCGAGGCGCAGTTCGAAACCACGTGGAATGAACTACAGGCAGCGCTGCCTTCCGGTGGATTCCTGCTGGGCGTTACCGACAATAAGCTGCTGCTGGATGGAATTCCACTGGAGTCGGGGCAATCGGAAAAAAGTTTTGCGACACTGCTGACCACGGCCGGACTGGCGAGCCTGCACTTTCCGAAAGAGGTGACGGAAGAGGACTTCGTGCGCCTGGTGCGTGCATTTACGGTGGCGGGATCGAAAGCCACCGACGTTGCCAAGCAGATTAAAGACGCGCTCAGTGCCGGCAGTGGCAGCATCAAGATCAACGAAGTGAAGTTCATTGCCGCCGATCCTCTGACCGGGGATGTCAGCATCGCGGCGCAGATTGCGGCGCAGACTTTGGGCCCGGAGTTCAAGCAGTGGCTGAACGATCCACAAAAATTGTTGCAGTTGATCGCGGCGGCAGAGGGTGCGAATGCAGGTGGAGGAAAGGGCGCAGGCGAGAGCGGCGTGCCCATGGTGCCACTGGGAAGTGTGCCGAATTTGCCCCACAGTAACGCAGGCGGAGCGGCCGCGGTGAGCGGAACTGGCGGCGCAGCGGGAGCGGCACCGGCCTGGACCGGCGGAATGGTCCCCCTGCAAGAACAGGAAGTGATCCAGGCGATCCGCCTGTTGACGCGATTCGGCCAGGTGCAGCAGGACCCCAGCGTCAAGGAAGAAGACATACACAAGGAACTGACCGAGACCGATCCGAACACGCGGTTGAACCTGCAGCAGTTGCTGGGCAGCCTTGCAGCCCAGGCCTCGGCGGCGCAGGAGGAAGATACGCCCCTGCTCATGAAGGCGGCCGAGCACATGGCGATCCGCTTCGCGCTGGAGCGCTATTCGAAGGGCGAAGTCAAGGTCAACGCCGTGCACCAGATGATGGAGCACATGAGCCGGCAGATGGACTCGCTGCGCTCAATCCTCAAGCTGCAAGAAGATAAGATGAGCAAGGCCGGAATTCTGGTCGAGTCCCATGCCGACATCCTCGACCGAATGTTCTGGGCGGAAGTTCCGGAAGCGGGGAAGAAGAGCGTGCTGATGTCGCATGAAGCGCCGTGCGTGCCTCCGCGCAACCTGCGGCAGTTTGTGGAAGTGCTGCTCGACCGGGATGACAAGCAGGCTGCGGCAGAGATCCTGAATAACTATTCGACTTGCCTGGCAGCGAAAGAGATCGAGCCACGGCGCAAGACGGCGATTGGCCTGAGCCAGATCGCCGATCTTTATGCGCGCCTGGGCGGCCAGCCCATGGCGCAGGCCGTGCGCAAGGTGAGCGAACAGATCATCACGGAAAAGGATTCGGAGCTTCAAAGCCTCTACAGCGCCGCCTTCGTCCGCCTGAGCCAGGAAGCGAGTGCAGCCAAGAATTATGCGGCGGTGAATGAAGTTTGCGCGGGCATGGAACTGGTGAGCGTCGAGCGTCCGGTGATGGTAACGGATTTGCGGGCGCGGGTTGGTGTGGAGAACCGTTTGCCCGAATATATCGAGGAGGCGATCCATCTCGACGCGATTCCTGCGGACTTGCTGTCCGTATTGCGGCGGACAAGCCAGGCGGGATCGGAGCATTTAGCCGACCGCTTCTTCCGTTGCATGAGGCGCGATGAATGCGATCGCATGATCGAGTTGGTCAAGGAGTTGGGATCGCCGGTGTTGAACCAGTTGCGGGAAATTCTTCGAACCGGCCAGCCCAGGCAGGCTTCGGGCGCGGTAGGACTGATCAGCCGGCTGGATGTGGGAACACTGCTTGAATTATTGCCGGCACGTTTGCCGGAGTGGAACCGCTTTTATCACGACGTCGTTGTGCGGCAGATCGCGTACGGAGCCGCCCCCGACCGCGGGCGCACACTGCTGGAATTGGCCGAGGTGCTTGACCCGGTAGTCCTGCCGGAAGCGGTCGACGAAATCGGCATGAGCAGCGACCAGACTTCGGTGTCGCCTCTCATTGCGATGGCGAAGCCGGGAGATGCGGCGTCGCGCTCTCCATTTGTGCAGTTGAAGGCGATCGAATCGCTGGGGCGGCTGCGCGATCCGGAAGCGGTGGCGACGTTGCGGGAGATTCTGGAGTCCAAGAAAACATTTGGATGGATTCATCACCGCGAGCTGCGCATCGCGGCGGCGCAGGCGTTGTCGAAAACCGATCCGCGATACAGCTCGCAAGTGATGTCGGACAGTGGGCTTGAGACCGCGGAACTGGCGATTGCTCCGCTCGATATGGCTCCGGCGTGTCCATGGGTTCGGCAGCGGCGCTACGAACGGCTGGTGCTGGCCAAGACGGTTGTGGGAACTCTGGGCAGCTCCTGGGGCAAGTCGAAGATCCTGATTCGCGAACTCAGCCTTGGCGGCGGAATGGGAACGAAAGAGGACAATCTCCGCATCGGCAGCGAAGCGGACCTGGAAATTTCGCTGGGAATGCGCTC
>DASXDY010000051.1:0-94991 GCA_036490405.1 Candidatus Sulfotelmatobacter sp. | reverse complement strand
AAGGAAAAACGCTGCAATGCTACCGACAAATACAGATGTGCTCGTGAAGTGAGTGAAAGGAATGTATCGGAAAAGTGGTTCACCAACGTGTGCAGCGATCCAGCCAATCCCGTATACAACAATGAGCATTTCGAAAAGATTCCCAATCCTCTTCCCGGCTATTGTTGGTTGCATGGGCGAACGCTCAACGATCACCGTAGAGCCATCATCCGGCTCCCGGTACGTCAGGATTCTATGCGCTTCTCGAATGCGGGAAAACATGGTCGGAAATACTCGCAATACCCCGAATTTAATGGTAACAAACGGATACGCAATTTTCAACGCTGAAAAGTGGCAGACTCTTTAATGGTTTGCAAGGGTAAAAAATATGCGCATTTTCAACAAGTACCTATTCCCGCAATGTGACATCTGACCTTGACATCCACAGGCTAAACGCGCCACTCTCGAAGTAGCCAGAAAGAGCGGACCACGGCGAGCAGCTAACTCCTTATTCCGGAATATTTTGCCCGCAACCCGCAGATTCCATTGGATCAATTTCCATTTTCTGCGCAAACCCAAGATTCCAATAGATCGAGGGGGAGGGGGGTATACCACCTTCGGTTTGAATTTCGGGCGCATCCCCAGCATGCATCTCGGCACCGCAGCCAACATCCAATGAGATAGCTCCATAAAATTATGGGCAATACTTTCAAGACCGCGTTTCTGCTGACCGGACTGACACTTCTTCTGCTGTTCATTGGCCGCGCCTTCGGTGGCGAAAGAGGCATGATCCTCGCCCTGATCTTCGCCGTGGTGACGAACTTCGCTGCCTACTTCTTCTCCGACAAGATTGCGCTCGCCACTTATCGCGCGCAGCCGGTCACGCGCGAGCAACTGCCGCGTGCCTATGAGATCGTTGAGCGCCTGACCCAGAAAATCGGCATTCCGATGCCGAAGATCTATGTAATTCCGAGCGAATCCCCGAATGCCTTCGCCACCGGGCGAAACCCGAGCCACGCCTCGGTCGCCGTCACCCATGGAATTCTCGGGCTGCTGAATGACGAAGAGATGGAAGGCGTCCTGGCCCACGAACTCGGACATGTCAACAACCGCGACATCCTGATCAGCTCGGTTGCGGCCACGATCGCCGGCGCCATCACCATGCTCGCCAGCATGGCGAGGTGGGGAATGATCTTCGGCGGCTTCGGAGGCCGCGACCGCGAAGACCGTGGCGGTGGCGGGCTGGCCGCGCTGTTCATGATTATCGTCGCCCCCATCGCGGCGTTGCTGATTCAAATGGCGGTCTCCCGCTCGCGCGAGTACCAGGCCGACGCTTCCGGCGCCCACTACACCGGAAACCCCTATGCCCTGGCCAGCGCTTTGCAAAAACTCGACGCCTATTCGCGCCGCATGCCACTCCAGGCAACCCCATCGACGGCGCATTTGTTCATAATCCAGCCGTTCCTGGGGATTAACTTCGGCAATCTGTTCTCGACGCATCCGCCGATTGCCAAGCGAATCGAGCGCCTGACGGGAAGACCGGCGGAGTTTCAGCAATAACCGAGCTGTCAGCTATCAGCTCTCAGCTTGTTCATCTTTGAATTCTGCAAGCGCATTTGTGGTCGTGCGTTCCTAACGAAACGAGATCGTTCGACTTCAAAGCCAACGTTGGAAGCGTAGGGGTTAGCTGAAAGCTGAGAGCTGAGAGCTACATTGTGACGTAGGTAACTCTCGTCTCCACAAGCAGCAATAGTAGAATCCGAAACAATGTCGCCTGAAACCGCCATCGCCGTTTCCCACAAAGCCGCTGACCTCGAAACTGCTCTTCGCCGCGTGATTCGTGGTAAAGACGACGTGGTCCGCCTCGCGCTGGTCAGCATCTTCGCCCGCGGACACCTGCTCATCGAAGGCGTTCCCGGAGTCGGCAAGACCACGCTCGGACAGGCTTTGGCCCGCGCCATCGATTGCACCTTTCAGCGCGTGCAGTTCACCAGCGACATGCTGCCCTCCGATGTGCTGGGCATTTCAGTCTACTCGGCGGCGGAGCAGGAATTCGAGTTCAAGCGCGGCCCGATCTTTACCAACGTCCTGCTTGCGGACGAAGTCAACCGCACCACGCCCAAGACGCAATCCGCGCTTCTTGAAGCAATGAATGAAGCCCAGGTCACCGTAGACGCGCATTCCTACGCATTGCCGCAACCGTTTCTTGTGATCGCGACGCAGAATCCCGTCGAGCACTATGGCACTTACCCGCTGCCGGAGTCGCAACTCGACCGCTTCCTGATGCGCGTGCGCATGGGATACCCCGACGCGCAGGCCGAGCGCCAGATTCTGCGCTCGGAAGCAGGCGTTTCTCATCTGGGTGAAATACGGCCGGCCCTTACCGGCGCAGAAGTGCTGGAAATGCAGGAAGCGGTAAAGGCGGTCCGGGTGGATGACTCGCTCATCAGTTACGCTCTCGAGATCGTTCGCCGCACGCGCGAATCGGAATTCCTGTCGCTCGGAGTTTCGCCCCGCGGATCGCAGGCACTCTACCGCGCCGCGCAGGCCATGGCATTTCTCGAGGGCCGCTCGTTCTGCATTCCCGAAGACATCAAGCCGCTGGTGGTTCCGGTCTTCGCCCACCGCATCGCGGTCAATGGCCTCTACGCTTCGACCCTGAGAAAATCAGAGCAATCCGATCAGGTACTGAAAGAGATCATCGAGAACGTGCCGGTTCCCGTGTAATAGTAGCTGCCACCTGCCACTCCCCGCGATTTGTCATTCTGAGCGAAGCGAAAAATCCCTGCATTTTCGCGCGCCGACGAACTGCATAGGTCCTTCGCTTCGCTCAGGATGACAGAGCTGAATATAATCGCTGCATCATGCCTTTTCTGCGCTTCCTGATGCTGCTATCGCTCGTGGTCTGGATCGGTGGCCTGATCTTCTTCGCCTTCGTGCTCGCGCCGACGGCGTTCCAGGTTCTCCCGAACACGCATCTTGCGGGGAATCTCGTAGGGCGCGCACTCGGCAAGCTGCACTGGCTCGCGATTATTTCCGGAATTGTCTTCCTAGGTTGCTCGCTGCTCTACAGCTATCTCACAAACGGGACCGCGCATCTCTTCGCTGCACGCCACATCCTCATCTGCCTGATGCTCGCGCTGACGCTGGTGTCGCAGTTCTGGATCATTCCCCGGATGGACACGCTGCGCGCTTCGGTCAGCGACTTCAGCACCGTGCCGTTAGACAATCCTGCGCGTATGCAGTTTGACTCGCTGCACGTGTGGTCGACACGCGTCGAAGGTTCGGTTTTGTTGCTGGGATTGATTGCCGTGTATCTGACAGCGAGCGCGTTGGCGGCCAGCCCGCGCTGATTTCCGATCACGTCTATCGCAGGGCGCGATAGCGGAAACAATCCACGACATGATCGTTGACCATTCCCACCGCCTGCATGAAGGCGTAGCAGATGGTCGAGCCTACGAAGTTGAATCCGCGCTTCTTGAGGTCTTTGCTCATCGCGTCGGACTCCTCCGTGCGTGGCGGGATTTGCTTCAACGACTTGCGCGCATTCACGCGCGGCTTGCCGCCAACGAACTGCCAGATGTAGCGGTCGAAGCTGCCGAATTCTTTCTGCACGCGCAAAAAAGCTTTCGCGTTTTCGACCGTCGAAGCGATCTTTAGCCTGTTGCGAACAATTCCGGCATCACGAAGCAATTGCTGGATTTTACGGCGGTCGTAGCGCGCCACCACTTTCGGATCGAATCCGTCGAAGGCGCGGCGATAATTTTCGCGCTTGTTGAGAATTGTGCTCCAACTTAGCCCGGCCTGCGCGCCTTCGAGAATCAGGAACTCGAACAGCTTGCGGTCATCGTGAACAGGCACGCCCCATTCTTCGTCGTGATAGCGGAGGTAGAGTTCGCTGGTGAGACTCGCCCATCCGCAGCGAACTAGTGGCGCTTTCGTGACTGGCATTGGGAGTAGTTGTGCCCTCCGCCGCGAAAAACCTTTCACCACAGAGGGCACAGAGGGTCACAGAGGAAATCTATTCGAGCGATTTCGGGTCTGACTTGTTTACCGGCGACTTTTTGTCGAGCAACGCTACGAGTTCATGGGCGGAGGGCGGAATCGCTACTTTGCCACCGCGGATGATCTCTTTCGCGGTCAATTTCTTGCCATAGAGCTTTTCATTGGCGCTGCCGTCCGAGCGCAGCGTCGAGCCTTCGAGTGAAACCCCGGCAAACAATCCTTTATTGCGCGAGTAGGAAAGAATCTCGGCGCTCATCACAATGTCGGTCGCCCCTTCGGCGGTGCGGCCTTTCGGGCCGGCAGCCGCGGACGCATCCGCACCCAGCTTCACTTTGCTGTAAAGCAGCGACTCTGCTCCTTTGGGATTCATCACCAGCAGTACGAAGTCGGTGGCCTGCCCACCAAGCTGGAAGCCGATGCTGACACCCTCCAGCGCATAGAGCGCCGGCGCTCCCCACTTGCCTTTATAGTGCAGACCACCTCGGCAGATCATCACGCCGCGGCCGTAGCTGCCTCCAATACCGATCGCGCCTTTTTTGACCGAGGGGAGAATCACAACGCACTCCGCCTTATCGAGCAACTCCTGGGGAATGTCGTCGGGAATATTGAGGATCTCTTTAAGCACCTGCCCGGAATCCTTCACCCGGTCCTCTTCGTGCTCGTTATCGGCAGCAAAGACTGACGCCGACATCAGCGCGACTGCAAGACACACCAACACTGTTTTCATCGAAAGATTCTCCGCTGGGATGTTGTGAGATGATGCTCTACAACGCGCTGACTATGTTAAACCGTCAGCGTGATCGGGTAAACGCGGGGCTGTGCACCGATTGTGGTGCAGGCGACGCAAGCCGTTCAATCCGCGTCCTTTTGTCCGTGACGAAACGTGTGCTCCTTTTGTAACTTGGCACTTCGGAGGAGCGCTCCTAAAGTCAATTCATCACTCAACGCGATTCTGCCGCTTTCGGCATCTGGCGTGCATCTTATAGCTTGGGAGTGTGTCGGGGCGCGGTTTAGAGTGAAAAAATTGGATTCATTGGGCATGAAGTACACGCATTGGATCAACGGCCTTTTGGCGCTTTCCCTGGCAACCTTTTCCGGGGGGATCGAGTTGCACGCCCAGTCGGCCTACGTTTCGAGCGCGCCGGACTTCAACGCTTCCGGTGTAACCACGCCGGCCAGCGCCACTGATGACCCGCAGGGCATGGTCACGCTGCACTCGCGGGTGAATGAAGTGAATGTGCTCTTCATCGCCACCGACAAGCATGGCAAGTTCGTGCGCGATTTGAGCCAGACCGATTTCAGCATTCTTGACGACCACAAGCCGCCGCAGGCCATTCTGAACTTTCGCCGGGAAACCGATCTTCCCTTGCACCTGGGGCTGCTGGTGGATGTGAGCGGGTCGGTCGACAGCCGCTTCGGCTTCGAGCAGGATGCGGCCACCAGTTTCCTTCAGCACACGCTGCGCGCCGGGTTTGACAAGGCGTTTGTGCTGAGCTTCAACAGCCGCAGCCAGATTGCGCAGGACTTCACCGACAACGTCTCTTTACTTTCCGCGGGCGTGCACAAATTGCACGATGGGGGCGGAACAGCGCTGTATGACGCGATCTATCGTGCCTCCAAAGAAAAGTTCCTGAAGGACCGTCCTGACCGGCCGGTGCGCAAGGCGATCATCGTAGTGAGCGATGGCGAGGACAACCAGAGCGAAGTTTCGCGGGCGCAGGCTATCGAAATGGCGCAGCGCGCCGAAGTCATCATCTACGCC
Source organism: Candidatus Sulfotelmatobacter sp. (assembly GCA_036490405.1). Classification (GTDB taxonomy): domain Bacteria; phylum Acidobacteriota; class Terriglobia; order Terriglobales; family Acidobacteriaceae; genus Sulfotelmatobacter. The sequence continues at coordinate 89,245 of DASXDY010000051.1, read as the reverse complement.
ATCTCGACCGATGACAGCGGCCTGGTGATGCGTGGTGATAAGGTGCTTGAGCAACTGGCCGAAGCGACTGGCGGACGCGCATTCTTCCCGTTCAAAATGAAAGACATCACTCACTCGTACGCGGCTATCGAAGACGAATTGCGCAGTCAATATGTCGTTTCGTACCGCCCGGCGGACTTCGACGCCGACGGCCGCTATCGCTCGATCGAGATCTCCTCCTTCAAGAAAGACCTTCAGGTGCGTGCCCGCAAGGGCTACTTCGCGCCGCAGCAATAAAGGTTCCCAAGTCGTATGGACTAAATAGTCCCGCAGGCATCCGTCCGGAATTTGACGTCAGTGCGTAATCCAGCCAATCCAAGTGGAGGGAGCAGGTTGAGTACGCACGGCGTGGCGAACTCCCCGGCCCTCCCGCCAGGCAGCGTGCTCCGCTTGACAAGCCTTAACGCCCGCGCGCCAGCACCATGGTGAGATCGTCGTGCATTCTGGCGCCGGCCCGGAATGTGGCGATCGCATGCTCAACGTGGCCGAGGACAGCAGCGGATTGCTGTTTCATCGTCTTTTGCAGCACCTGAAGCAGACGCAACTCTCCAAACTCTTCTCCGCTCGATGCAGTGGCCTCGGTAACTCCGTCCGTGAAAATGAGCAACAGGTCCCCGGGACCGACTTGAGTTTGGGCGAGCGTGCCTTCCCACGATCCGAGCAGGCCCAGAACGGTCGCGGTCGCGTCGAGGCGGTCAATGCTTCCGTTGCCGCGCAGCAGCAGCGGCGGGCTGTGTCCGCAGTTCACATATGCCAGGCTGCGCGAATTGTCGTCGTAACAGCCAAAGAACAACGTCGCGTAGCGGTCGGGCTCGGTGTGCCGGTAAAGATGATCATTCAGAGCGGCAAGCAAGACAGGCAGATCGTTGGCGGCGAGGCCGGGCCGGTTGTGAATGCTGCCATGCAGGTTTGCCATCAGAAGCGCGGCTGGCACACCTTTCCCCGCCACATCGGCCAGTACAAACCCCACCCGGCCCGGCCCCATATCGAGGAAATCGTAGTAGTCTCCGCTCACGGTGCCTGCCTCGATGCACACGGCCGAGTACTCCAGCGTGTGCAACGCGGGCTTATGGCATGGAAGCAGCTGGCGCTGGACCGAGCGGGCAATGGCAATCTCCTGGAGCAGATGGTCGCCGTCGGAGCGCGCGGAAAGGTCTCGATCCCAGAGTTTGGTTTCCGGGCTGACGCATTCCAGGCCGATGTGGCCCATTGCGGGAGTACCCGCAGCCCCGCACCAGATCACGCGAAACACCGCCTCTTTCTGCCCGCAGCGGATTTCCAGGAATTCGCCTATGCGCACGGGCTCGTCGAAATCGGAAAGACACGCACCCAGGGTGGAAACATCCACCGTGTGCGCGCCCCAGGTTTTCTCCGATTCGGAGAGCCTTGATACCTGCACCGGCACCTTGATGCGCGACCGGCTCTCGCGCCGCTTGCATTTCTTATGGACTTCTAACGGACTGTGCCGAAACCATGGAATTTGCTTGAGATCGGCCAGGACATTGCGGCATTCCTGTTCGCTTGAAAACGGTCCCATGTGAAGGCCCTGGCGCTGGGTTGACGATTTGGAGACAGTGTTCTCAAGAATATGCCACTCAATCACATCGGAAAAATTTGAACTCATGGAAATCGGCAGCCTTTGGGGGATGAGTTAAACGAGGGTTGTTGTGGATACCAGTTCTCAACACTACTATCCGACTGGAAGCGGCAACAGAGCGATCATTGGAGCGAACATTACGAAGGGGCAAAGCCGGGGTTTCATTCAAGGAAAGATACTGATTTGAGAGCGCCGGGCCAGCGGCGACCTTTGAATCCGCACATTCAGCCACGCAATGGAGGAGTTCGTGCCTGCTTTTGCCTTTGCGGCGTTCTATGGTACCGTCCCAATGAATTTTCTGGTCTACTGATAGCGCAGGTTCTGGGAGGGTCCATGCTCATTGGCGTGGTAGTAGTTCTCGTCGTCATCGGCGTGTTGCTGATTTCGATGTACAACGGTCTGGTTCAGCTTCGAGTCCGGGCCGACTCCGCGTGGTCCGATATCGACGTGCAACTGAAGCGGCGGCACGACCTGATTCCCAATCTGGTCGAAACCGTCAAGGGTTATGCGACACACGAGAAGGGCACATTCGAGAACATCGCGAAGTTTCGTTCGCAGGCGATGCAGGCGACAGCCCCGGCGGACAAGGCCGCGGCAGAAAATCAACTGACCGGGGCTTTGAAGAGTCTTTTTGCAGTGGCCGAGAATTATCCGGAGCTGAAGGCCTCGGAGCAGTTTATTTCGTTGCAGGGGTCGCTCAGCCAGACTGAAGACAGCATCCAGAATGCGCGCCGCTACTACAACGCAGTAATCCGTGATTTCAATACGAAGATTCAGTCGTTCCCAACCAACATCCTGGCGGGCATGTTCGGCTTCAGCGCGCGGCAATTCTTCGAGACCACGGATACCGATCGAGAGCCGGTGCAGGTGAAGTTCTGAGGATTGAGCGATTGGGTGATTTGGCGATTGGGTCATTGAGGATTGAGTAATTTGGTAATTGAGAAATTTGGTAATTTGAAAAGCACAAGAACCATTGCTTTCGCCGCATCTTTGCTTTTCTTGTGTTGTGGCTTCGCTGCCGCCAAGTCCTGGCGCATCGCCGATTTTCAGGACAACATCACAGTCAGTAAAGACGGCACGGCTGTCGTCACCGAGCGGATTACGCTGGTCTTTGAAGGCGAGTGGCACGGGATCCACCGCGTAATTCCCATTGAATATCCCGGGCCGAGCGGGACCAACTACGAACTATTTCTCAACGTCAAGCGAATTACGGATGGCAGCGGCGGGAAGCTGAAGTTTGACTCGTCGACCTCGAACGGCTCGCGCGATCTCAAGATTTACTTTCCGGACGCAGTCGACGCCACGCGCACGGTTGAGATTGTCTACCTCGTGCGGAATGGGACTCGCTTCTTCCACGACTACGACGAGTTCTATTGGAACGTGACCGGCAATGACTGGCCCGTTCCCATCGATCATGCCGCAGCCACCGTTCAATTTCCGGATTCCGCATCGGGATCGCTACGGGCACAGGCCTTCACGGGCGTCTACGGCTCGAAGGAGCGCGACGCGCTTGCGAAGGTCCAGGGCGCAGAGGCATCGTTCGAGACCAACAATCCTCTGCCCATGCGCGGCGGCTTGACGATTGACGTCTACATTCCGAAGGGCATTCTCGATGAGCCGAGTGCGCTGACGAAGTTCTTCTGGTTCCTCGGGAGCAACCCCGTCGTATTTCTGCCGCCGTTCACTTTGATCGTGATGTTTCTGCTGTGGTGGTACAAGGGGCGCGACCCCGATCCCGGCATGTCGGTCGCACCCATGTATGAGCCGCCGCCGGGCATCACTCCCGCGGAAGCCGGAACGCTGCTCGATGACTCAATCCATCCGCGCGATATCACCTCGACCATGGTCGACCTGGCTGTTCGCGGATATATCAAGATCGAAGAGACGGCGGAGAAAGTCCTTCTGTTCACGCACAAGGACTACATTTTCCATCTACTGAAGCCGCGCGAGCAGTGGGGCAGCGATCTCGCGCCGCACGAGCGGGTGATGCTGGAGAATGTTTTCGCCGGCGGCGATGATACCCGGCTCTCAAGCCTGAAAAATCGTTTCTACACCGCCGTGCCCGCGATTCGCCAGGACATCATGTCTGCGCTTAAGTCGAAGGGTATTTACATGCTCGATCCCGAGTCCGCGGGTGGGTATAGCGTGGTCGCGGCGGTTGGAATTCTGGCGCCGTTCGGGATTCTGCAATATCTGGGCTGGGCGAATTTCCTCAATTCGATTCCGTTGCTGGTGGGATGCGTTTTGATTTCTGCGCTGATTTGGTGGCTGTTTGCGCGCGTCATGACGGCGAAGACCGTCAAGGGAGCGAAGACCTACATCGCGGTTCTCGGCTTCCAGGAGTTCATGAACCGCGTCGACGCCGATCGGCTGAAGCTCATGCCTCCCACGACGTTTGAAAAATATCTAGCATTCGCAATGGCGCTTGGTGTGGAGCACCACTGGGCACAGGCATTTGCCGGAATCGTGAAGGATCCGCCGCAGTGGTATGTCGGGCCGGGCGGAGTTTATGGCGCCGGATTCAATCCGATTTTCTTTTCGAGTTCCATGCACAGCATGGCCAGCGATATGCACCAGGTATTTGTCTCCGCGCCGCGCGCGAGTTCGAGTGGCTCGGGATTTGGTGGAGGCGGCGGTGGTGGCGGAGGATTCTCCGGCGGCGGTTTCGGCGGAGGCGGCGGCAGCGCGTTTTAAGGGAATCTATGATGCGGTTCGTCTATACCTTAACGCTTCTGCTTACTCTCATTAGCGTGGCTTCAGTCGCGCAACAGGGAGATGCAGGCCAGCCTTCGCTAACGGTGCGCTCCACTCTCGTCACCGTTCCCGTCTTGGTCACCACCAAGGCAGGCAAGGTAGTCTTCGAACTCACCGCTGACGACTTCCTGGTCACCGATAATGGCGTGCCACAGAAGGTTGCGATCGATCCCGACACTGATTCGCAGCCGCTGGCCTTGGCAGTCGTCGTGGAAACCGGCGGCGCTGGGGCGCGCCACCTAACCGATTATCGGAAACTGGATTCGATCCTCGACGCGCTGATCGGGAATGTTGCACACCGCATAAGCCTGATCGGCTTCGACAGCGAACCGCATCTGTTAGTCCCTTTCACGCCGGCAACGTCCGCCGTTGCCCAGCAGCTCTCCAACCTGAGCGAAGGGGATCAAGGCGCGGCGATCCTGGATGCGGTGGCCTTCGCGGTGGCCCAGCTGCGGACCGAACCGTCGAACTACCGGCGCGCGATTCTGCTGCTCAGCGAAACCACTGACCAAGGCAGCAAGACAATATTGACCGAGGCTCTGCGCCTCATCAGTGACACCAATACGGCGATGTACAGCTTCGCGTTTTCGAGTACTCGGGCGGCCGTCTCGCATGAGGCATCCAAATTCAGCAACGACACTCCGGGGCCCGCGCATGGATGCTTCAGCCACGAGGGCGCCGATGCCGAGTATGAAGGCCACTACAACAAGCAAGTGCTCGACTGCATCAGCCAACTGGCTCCGCCTCTGCGGCTGGCTACAATGACCTATCTGACTGCGCGGAGCGGGCTGCGCAACAAGACCGCCGAATCGATCGCGCAGCTGACCGGGGGCGAGTTCTTTCACTTCCACGATGCCAAGGATCTGAAGGCGAATCTGATTACAGTTTCGAACGACGTGCCGAACTACTATGTGCTCAGCTTCCGGCCCTCCGCGCTGACGTCCGGCATGCACGCACTGCACGTGGAAACACGGGATCGTCCGAACCTGGTGGTAAAGGCGCGACGGGAATACTGGATCGACGACGATTCCGCGCACTGAGCGCATTCCACTCGATCAGATGTTCTCGTCGAATCCTGTTTTCCTGGGACAAAAAGCAAAAAGGGCCGCGATCGGCTCGCGGCTCCTCTCCGCTCCCTACAACTCGTTTTATTTCTCGCCCGCGGAAGCATTGCTGCCCCACAGAGCATTCGATCCCCACAACGCGTTGCTTCCCCACAGGGCATTGCTGCCCCAGAGTGCGTTGCTGCCCCACAAGGCGTTCGATCCCCAGAGAGCATTGCTGCCCCAAAGTGCGTTCGATCCCCACAACGCGTTCGTACCAGTCATCGTTGCCGATGGTGAGCCCGCCACGAACTGCGACGATCCCCACACCTGCGCGTTGGACCAGGCTTGCGAGGTATTCCACACCGCGGTGGAGCTGTCGTTGAGGTAAACGCTGCTGCTCTTCGGATCGAATGAAGCCACCGGCGACATCGCGCTGCCTTTCGCCACGTCGGTGCTGGACATCGCGGCCTCGACGTCCACGTATCCCGCGCCGATTGTAAATATGTCGTATTGATCGGTGTAGGTGATGCCGGTGGTCGGATCGGTCGTGCTGCTGAATGCCGGCAAAGATTTCCAGGCCGTCTTCATCAACCGCGCCTTCACCTGGTCCGGAGTCAGACTCGGGCTCTTCTGGAGAAGGTCGGCGACCACACCGCTGACCACGCCGGTAGCCATGCTGGTTCCGCTGAGCGTGAAGTAGCTCGAAGACGGAGCGCTGTTTCCGCCGTTGATGTAGAAGCTGTTCGGGACCTGGTTTCCAGGAAATTCGTTATACAGTGTCGAATTAGGCGCTTCGAGCGATACCAGCAGGTTTCCCGGAGCAACGATATCAGGCTTGGAGATCGCGTCGACCACGGTCGGGCCCTTCGAGCTGTAGCTGGCGATCAGGTCGTCGACGCGTGTCGGCGTGCCCATCGTCTTCATCGCGCCCACCGTGATCACATACGGATCGTTCCCCGGCGATGTGATCGTCGCATAGCCATCCGTCGGCTGGAAGCGGCCGTTGTTTCCGGCTGCAACGACAACCACGATGCCCTTCTTCCAGGCGGCTTCCACAGCCTGGCAAACCGGATCAAGCGTGTAGCTTTCAAATACCGGGCGGCCCAGCGAAAGATTGATGACCCGGATGTTGAACAGCGGCTTCAGCGCGATCGCTGTGTTGATGGCATTGATCACCGCGCTATCAGTTCCCTGACCATTCGCATCGAGCACGCGCAGATTGATGATGGTCGCCTGCGGCGCGATGCCTTTGAAGGTCTGCGTATACTTCGAACCGGTGGAGCTTGATCCGTTTCCCGCGATCAGGCCGGCGATATGCGTGCCGTGTCCGTATTGGTCATTGGCGCTGGCATTGCCCTTGACGAAGCTCTGATTCCATACCACGCGCGATAATCCCAACAGCCCGCCATTCAGGTCGGGGTGAGGGGCGACGCCGGAATCAATCAGCGCCACTCCGACTCCCGCGCCGGTGTAGCCCGATTGCCACGCGGCGAAGGCGTTTACCGCCGGGGCCGCATTGCTGAGCGTCGGCGCCAGCGTACGGTCGATGCTGATGTACTTCACGTTCGACTGGTTGGAAAGCTTAAGAATGTTCGCCAGCGGCAGATCGGCCACTACGGCGTTCACCAGCGGCAAGGCATTCAGGACGGAGCCCAGCGTTCCGAGAAGATTGAGGTCCAGCAGGCCGGGCTGTGTGTTGTATTGCACCACCACCTGCGCGTGCTGCGCCGTCGTCTTCTGAAGGTCGGGAGAGATTTTGGTATTGTCCGCAGCGCAGCGCGCTGAGAACGCAGCAATCAGAATGGCAACTACAAATCTCTTCATATTTCCTCGACATCTCTCTTACGGGGGCGGAAGTAATGCGCACCCCACGTGACTTGAGTACGTGCATGTGCGGCACCAAACCAAAGGGGCACATCAGTCTTGTTTTCAGTGGTTTATAGAATTTTTTCGAGGCTGGGGAAGGACACTCTGTCCCACATCTCGGGGGATGGGACAGGTTGTCCCATCTTGGGAAAACGCGGCGCAGCGTTCGGGCGCACCCTGTCGAGATAGAACCGCACCTTCGTAACCGGCAGGTCACCTTTCCGGGGGACACAATCTCCGTAAATCGTTGAAGATTTAAGCTGCTCCCATGCCGCAAGTTGGGTCCATCAGGACGCGTGTCTTTATCGCTGCAATGGCGACGGTGGGGTGCGCCTGCCTGATTCTGGCCGGAGCTCACTGGCAATCCGGGGACCCGGTAAAATTCACCTGCTACCTGATCGCGGCGCTGCTGGCATCTTCGTTAAAGGTCAGCTTGCCGGGAATCGACGGCACCCTTTCGGTGAACTTTCTGTTCACCCTGCTAGGAATCCTGGAACTGAGCCTTCCTGAGACCCTGCTCATCGGCATCGCGAGCACGCTGGCGCAGTTCTACTGGCGCCCGGCGCGCAAGGTGAAACTGGTTCAACTCATCTTCAATCTCTCGCAGGTAACGGTTTCGAGTACGGTCGCCTATGGCGCCTATCAACTGGTCGTGCTGCATGTGACTCATGGGCCCGGGCCACTGGCTCTGCTGGTGGCTTCCGTCACGCACTTCGGATGCAACACGGCAGCGATGTCCACGATTATCGGGATGACCGAAAACAAGCCCCTGCCTAGAGTCTGGACAGAGAGCTATCTCTGGTCATTTCCCTACTACATGGTGGGAGCGGCGGCCGCCGGACTGGTCAACTTCCTCAATCACTACATCGGCTGGCAATCGTCATTGCTTGTGCTTCCCCCGATTTATCTGATGTACCGGTCCTATCGTCTCTATCTCGGCAAACTCGAAAGCGAAAAGAAACACGCCGAGCAAGTCTCGAATTTGCACCTGCGGACAATCGAAGCGCTCGCCCTCGCCATCGAAGCGAAGGACGAGACAACCGGCGAACATCTGCAACGGGTGCGCGTGTATGCCATGGAGCTGGCGAAGGAACTCAGGCTCAGCGAAGACGAAACCGAGGCGCTGCGGGCCGCGTCGGTACTGCACGACATCGGAAAGCTCGCCGTTCCCGAGCACATCATCTCCAAGCCGGGAAAGTTGACTCCTGAAGAATTCGACAAGATGAAGATCCATCCCATCGTGGGAGCGGAGATTCTGGAGCAGGTCCGCTTTCCCTATCCCGTGGTGCCGATCGTCCGGGCGCATCATGAAAAATGGGACGGAAGCGGCTATCCGTACGGGCTTGCCGGCGAGGCGATTCCGATTGGAGCGCGAATCCTGGCGGCGGTCGATTGCCTGGATGCGCTGGCCTCCGATCGGCAATATCGCAAGGCCCTGCCGCTCGACGATGCAATGGCGAAAGTCGCCGCCGACTCAGGGAAAAGTTTCGATCCCAAGGTGGTCGCTATTTTGCATCGCTGCTACATCGAGCTTGAAAAGATGGCGCACGAGCAGCCCCTGCAGGCGCCGCCAAAACTCTCCACCGACATCAAAGTTGCGCGCGGCTCCGCGCCGGATGCGGGCTTTGCGGAATCGGAAAAGGCGGCTCCTGCGCCGGAAGCAGGGGCGGACTCGACTTCACGAATCTCTTCTGCGCGGAAGCTGGGAGGTGAGATCGCGCAACTCAGCGGCATCGCGGGCCCAACGCTCGATCGTGCCGACATTTTCAGCCTGCTGTGCCTGCGGTTGAAGCAACTGGTCCCGCATGAGGCCATGGCGGTGTACTGCCCGCAAGCTGACGATCTGGTGCCTCAGTTTGTAAGCGGAGAGAATCTCAAGCTTTTTTCGTCGCTGCGGATTCCGCTGGGCGAAGGGCTCTCCGGCTGGGTGGCGCAGAATCATAAGGCGATTGTGAATGGAAACCCGTCGGTCGAGCCAGGTTACTTGCACGATCCTCAGAAATACAGCACATTGCGTTCGGCTCTCGCCGTGCCGATCGAAGGAGCAAGCGCGCTCGTCGCAGTGCTCGCACTTTATCGCGCCCGCCAGGACGCCTTTTCGCAGGAAGATCTTCAGGTGGTCGAAGCCATCGCGCGCGAAATTGCCAAGGCAATCGAATCCGTCGCGGAACCGAAGACCATGGGAACTGCCGCTGGCGCGGTCTCACAATAGAGGCCAGATCGCCACGCGACACCATTGAATCTATTCCACTTCGAAGCTCACATACATCAGGCCTCCATCCCGCTCGATTTGTAGAACAACCGCATCGCCAGCCTTAATAGCACTCAAAGCGGACCGGAGCGTTTCCATGGAATCGATACGGGTTTCATTCAACTGATGAATGATGTCTCCCGCCTGCAAACCGGTATCGGGCAGGATGAGGTCGGCAGCGCGGCCCACGACGATGACTCCCGAGGCAATGCGCAATGCGCTGGCGAGGTGCGAACTGAGATTCTCGGGAATATTGATCGCCAGCACGCCCAGCCGGGGCACGAGGCTGTTCTCGGGATTCACCTGGTCGAGCATCTGGTCCATCTCATCGTGGTGTTCGAAGGCGGGGACGTTGATCGTCATTCTTTCTCTTCCGCGCAGTATCTCGAGTTTGACCACCTGATCGAGACGATGAAGATAAAGCGCCGATGAAAGGGAAGGCAGCGTATCGATACGGCGGCCGTCGGCCCTGAGAATGATGTCCTGAACCTTCAGACCTGCGGCCGCTGCCGGACCGCCGGGCTTGACGTCGGCGACGATCACTCCCCAGCGCTGGGGAAGATGAAGGCCCTCGGCCAGCGTGGGCGTGACTTCCTGTGTCACTGCTCCGATTTCTACGCGGTGCACATGGCCATACTTCCGCAGGCTGTGATAGACGAAATCGACGATGCGGGCAGGAATGGCGAATCCGAGTCCCTCGCTGCCTCCGCCCTCCGAGAGGATGAAGGTGTTGATTCCAACCACAGCGCCGTTCATGTCGACCAGCGGGCCACCGCTGTTGCCGGGGTTGATCGGCGCGTCGGTCTGGATGTAGGTCATGGGCTTTGCCGGGTCGGCCTGGCGGGCCACCGCGCTGATCACTCCCATGGTGACTGAATTCTGAAGACCTTCCGGGCTGCCGATGGCGAAGACAAGCTGTCCAACCTGCGGAAGTGGCTGACTGAGAAGCTGGAGCGTCGGCAATTCCTTGTCGTCGATCTTGAGCAGGGCGAGGTCCGTCTCCTTGTGTATGCCGAGCAGCTTCGCATCAAGAATGCGGCGTTTGCCGATCGGTACCTGTTCGGCAGAATCGCCCGACGGCAGGGGCAATGCGACCTGGATGCGCTGTGCGCGCTCAACCACGTGGGCGTTGGTCATAATGTAGCCATTGGCATCGACGATGACCCCTGAGCCCAAAGCATGCTGGCGCACGATTAATGCGGTTTCCGAACGGTCCTGCTCTTCTCTGAGAGGCCCGTAACCGGTGACCAGGATCTGGACTACCGCTGGCGAGACTTTGGCCGCGAGCGACTGAAGAGCGGTATTCAGCTCCACCAGAACGTTAGGGGTGTTCGCGGCTTGCGCCTCGGCCTTTTGCAGCGCTTCGGTCTTTTGCAGGGCCGGAGGCTTTTCCGGAGATGGCGAAGTAGTGGTGGCCGGTTTCGGGCTAGAGGCCTGACCGAAGACCTGCGCGACGAATAGAGAAAGAAGCAGCAAGAGCAGGCTTGGTCTTTTGCTGCTGAAAACTGTGGTCGGGGGCGCACTTGTCATGGCGAATACCACCTGAAGAAGGATCGACATCCAGATGCCGCTGACACGAATTGGGACATCCGAAAAAAGGACGACGTGGAAAAACACTACCACGCCTCGCGCCCGGTGGCTGTCAAGGCGCGTCAAGACGTGGCGTTCCCCGGTACCCGTGAATCCGAGGCAGTGGAAAGTGATGCTGAGGACCAGATTTCCGCCGGGGAAACGCATTGGATACCGTTAACTATCAGGCATCTCAGGCTTTAACCCGAGTGCGATTCCGTGATATAACGCCCATGAGCATTAAAGCGGGTCAACGCCCGCCAGGAGCTTGATTTGATGACGTTGGCATCGACTGCAAACGGCAATTCCATGGCCGGCCAACATAGAGGAGGTACCGTGGGGGAAGAAGCACGGACCGGGAAAAGATTCCCGCTCGAACTGCCGATCAAAATCCATAAAGATGCGGGAGACGCAAAAGGCGTCACGGGAAATCTGAGCGCGGCCGGGGTGTATATCAAGGCCGACGCTTCGATGGAAATTGGTTCGCCCGTGGAATTCGAGATCACGCTGCCGCCGGAAATGACGGGCGGCCCGGAGAATGTGACCATCCAGTGCAAGGGGCGCGTGGTCCGCGCCGACGAAACTGGAGAAGGCGGCGAGGGCCGCGGCGTCGCTTGCGTGATTGACTCATACGAGTTCGTTCGGAACTCTTAACCGGTTCGAAGCGATATCTTCGAAGCGATTTGGGGAGCGTTGACAACATGCTCAAACTGATTCTGGCCGATAATCAGGCAATTTTCCGGGCGGGCATCGCCAAAGTTCTGGCGGTGGAAGACGAGATGCGCATCGTCGCCCAGGCGCAAACGCCCGAGCAGATGTTCATGGCGCTTGATAAGTTCCGCGCTGCAGTTCTGGTCGTGGCGGGAGGCTTCCACAACGATTTTGCCGCGATCGTGCAGGCCGCGAACAAAGCCAAGACACGCGTCATCATTCTGGCCGACACCGGCGAGAGCGCACAGAAGCACATGTCGAACGGCGCACACGGCGTGGTCTACCGCAACGTGACCAGCGCAGCGCTGGTGGATTGCGTCCGCAAAGTCGCGCGCGGCGAGACCTGGGTGCAGGATGTCGCCGTGCCCAGCGAACTCACGGAAAACGATATGGTCGGGTTGCGTGTGCGCGATCGCCTCACCGCGAAAGAACTGCGTATCGTCGCCTTGATCGTGCAGGGTTACAAGAATAAGGAGATCGCCTCGCAGCTCGGCACCACCGAACAGGTGATCAAGAATTATCTGCGGAACGTCTACGACAAGATCGGCGTTTCAGACCGGCTCGAGCTGGCGTTGTTCACCATCCATCACCGCATTCTGAACGAAGCTGCGGCGGCGACCACCGCAGCAGCACAGGCTCAGCCGCCGGCGAGCGTCGCGACGTAACTCTCAGCTTTCGACAATTGGAAGGGCCGCCCGCACGGGCGGCCTTTTTTGTTTCCGGAGAAATGGCTATTCGTTGCGCAACGCCCTTGCCGGATCAATCGAAGCCGCCCGCCGCGCAGGGATGAGTCCAGCCAGCGTCGCTGCCAAAGCCAGTATCAACACCGCCGATAGCAGGACTGCCGCGTCGATCCCTTTGATTTCGTAAAGCTGCGACTCCACAAATCTCACGCACAGCCATGCCATCGGGATACCGATCGCGAGTCCAAGGCCCGCCTGGATGACGGCGGTGCGCATAATCATGGCCGTGACACTTCCGCGCTCCGCGCCGAGCGCCATGCGAATTCCGATTTCGGCCGTGCGCCGCGCCACCGAGTATGCGCTGACGCCGTAAAGCCCGACCGACGCCAGGAGCAGGGCCAGGCCGCCGAACAGGACCGTCAATCGTGCCAGCATGCGCTGTTGCGTGAATTGATCGAAAATCTGCGCCTCGAAGGTCTGAAATTTAACCACGGCCAGGTTGGGATTGATCTGGGAGAGCGTGCGACGGGTCAGCGACTCCATTTCGGGTATTGGGTGTGAGGTCCTGAGAACAAACGCACCGACGTACATCCCTTCGTCTTTCTCAATCGGGCTGGTGTCTCTTGCTCTTCTCTGCAATAGAGGAACGAAAAACATCAGGTGGTCTTTCCAGCGGACATCCTGGTATACAGTGTCGGCGACAACACCGACGATCTCGAAGTCATGCGGGTCCCCACTGCCAAAGTGACGGCCAATGGGATTTTCGCCAGGCGCAAAGAATTTCTTCACAAACGTCTCATTCACGACCGCGACCACAGGCGAGGTTGCGATGTCCTGTATGCCAATGCCGCGTCCCATGCGCACTTGAGTTCCAACGGAATCGAAGTACTCGGGACTAACCCTAATGTTCGAGGCCTGAAGGTTGAGATCTGGCTTTCCTTCCACCTGAACATCCCACCCGTTGTTGTCGTCCTCCATGGGCGTGTACGAGGCGATACCTACCTTCTCTACACCTCCGATGGCATGAAACTGATCCTCGATCGCGCGATAGAGACCGCCAAGCTCGCGCTGCGAATAGCCTGCCGCCTGGGGATTGATGTGAACGATGTAGCGGTTGGTAGGATCGAGATGCAGATCGGAGTTCTGCAACTTGCCGAGGCTCTGCGAGAACAATCCAGCGCCGACCAGCAGCACCAGGGAAATTGCCGCCTGCGCCACAACCAGTCCACGCTGCAATAAAGTGGCGCCTCCCGTGGTGCGCGAACCGCTGCGCAAGGCGTCGGCCGGTTCGGAGTTGGAGGAAATCCATGCGGGAGCAATTCCGAACAGAACGCCGGTCAGCAACGAGAGTCCGCAGGCAAAACCCAGGACGGCCGCGGAAGGATTGGCGTGAATCGGCAGGCTTTTCGCATCTGGAAAGGCGAGGGCCAGCAGCATCTGTGTTCCGGCGAAGGCCACTGCAATGCCTGCGGTCCCGCCCAATCCGGCAAGCAGCAGGCTCTCAGTCAGCAACTGCCGCACGATTCTGCTGCGCCGGGCGCCGAGTGCTGTGCGAACGGACATCTCCGACTTCCGGCCCATTCCGCGGGCGAGCAGCAGGTTCGCGATGTTGGCGCAGGCGATCAGCAGCACCAGGCCCGACGCCCACATCAGCAATTGGAGATGAGAAGTGTATTGGTCCTGCATGGCCTGAATACCCGCGCCTCCGGGAGTGAGCACGATGTGTGCGCGCGCCAGCGCGGGCTTGTCCTTGTCTGACGCGTAGGCACTCCCAGTGGCTAATACCTGCCGCAACAGGCCGCTTATCTTGGCCTGAAGCTGCGGGCGCGAAACTCCTGGCTTGAGACGCCCAATCATATAGAGCCAGTTTCCATCGACATTGTGGACGTAATTCACGTTCGCCAGCGGCGGCATGGATTCGATAGGCAGATAAAAATCGGGCGGAGTGCTGGTGAGCCGGTCGCCGTAGAAATGCTGCGGGGCGATACCGGTGACCGTGACCGGCTTGGTGTTGACGTAGAAGGTGCTTCCGACCACAGAAGAGTCGCCGGCGTAATCATTTTTCCAGGTTTCGTAGCTCATCACCGCCGTGAACGGGGCGCCCTGAACGTCGTCGGCATCCGAGAACAAGCGGCCGGCTTCCGGCGCCAGTCCGAATGTGCGGAAGTAGTTTCCAGAGACAAACTCTCCCATCACCGAGCGGGCATTCTCCGAGGTCGCACCGCGGCGGATAACAACTGGCCGGTAGGTAAAGCCGGCCTGCATGGCTGCCAGTTCTTCGAACTCCGGCGCATTCTTCTTGATGTTCTCGTAAACGGCGGTCGAGAACAGGGAGTAGTCGCCGTCGTCGCGATGTCCAAATCCAACGCAGCACATGTTCTCGTCACCGAGTTTCACCAGGTTTTCCGGCTTGGCCACGGGAAGATTCTTCAACAGAATCGCGTGGACCAAAGTAAACACTGACGCGTTGGCGCCGATGCCGAGGGCAAGTGTGATCACGGCGGTTGCGGTAAAGCCGGGAGTCTTGCGGAGTTGGCGAAGCGCGAAACGCAGGTCCTGAAGCAGATTCGAGAACATCAGCTTGCTCCTTGCACAGAAACTAAACCCCTCTATGAAGCAGATTCACTTCCACTCCTCTGTCGCGAAAATTCGTTGGAAAACTTGAACTTGCATCGCTCGACAAGACAGAACACCGTCCACTTTGGGCGAATTTTGTCCGCCAGCGGACACCTCGGAACGCTTTTCTGAATCGCTGGTCGCCTCCTATAATCTATCGCTCTATGGAATTCCGACAGCTTGGCAAGTCAGGTCTCAAGGTTCCGGTATTGAGTTTCGGTACGGGCACATTTGGCGGCGGGACAGAATTTTTCAAGGCGTGGGGCTCGACCGACGTGGCCGAAGCGACGCGACTGGTCGACATCTGCCTCGAAGCAGGCGTCAATCTTTTCGACACCGCGGACGTTTATTCCAACGGCTTATCGGAGACGATTCTCGGCAAGGCCGTGGCCGGAAAACGCGATAGAGTCCTGATCTCGACCAAGGCGTCTTTCCGCATGAGTAACAAGAAGGGGCCGAACGATCTGGGATCGTCACGCCACCACCTGATCGCGAGCTGCGATGCAAGCCTGAAGCGGCTCGCCACGGACTACATCGACATCTATCACCTGCACGGGTTCGACGCGCTGACGCCGGTCGAAGAAGTTCTCAACACGCTGAATAATCTCGTGCAGAGCGGCAAGGTGCGCTACATCGCCTGCTCGAATTTTTCCGGATGGCATTTGATGAAGTCGCTCGATGCCTCGGACAAGTATGGCTGGCCGCGCTACGTTGGACATCAGGTGTACTACTCGCTGGTTGGCCGTGAGTATGAATGGGAACTGATGCCGCTGGGTCTCGATCAGGGCGTGGGGGCGTTGGTGTGGAGTCCGCTAGGTTGGGGACGGCTGACCGGGAAGATTCGGCGCGGCCAACCGCTGCCGAAGCAGAGCCGACTGCACGACACTGCGGAAAATGGCCCGCAGATGCCTGACGAATATCTCTACAAAGTCGTCGATGCGCTGGATGAAGTCGCGAAGGAAACTGGAAAGACCGTGCCGCAGGTGGCGCTGAATTGGTTGATCCAGCGGCCGACGATCTCGACGATCATCATGGGTGCGCGCAATGAAGAGCAGTTGCGGGCGAATCTGGCTGCGGCCGGATGGAATTTGAATCCAGAGCAGGTCGCCAAGCTGGATGCAGCGAGCGATTTGACGCCGATTTACCCGTATTGGCATCAGCGCCAGTTCACCGAGAGGAATCCGTTGCCCTTCTAGCGGGGCTGAACGATTCTCAGTCGAGCTTCTATGGTTCGCTTTTCCAGACTGTGGAAGCGTTGTGTCCTCCCGGACTATGTCCCGGAACCCATCGAAAGCCGTCTTCTCGCGTGATCGTGGCGATGTCGACATGGCCGCCGATACCGAGGTCGGCGCCAGCGAGTTCGATATTGATCCGGATCAATGAATCAGCCAGCCTCACGGCCTGAGTAAGCGAGATGGAGTCGAGCTGATTTCCGTCTCTGAGTTCAAAATACGTATTGAGGGCTTCTTCACGGTCGAGATTTTCCAGGGAGATCTCTCGGAGCAGGCCCCGCGGCGTGAGAAGAAAGAAAGTTTTTCTGTGAGCCAGCATGGATTTCAACAGCTGATCGTTGCCATTGGTGAAAATGGCGAAAGGCCCAGGTCCGTGAACGTCCAGGGTACGGTACCGGCGGAGAACTTCTGAATGAGGCTGGTTGTAGGCGCCCAGCCCATCTCCGCCTGCAATGCTGGGACCGGGCGCTGTAAGGACGCTGAGCTTGAACGCCTTCTCGAAATAGCGATCCGGAAGCGCCGGTTCCCCCTTCAACACCGAATATCCGCCGATCAGCAGAGAAGCCACATCGGTGTCATCCGCGAAAAATTCTCCGGGAGGCATTTTGGCTGCTGCACCGTAGATCGCGGTCTCCAATTGCAACGAGAGCGACGTGAGGAAATAATCCGGATCATCGATCAGGCGCGGACGCTGCGAGACTTTACGAATTTCTTCCCGCAAATCGAAGCCGCGGCTAAAACCGCCGGACTGCACCAACACGGTTCCCGCCAGCATGCATCCCGAACTGCGTCCCAGCTGGAAAATTTTGACCGCATCGTCATCATGGGCGCCGTCGCTATAAATGGTCCGGCTGTCGGCTGCCAGGACCATCCCTTGCTGAGTAATGATCAGCAGGCCAAGCGTGCCTTTTCCCGAATTGTTTTGGCTCCATGCGCGCCGTGGTTGAATACCGGCCGCAAGGGTGCACGCAAGAACCAGCAATCCGATGCGACGAATATTTTTCATCGTCATCGGAATCTAACATCGGCTGGACCCCGCGATCGCCTTACGAAAATGCGGGGTTGCCACACTTCGGCATATGTCACTTGGTGCGAAGCCGAGGTGTAGAATTTATAAGTAAATAAGCCCTGATTCGATTTCTTTGAAGTTGAAAGGATTTCCCCATGGCAACACTGGAAGCCCCCGTCCGGCCGCGCACGAGCCTACATTCCGGTCCGTTTGTTACCGAGCCTTTTTACGATTTCCGCAATGAAGAAAATGCGCGCCGCATGCGCGCCGCGATCGGCAGAGTCCGCGCCCAACTGGGACGCGAGTATGACCTCATCATCGGCGGCAAACGAGTCCGCACAGCCGACAAGATCAAGTCGCTGAATCCGGCGAAGCCGTCACAGGTTGTCGGCATCCATCAGAAAGCTGGCAGAGAGCACGTCGAACCCGCAATGAAGGCAGCCCTGGAAGCCTTCGAGTCGTGGCGGAACACGTCTGTGGAAGAGCGCGCCAGCCTGCTGTTCCGCGTGGGCGACACCATGCGTTCGCGCAAGATGGACTACATGGCGTGGCTGGTCTTCGAAGTTTCGAAGAACTGGGCCGAGGCCGACGCCGACATTTCCGAGACGATTGACTTTTGCGAGTACTACGCGCGGGAAGCACTGCGCCTTTCGAAGACAGGAACTCCGATTCAGTTGCCCGGAGAGCACGACACGCTGCACTACATTCCGCTCGGCGTGGGCGCGGTCATTCCACCCTGGAACTTTCCCTGCGCCATCATGGCCGGCATGACGCTGGCCTCGATCGTTTGCGGGAACACCGTCATCCTGAAGCCGTCGAGCGATTCACCGACCATTGCGGCGAAATTTGTGGAACTCCTCGAAGAGTGCGGCATGCCCGAGGGAGTGGTGAATTTCTGTCCCGGGTCGGGCGCGACGTTTGGCGATGCCGTGGTCGCGCATCCGAAGACGCGCTATATCGCTTTCACCGGCTCGCGCGAGGTCGGGCTCAGCATCAACAAAACCGCCGCCACCCAGGCCCCCGGACAAGTTTGGATCAAGCGCACTATTCTCGAAATGGGCGGCAAAGACGCCATGATTGTCGACGCCGACGCCGACATCGACGCCGCAGTCGAAGGCACGGCGCAGGCCGCATTCGGATTCCAGGGTCAGAAGTGCTCCGCATGTTCGCGTGTGATCGTCGACGAGCGCATCTACGACAAGTTCGTGTCGCAACTCAAAGACCGCGTAGAAAAGATCGTGGTCGGGGATCCCGCAGAAAATGCCAACATGGGCGCGGTGATCAACGAAGGCTCGATGAAGACCATTCTCGGCTACATCGAGCAGGGCAAAAAAGACGGACGCCTCATCACCGGTGGCGAGCGCGCCAGCGATGCTGGCGAAGGCTATTTCATTAAGCCCACGGTCATCGCCGACATCGCGCCGAAGTCAAAGCTGGAGCAGGAAGAAATCTTCGGCCCGGTGCTTGCAGTGATCAAGGCACGCGGTTTCGATCAGGCGCTGGAAATCGCCAACGACACCGAATTCGGCCTGACCGGCGCCGTCTACACCAGTTCACGAGAAAAGATCGAGCGCGCGGTCCGCGACTTCCACGTCGGCAATCTCTACATCAACCGCAAGTGCACGGGAGCGATGGTCGGCGCGCATCCCTTCGGCGGCTTCAACATGTCCGGCACGGATTCCAAGTCCGGCGGCCCGGATTACTTGTATCTGTTCACCCAGGCTAAGGTGGTGGGCGAAAAGATCTAGGGATTTTCGGCCGTAGTTGGCTCGTGTTGCAGCCCCGTCGACGAGATTCGCGGGCCCGGCTTCTGCATTGCGCGTGTCGAAAAGCGGGCGGGGAATGATTCCCCGCCCGCTTTCGAATGGCCGTCTTTTCGTTGGTCCCAATCCCTAGTTCTTGGGAGCGCGCAGGCGCTCGCCTTCCGCGGTGGTTGCGAACCCTGGATCAATCACCATGGCGCGGATCGAATTTCCTGACTGGGAAACGATCATCTGCTGGTTTACAGGCGGTTGGTCACCGTTAGAGACGGTCATAGTTCCCGTACAGTCCGCACTCACTGAGTAGGTGCCTGTGCTAAGGCGCCATCCAGCCGGGACAAGACCGTTGGCGGCCACCGCGTCGAGTTGGCTTATATTCCCGTTACCGTCAAACGACGCCTTGGCTAGCCCGTGGATGAGCAGGGTGGATCCGTCCGGGAGAAACACGGTTCCGTGAATGGTAAAAGCATAGGTTCCCCGGATAGCTGAGTTGTTGCAGGCGCTGGCATGGGCCGTCAAAGCGGACGATACAGCCAGGGCGAGGGTGAGCAGAAACAGCGAAATTCGTAACTTCAAGGTGCCTCCTGATTTGGTGATCGACCTCAGATGTTGGTGCCGGACCGGAAAGTGATTCCCCGGTCTTGGCGCAGCATCGCACGGGCCCCCGAGGGCGCTCAATGCACCGCAGGTGAATCGCGGGGTGAACTCGTGGTGAACAGCGCAACTAGGCAGTTATGCGGTAGTTAGGGACATACAAACTGCTCAAATTCGCCCACTGAAGAAGAGATTAGAGTACACTTCCAGCACTTAGCTTGGGGTGTTTCGTCGAGGCTTCAGTTGGCTACCTTCGGTTCTCTCCGCCGTGCCTGTGCGCGCTTTGACTCGTTTCGGGTCGATCTCAGCAGCAATGAATTATTCCGCGCAGGCGTGCGTGTGCCAATCCAGGAACAACCCCTTCAGGTCCTCCGGCTGCTCCTGGAGGCGGACGGAAAAGTCGTCCGGCGGGAAGAGCTGCAGACCGCGCTTTGGCCGCAAGATACATTTGTCGACTTCGAGCATGGCGTAAATACCGCAGTAAAGAAACTGCGGCAGGCGCTGGAAGATTCCGCCGAGCATCCGAAATTCGTCGAAACCCTGCCGAGGGTTGGGTATCGCTTTATCACGCCTGTGGAGTGGGTGCCCGAGTCCGGCGGCAGAACTGAGCAGCCACGGGTAGTGCCGATCGGGCCGCCAGGACCGATCGCGGTTCCACCGTCCCCGCTCGCCAAGGAGCTTCCCCGGCCGGGGCGATGGCTCTTTGCGGCTCTCGCGCTTGGACTGCTGCTGGCGGCCATTGGCGGCTACCTGCTGCGAGCCCGGCCCAGGGCTGCCCCAGACAAGCTTGCCATCACTCCCTTCACCACCTTCCCCGGATTTGAAATCGGCCCCAGCTTTTCGCCGGATGGGAACCAGATCGTTTTCTCCTGGTTCGGCTATGAAAAAGAGTTCCAGTTCGACCTCTACATCAAGCAGGTTGGACAAGAACGGGTGGTGCAACTGACTCATCATCCTGCCACGTTTCTTGTGGGGGCATGGTCGCCGGACGGCCGATCGATTGCATTCATGCGCCAGGGGGAGCCGGAGGCCACCGGCATTTATCTCATCTCCGCGTTGGGAGGCGCTGAACGCAAGCTAGCTGACATTACTCCCTCCGGAGGTTGGGAGCCGATTGCATTGAGCTGGTCGCCCGACGGAAGGTGGGTGGCGTTTTCCAAACAGAATTCTTCGGCAAAGAAAGGCGCCGAACCTTCGGAGCATTTCAGTATTCATCTGGTAAACGTGGACACCGCGGAAGAACGGACCGTGCCGCGGCCTGCGCCGGATTGCGTGAACATCTGGCAACCCGCTTTTTCGTTCGACGGCAGATACCTCGCCTCGGTGTGTGTGCTCACCGAGGGAGTCGCGAAAATCTACGTACAAAACCCGGATGGAACGCAACCACGTGAGGTAACCGACGCACGATCGTCGCAAGGCTTTTCGGGACTTGCTTGGGCGAGAAACGGCCGGTCTTTGCTCTACAGCTCGGACCAGCATCTGTGGCGAGTTCCACTCGAAGGCGGCAGGCCGGAGGAACTTCTGTTCGCACAGGATGTGGAAAGTGTGGCGGTCTCCCGCACTGGAACCCGGCTGGCCTATGCCCAAGTGCAGCACCCCAGCAGCGTCTGGCAACTGGAGTTGTCAGGCCCAACCAAAGCGGCCGGCGCCGCTGCCAAATTGATCTCTTCGACGCGCGGCGACGAGGGCCCAAGCATTTCACCGGACGGAAACTACATCGCATTCCAATCGCGGCGTTCGGGGAGTCCGGAAATCTGGGTATGCGACCGCGACGCCTCGAATCCGGTGCAAGTAACCTCTTTTGGAGGGCCTCAGATCGGCTCACCTAACTGGTCTCCGGACAGCCGCCGGATTGCGTTCGATCTACGTGCCTCGGGCAATGCCGAACTCTATGTTGTCAGCCGCGATGGAGGACCGCCGAAGCGGCTTTTAACTGGGACGCCGAATGTCTCGGAGCCATTCTGGGCGGCGGATAGCGCTGCGATTTACTTCTCCACCGAACCGCCCGACGCAATCTGGAAAGTGCCGGCGGAAGGCGGTACGGCAGTTCGGCTGACGGGGGAGGGGAAAGGCAGCCGGTCGACACCGCGGGCCACCTCCGACGGGACACGCGTGCTGTTCGACAGGCTCGAGGGCGGTCACGCGCAGGTGTGGTCCGCGTCAGTGAATGGCGACGACGAGCGCCCAGTCGCCGGCATGCCACCTGACGTCCAATGGGTGCCGGCCCGCAACGGAGCTTACTTCATCGATGGAACCTCACGACACTATTTCCTCAACTACTTCGACTTCGCTACGAGAAAAGTAACGAGGGTAGCCGACCTGCCTGGACTGTTTGTCTTGTGGGGCCCGCACCTCGCGCCCGATGGAAAGACTGTTCTCTTCTCTGGCATCGAGCACTCCGAGGGCGACATCATGCTGGTGGATGGATTTCGGTAGGGGTGTGCTCAGGCTCTTGCCGCTTGTGGGTTCGCCGCTCATGGGTTCGCCTGGGTCTGATATTGAACTTCGTTCGTCGCCGTATCACTCCTAAACCTTGACTACGGTCTGAGGCACTTCACGCCCTTCCAGTTTTGTAGGGCGCGGCAGATCCCTCCCTTCGCCTCCAAATACGGCATCCGCTCGGGATGACGTCGGACTCCGGAAATTGAACCATTCGCTGCCTCTGAGGCCCCCCTTCTGACGTCTAACGTCCCGCGGTCAGGGGTTCCCCCAATAGTGGTAGACTCGAACGTTTTCATGAGGCGACCGCTATGGAAATCAAACGCGTAGGGGTCATCGGCGCGGGCACGATGGGCAACGGTATTGCGCACGTGTTTGCGCGCGGCGGATACGCGGTCGTTCTGTGCGACGTTGACCAGAAATTCCTCGATCGCGCGTTGGGCACGATCGGCAAGAATCTTGACCGAGAAGTTGCCAAGAATAAGATCACCGCAGCCGACAAAGATGCCGCTTTAACCCGTATTCAGACCGTCACCGATCGCGGCAAGTTGGCGGACTGCGATTTCGTTGTCGAGGCCGCGACGGAGAAATTCGAGATTAAGATGGAAATCTTTCGCGACCTCGACCGGCTGACGCGACCGGAGATCATTCTCGCGTCGAATACTTCTTCCATCTCCATCACCAAGCTGGCGGCGACTACCAAGAGGCCCGACAAAGTAATCGGCATGCACTTCTTCAATCCGGTGCCGGTGATGAAACTGGTGGAAGTCATCCGGGGGCTGGCGACTTCGCAGGAGACATTTTCTGAAACTCGCAACCTGTCTCTTAAGCTGGCGAAGACTCCGGTCGAAGTCAATGACGCGCCCGGCTTCGTTTCCAACCGCGTCCTGATGCCCCTGCTGAACGAGGCCATGTACGCGGTGATGGAGGGCGTCGCCACGCCGGAAGCCGTGGATGAAGTTTTCAAGCTGGGGATGGCGCATCCTATGGGACCGCTGACACTGGCGGACTTCATCGGGCTGGATGTCTGCCTCGATATCATGCGCGTGCTGCATAACGGACTGGGCGATCCCAAGTACAGGCCATGTCCGCTGCTGATCAGGATGGTCGACGCCGGATGGCTGGGGCGCAAGAGCGGGCGGGGATTTTACAATTACTGAGGGTATCGCATACGTTTTCACCGCGGAGACAAAGAGACACGGGGAAAACAATTTTGGGATTTCTCTGTGTCTCGGTGCCTCCGTGGTAAAAAGCTTTTCCAATCACGAAGCTAATAGCAGCCGCGATGGCTGGGTGTATGCGCTGTCGGCGCTTCTCGGTCTTGCGGCCGGCAGCGCCGATGTTGCGCTCGACGATCTTCTGGTCACCGCCTTGGTCGTCCTCTCCGCGTGTCTTGTGCTTGGGATGGTGCGGCCGGAGCGGCCGTGGCGTTGGGTGGTGGCGGTCGGCGCATCCGTTCCGCTCACCGAGCTGGCCGCGTTTTTCGTATTGACCCTGAAACCAACGCGCGCCCAGATCTATGGTTCATTTCTCGCCTTTCTTCCGGGGATTGCCGGCGCCTACGGCGGTGCGACCGTGCGCCGGGTATTGGAGAATCTCCGGCACGGGCGATAGCAAGGGCACTCCGAGTGATTAATCGCCGCTAAGATTCGCAATTCTCCAGCCCCGCCTAAAGTTGCCGCATTCCCCGCCGATGAGGCCGTCTTAGAGGGTGTCTCCATGAAGAGTCGAGTTCTTGCCGGGATGGTTCTGGCTTTGGCCGCGGTCCTTTGCAGTTGCGGTTCCACCACTTCCACAGGGAGCAGCGGGCCCCTGAGGTCCGTGCGCTCCTACAGCGGGACCGCTTCGGTCGGAGATTTTCTGACGATCTCGATCGATTCCATCCACATGAAGATCACTTACAGGAACTACACGAATAGTGAGACCGGTACCGTCCCCTACGCCGTCAATGACGACGGAACCTACACGATCTTCGATCCGCAGGGGAATCTGCTTTCCGGCTACGAAGTTCCCGGCACGGTGCTGGTGGTGGAGGCGGCCAATGCGGGCCCCAACGAAGACACTGACGCGCTGATCACGGCCATCGAAACCGCCCCCGCCTCGATTACTACTTTCGCCGGAAGGAATTTCAACTATATCCAGTTCCGCACCACGTCGGGCGGGATTGAACTGGGTACCGTCAGCGTCGATGCTTCCGGCAACATCACGCATGGCGGCTACTGGCCCTTCGGCGTGGTCAACCAGCAGAGCATGTTCAGCGGCGGAAGCTTCCCGGCGTCCAGCGTGACCGAGGATCCGTCGGGAAACTACTTCACAATCAACGAGAGCGGCGGCTCGCAGGATATTGTCTTCGGAACGCAGACTGGATTATTCGCGGTCGATACCGGGAACGGGACCATTCTGAGCCTGCCAAAGGCGCCGTCGAAGGCGTTCAATCCGTCGAATGCCGGGACCTACACCGGCATCTTCTATGAGAAGCCCAACGCGCAGATGGGGCAGAACAACGTGGAAAGCGGAACACCGGTGGAAGGCAAAGCGACAGTCACTGTCAGTGCCGGCGGCACGGCGACGATCAGCGACGGCCAGGGCAACACCATGGCCACCGGCACGTTGGCTGCGGTCGGCGACACGGCTTATCTGTATGACGGCACCGCCAACAAATTGCCGGATCCGCTCTACGGCATGTTCACCTTCCGCACGACCGCGAACTCGCAGCAGGATGTGTTCCTGAGCTTCCAGGGGAACGCGGCAATTTTCTCCAGCTTCTCGGTTGGGCTGCCAGTGCAGCAGAATGCCGCGTATACATATTTTTACGGTGTCGGGCTGAAGTAGCCGCGAATCCCAGGTTGTGAGCGCCGAGTACCGCGTTGCGAGTGCCCGGTAACGAAACCTCAGGGCCGGGACCGTAGGCCGGCTGAATAGGAATCGAACCGTGCAGGTGAGTGCCAGCCAGAGTTAGAGGTACCTAATACGCTCGTGAGCCGCTCGCCGCTATTCGATACTCGATACCCGCCACTCCGTACTCGCCACTCGCCCGGCTAGTCGAAAAGTTACTACCGATTCCACAGCTTCCACGCGTATGCTGACGGACATGGGTGTCAGTGTAACGATGCTGGCCTCGGGCAGCCGGGGGAATTGTGCTCTCGTGGCCAGCTCTACGACCAAGATTCTTGTCGACGCCGGTATCTCCGGGCGCGAGACTTTCAAGCGCATGAAGTCTCACGGCGACGATCCGCAGTCGCTCTCGGCGATTCTCATTACGCATGAGCACTGCGACCACGTTTACGGGCTGGCAACGCTGGCGAAAAAACTCCGTGTCCCCATTTTCATGACAGGGGCCACCCACCAGGCCTGGTCGCGGGCGGTGCGCGACCAGAATGGGGAGCGGCCGCGGCTGGAAAAACTCGAGCGCTTCGAAGCCGGACGAACGTTTCAGGTCGGCGATATTGCCGTGCAGCCGTTCACGATCCCGCACGATGCGGCCGATCCCGTGGGATTCACTTTTCGTGCGCAGGGCATAAAAATCGGCATCGCGACGGACCTGGGCTATCTTCCGGTCAGCGTGCGCGATCACCTGCGGGGCTGCGATGTCCTGGTTATGGAGTCGAACCACGACGTCGAGATGCTGCGGGTGGGCCCCTATCCCTGGTCGGTTAAACAGCGTGTAATGAGCCGTGTAGGGCACTTATCGAACCTGGCCCTCGCGGATTTTTTCACCGGCGATTATGATAATAGTGCAACGTTTGTGGTGCTGGCGCATCTGTCAGAGCAGAATAATCATCCGGAGATAGCCCGGAGTGAGGCAGAAAAAGCGCTGGCCACGCGCGGCGGGTTGTTCTGTAATCGGGTGCTTCTGGCGTCCCAGGCAGAAGCTTTGGAGCCGATCCGCCTGTAGTCGGGCCTGAGCTGATTTCGTAACCCCCAATGAGTCAGCAGTGCGTGGATCCCGTGGTAGGCAAGATTCTGGCGGGCTGGCGGTATGACATTTCCAGCCTGGCGCCGGAGATGCGCGAGGACTACGAACGCCATTTCACCGCCTGCGAGCGCTGCCGCACTCACCAGAAAGTTCACCGCATCATTGACGTCGCATTGATTGCGCTAGCTTCGATTTCTGCCGCGATCTTTCTTCTGGCATTTGGCGTAATTCGCTATCTCGGTCCGCACCATGCGTTCCTGCTTGAGATTGCGGCCCTTACCGGGTTTGCGCTTTCGGCGCTGATCTGGCTGGGAGTGGCTGTTGCGACTCCTGCGCCTGTGACTATGCTCGATGTTGCGAAAGAAGGTGCGCGGCGCGTACACGACCACCTGCCGGAAGAAATCCGGCAGAGGCTGCCGGAAGAACTGCGGATCAAAATCACCGGGACGTAATCTTATCTGCGTGGGCAAAGCGCATCCGGGATCTCTCGTAAAGCGATTACTCCTCGTGACCGTGTTGTTGGGCATCGCCCCCTGGGCGTCGGCCTTTGCCCAGGATTCTGAGCCGCCTTCTCCCCACGAATCGATGCCAGGCATGAAGGCCCCCATGGAAATGGACATGGCAGCGCATTCCCTGCCCTCGCCCCACGAGGGATCCGGCACGTCATGGCAGCCGGCTTCGGTCGCGGGCCACGAATGGATGTGGATGCACCGCGGCTGGATGTGGATGGGGCACGGCGTCATCTTCACCGACTACAACCAGCAGGGTGGCCCGCGCGGCGCAGGCAAGGCCGAATCGGTCAACTGGGGCATGCTCATGGAGGAGCACAAGCTCGGCAGCGGCACGATACTTTTTCGCGAGATGTTTTCAGCGGAGTCGCTGACTTCTCCGCATCCCGGATTTCCGGAATTGTTTCAAACCGGCGAGACTTATCAGGGCGAGCCTCTGGTCGATCACCAGCATCCCCACAATCTGTTCGCGGAACTGGCGGCGCTTTACACGCTGCCCATCACCGGCAAGATTTCGTGGGAGCTTTACGGCGGGCCGTCCGCCGAACCGGCGCTGGGCCCGGTCACTTACGTTCATCGCGCTTCGGCGGCGGAGCTGCCTCTGGCCCCGCTCAGCCATCATTTGCAGGATTCGACGCACACCAGCTTTGGAGTGGTGACCACAGGCTTCACCATCAATCGCGTCAAGCTGGAAGCGTCTGCCTTTAACGGGCGCGAGCCGAACGAAAAGCGCTGGAGCATCCAGCTTGCGCCGCTGGATTCCTGGTCGACACGGGCCAGCGTAGCGCCCGCCCGGAACTGGACGGCACAATACAGCATCGGGCGGCTGGAGCATCCGGAGGCGCTGGAGCCAGGCAGCCAGTGGCGGCAGACGGCGTCAGTGGAATACAACCGGCCTCTGATGAGCGGAAGCTGGGCAACGTCGTTGATCTGGGGCCGGGTCCACAAGATTGCGACTGGCGCCAACCTGAACGGCTATCTCCTGGAATCGACGCTGAACTTTCTTCGGCGCAACTATGCTTTCTCGCGTCTGGAACTGGTCGACAAGGATGAGCTGTTCGGCGACACCATGCCGCAGCCAACTTATCGTATCGGCGCTTATACTTTCGGCGGCGAGCGGGACTTAGTCCAAGACCGGGCGTGGCAACTTGGGTTGGGCGCGGATTTCACTATTTACTCCAAGCCCCAGGTCTTGAATGCAGCCTATGGCAACGATCCGGTCTCATTTCAAGTCTTCCTGCGCATGCGGCCCGGCATCGCTCACAATTCTCGTTGAAATATATCTATCTTCCACAGGCGGGTCCCGCCGTAGAATACCCTCGTAATTCCTCCCCTGAAATCCACACGCGCGAGTCTCGCTTCATGTCGAAAGCCCTGAAGATGCTCCGGGCGGTGCAGTGGGCGATGCTGGGAAGTATTGTGCTGTACGCGGCCGCCGGAGCGATTGTTCGCCCCGCATCGCGCATGCTGGATCCCGCGGTAAGCTATCTATTCACGACGCTGGGAGTGGCCATCGTTGGCGTGATCTTTGTAGTGCGGCGCACTATGGTATTTCGGGCCGCCGAAAGCCTCGCGACAGATCCCGACGACGCCCTCAGCCTCAACCAGTGGAAAGTGGGATACCTTGCCACTTACAGCTTATGCGAGGTCCTGGCCCTGGTCGGGTTGATCGAGCGCATCCTGGGCGGTCCAACGCAGCAAGGTATCCCGTACTACATTGGTGGATTCGCGCTGATGCTTTTCTTCAGTCCACGCCAGCCGGCGCCCCCCGCTACTTGATGTGGCAGCTGGCCAGGCCGCGTTTCTCCAGATATTGCTGATGGTAGTCTTCCGCCGGATAAAAGGTCACTGCGGGGACAATTTGGGTCGCGATTGGCTTCGAGTAGCGATGCGCTCTTTCCAGGGCCTCTTTGGAAGCCAGCGCCTGCTTCTGCTGCTCGGGCGAATGAAAGAAGATGGCGGAACGATACTGCGTGCCCCAATCGGGGCCCTGGCGGTTGACCTGCGTGGGGTCGTGGTTCTCCCAGAAAACCTTCAGCAGGTCGTTGTAACCGATCTTGGCGGGATCGAAATCGACTTCCACCGCCTCCGCGTGCCCGGTGCCGTCCGTGCAAACTTCCTTGTAGGTCGGCTTCTCGGCATGTCCGCCCGTGTATCCCACGCGCGTTGAAGCTACGCCCGGCAACTGCCGGAAGGTGGCTTCGACTCCCCAGAAACACCCCGCTGCAAAAGTGGCCTTATCCATTCGATTCGCTCCCCGACTTCTGTTCTTGATTCTCGCTTATTGGATGGGAAAATGCGAGAGAAGTCGCACCGGCAAACCGAGGCACTTGATCCATAGGGACACGAAGTATCGGAGGTTATGGGTGGTGGTGCAGTTTGCCCTCTTAGCGGCGGAGTCATCCTGAGCGTAGCCGAATTTCAAGCGGAGCGAAGGATCTCAGTCTGTATCGGCTCGGCGCGCGAGCCAAATCGCACCACTCCCAGGTTATGGACCGAAAAGCCTTCCTCGTAGCACCCTTGAGCTTTGTGGTGGATTCGCCGGAGCCGAGTCCCCCTCTGAGGCCGCGGTTCGCCCCGGGATAACTCTTCGTGCAATTGACGCCCTCGGAGAATCGGGATAAAGTCGGGCAAGGTTTTCTCAGGTAGGGTTCTGTGGGTTCTTCAACCAGCCGTTTTCAAGCCGGACGCCGGACTGTGCAGAATTTTGCACTCTGGTCTCTCCTGGTTCTGGCGACCTGCGATGCGGCATTCGCCACCTCGGGATTTGCTCCGCAGAGACGCCTTGGGTATCGCACCGGCGATCAGTGGGAGCCGGCGATCGCTGCGGACACGCACGGGCATGTTTATGTTCTCTACCCACAGTACGGCATAGTTGGCGATTGCGCTGCCTGCAAGCCTCCTGTGATGTCGCTGATGGTCAGCGACAACAATGGCGTCGCCTGGCGGCCTTCCAGGCCAATCCTGCCATTCCCCAGCGGCCAGTTCGACCCTCAGATCCTGGTAGATCCCGCCGACCACCAGACCGTCTACGCCTCATGGCTGCAAAACGACAAGCGGGACGTGGTGATTGCGCGTTCGCTGGATTTCGGGCAGACCTGGTCATTTTCCTATGCCGAGCGGAGCGACGAAGACACCGACAAGCCGGTTCTGGCAGTGCGCGGCCCCAATGTCTACGTCGGATTCAATCATGACGAAACCTTCTTCGTCGCGGCATCGCACGACGCCGGGCAGACCTTCCGTCTGGTGGATATCAATGCCGGGTTTGGACCGGGTTCATCGCTGGGCGGCGGCGCGGCCGTTGATCCTGCGGGAAACGTTTATTTTGGCTGGACGGGATATGCCAGCCATGCGATGCCCAGCCAGCCGGTCGGCATTTATGTGAGCCGCTCGCTGGATGGCGGGCGCACATGGAGCACTTTATTGCTCGACCAGTCGAGTGCCCCTCCCGAGTGCGAGGCCGAACAATGCGAAAACGGCTTTCTCGGCGCGCAGATTGCGCTGGCGTCTGATGCCGACGGCGCCCTTTATGCGTTGTGGAACGCCGGGTCGGCGAATGGCGGGCCGGAGCGGATTTACTTCTCGTCTTCAACATCCAACGGCGCTACCTGGTCGGCGCGCACGGGCGTGTCATTGGCCGCGCCGGGTGTGGAGCACGCGTTTCCGGCAGTGGTCGCAGGAACGTCGGGTGATGTGCGGATCGCCTGGATGGACGCCCGTGCGCCCGAGGCCGGGCACCCAGACCGGCCGCTGTGGAACACCCACTACCGCAGTTCCACAAACGGCGGCGCAAGCTGGAGCGCGGAGTCGCGGTTGTCGAATCCGGTCCCCGGCTACGGCTACATTCTGCAAAACGGCTTCCGCTTTCCTTTCGGCGACTACTTCGGCCTGGCGATCGACGGCGACGGCAAAACCCATGCGGTCTGGGGCGCGGGACGCAACTATAAATCTCCCGGTTCGATCTGGTACACTCGCGGCCAATAAATCAGTTCAATTCACTTAGCCGGACGGAGGTTGCATGCACTTCCTCGGGGTGAACCTGTGGGCTGTCCTTGCGTCTGCGTTCGCGACCATGATCGCGGGCTTCCTGTGGTATTCGCCGGTGTTATTCGCCAATCCGTGGATGCGACTGATGGGCTACGACCCCAATGACAAAGCCAGGATTGCAGAGATGCAAAAGAGCGCGGGCCCGTCCTATGGCATGTCGTTCATCGCCAGCATCCTGTCGGCGATTGTGCTGGCGAAGATCATCGTGATCGCGCATGTAACGACACCTCTTTATGGAATGAAGATCGGGCTCGCCGTATGGCTGGGATTCGTCACGACAGTGCAGTTGACCAACGCGCTGTTCAGCCAGCAGAAGGCGAGGCTCTACATGATCAATACCGGATATCAGCTGGTTTCCTATCTGGCGACAGGAGCGATATTAGGTGCGTGGCGGTAGTGTGGTGCGGACACTCGTGTCCAGGTTTCCGTCAAAGCAGCAGGCAGGGTGACCGCTCTACAAACACCCCTGCTATTCCAGTTGGATTCCGCCGATGAGGTCCGCGAGCCGGCCGACATGATGGTTGCGGCACCACGCCTCGACTCCGTCGACAATTTTTTCGGTAGCGCATGGGTCCCAGTAACTGGCCGTGCCGATCTGCACCGCGGTCGCTCCGGCGAGCATGAACTCGATCACGTCTTCCGGCGTCGAAATTCCGCCCATACCGATCACGGGAATCCTCACCGCCTGCGCCACGTCATAGACCATGCGCACAGCAATCGGCTTGATCGCCGGTCCTGAAAGCCCGGCGGTGACATTCGCAATCCGCGGCTTGCGCGTTTCCGGGTCGATCGCCATAGCTGTAAACGTATTGATCAGGGAAAGTGCATCCGCGCCGGCCTCCTGCGCGACGTAGGCCATCTGCGCGATGCTGGTGACATTGGGAGACAGTTTGACGATCAGGGGACGTGAGGCATAGCGCTTGGCAGTGCGGACTACTTCATCCAGTGACCGCGGATCGCTGCCGAACTGCAATCCTCCATGCTGCGTGTTGGGGCAGGAGACGTTCAGTTCGTAGGCGGCGATTCCCTCGCCTTCATTGAGGGCCTGGATCGTGTACTCATAATCCTCGCGGGTGTAGCCGAAAACGTTGGCCATGACGACGACATTTTTCAGCTGCCGAAGATGCGGAAGCTTCTCCTCGAGAAACGCGCGAGCGCCGATGTTTTGCAGTCCAATCGCGTTCAGCATGCCTGCGGCGGTCTCCCACAGGCGCGGCGGGGGATTGCCGATCATCGGCTCGCGCGACAGGCCTTTCACAACGAACCCGCCGAGCTTTCCGAGATGAACAATGTCCTCGAATTCGACGCCGTATCCGAAAGTGCCGCTGGCGGCGATCACAGGATTCTTCAGCTGAACGCCGGCAACGTTCACGCTGAGATCGGGGCCCGCGGAGTTCGCCGTCATGGATGAGTTTCTCCTGCGGCTTTGTGCGCAAGGGCCTCGGTCAGCACGCGGCCCACGGCGTGAGTGGGCGCGTTGATGCCGAGAAGTGACGCCAGCGTCGCCGCCAGGTCCACCGGTTCGGTTTTGTCGCGATAAGTTCCGGTCTGGAATGGCAGCCCATAAAACGCGAGGGGCACGTGCGTGTCGTAGGTATAGGGCGAGGCGTGATCGGTGCCCTTTGCGGATCCCACCGCGTAAATCCCAGGAATTCCCATGACGAACCAGCTTCCTTCGGGCGTATAACTGTTCAAAAACTTCCGGCCAAGCGCGGTGTCGGGAACTTCTCCATTTTCAAGCTGCGATTTGGTGTAGAAACCGCGCAGGCCCGATTGCACCAGCGCCTGTCCGACCTCGCTTTCGGCGTCGCGCTCGCGCACGTGCGCCGCCACGAACGCATTTTCATCGAGCCATGCCACCGGATAGTCGAACCTGACGTAGGTCTCGGGATGGCCTGCCGAAAGCTTGGCGCTCAACGCTCGATTGATATCTTCCTCAATTTTCTCGCCTGAAAGATTCGCCGCAGGGATTCGCAACTCCTTGGCGGCATCGGGTAATGGGGCGACCCCGTGATCGGCGGACAACGCGATCCACACGTTAGCAAGCCCGATTTGATGGCCGAGGAAGTTGAAAAAAGTGGCAAGCTCACGGTCGAGATCGAGCGCCATCTGCCGCATTTCAGGGGTGTCCGGGCCAACCTGATGGCCGAGAATGTCGTTCGCCGAGAGACTGATGGAGAGCAGATCGGTCGCCGGCCCGAGGCCGACGTTTTCATAGACCATGAGTTCTTTGGCAAACTCGAATTCGTATTCGTTGGCAAAGGGAGTGGAACCGATCACTTCATAGAACCCGGCGTCTGAACCATCTTTCTTCTTGCGATGCGCCGTGGAACGCAGAACCGCTCCCTCCGAGTCTTTCCACTCGCGGTCCCAATATTTTGCCGGACGGCTGGAATTGAAATTCTGCACCCACGGCGGAAGGTCGTTGCGATAGTAGGTGGAGGTAATCCAATCGCCGCTTTTCGGATCGATCCAATAAGCAGCATCGCCTGAAAACCCTGCGGGCAATACGGCGGCGCGGTCTTTGAGAGAGATTCCGAAGACGCGCGATTTGCCCTGGGTGGCCAGCTTGAGCTCGTCTCCCAACGTGTCGGACAGCAGATTACGGGGAGACGCGCCGGGCTGCTGCGCTGCAATGCCAATCAGTTTAGTGTCTGCGTCCTCGACCGCGGTCACCATCTTTTTCTTCTTCGGGTCCCACCACTCGTTGTCGGCGATGCCGTGGCCGTTGCTGTATGCGCCGGTGAAGAGGGTTGCGTGGCCGGGAGCGGTGCGTGTGTTGGCGTAGTTGTAATTGCAGTTGGGAAAATATGCGCCGTGGTCGAGGAAGAGTTTGAACCCGGCGTCGCCGAACTGGTCGCGATAGCGATCGAGATAGTCGCCGCGGAACTGGTCGATCACGATCACCACAACGAGTTTGGGATGGCCGTTATAGGCCGAGGCAAAACTGCTCGCAGGCAGAGCGATGTAGAACGCTAAGAACAGGAGCGCGAAAACCAACCGCGCGCTCATCCTTCTGGCAGACGATCTCATCGCGAACGTAGTTTACACAGGCGTCAGGAATAAACCGAAGAGAAAAAAGAGTGGTCGAGCGCCTCCCGCGCCGTGAATCACACGGGCAGGGCATGCAACAGATGCTGATTCGTTTGCTCCCGGCACATGGAGTTTTTTTCGTTCTCATTCGCGTTGAGAATCGAAAGGGGCTTGTTATGCTCCGAGCTGCGCTGGCTTGTGAGCCTCAGAAGCATTGCGATTCCAATTCCCAGCAAAGAAGCAAGCGCGACGAAATACCACAGAGTGGGAAAGCCGAGGACAAAAATCAGAGCACTGCCGGCGGCGAACAGAAGTCCGACAAAGCCTCCGCCGAATGAAAGTTTGTGCATTGTAATTCCCGGATGACGCTTCTCTGACATGCCTGCACTCCTCGCTGTTTCAATCATCCCACCAATTGGTTGGGGACTCAAGATTCTCCCCAAGGCGGCGTTAGCGTGCATTCCCCTCTGTTTTTCCGATACAGTATTGAGTTCCCATGCTCGACTTGGATTTCGTCCGCAAGAACCTGGCGTTGGTGGAAGAAAAGCTGCGCCAGCGCGGCATGGATCCGGCTGCGGTTTTGAAGGACTTTCAAGAGGTGGACACGCAGCGCCGCCACGCTATCACCGAAGCCGAGACCAGCAAGGCCCAGCGCAATAAGGCGTCCGAAGAGATTGCCAGGCTGAAAAAGAGCGGCCAGGACGCGAGTGCCGCGATGGCCCAGACCAAAGAGTTGCGCGAGAAGATCTCCGAGCTGGAGAAAACGGCCACGGATCTGGACGTGCGGCTGCGCGAGATCCTGGCCGGCATTCCGAATTTGCCGAATGACAGCGTGCCAGTCGGCCGCAGTGCGGACGACAACGTCGAAATCCGGCGCTGGGGAACTCCGCCACAATTCGATTTCGCGCCCAAGCCGCACTGGGACCTTGGTCACGAACTCGGCATACTCGATCTCGAACGCGCCGTAAAGCTTACCGGAGCGCGCTTCGCTGTCTACTGGGACCTGGGCGCAAAGCTCGAGCGCGCCCTGTCGAACTTCATGCTCGATCTGCACACGCGCGAGCACGGTTACACCGAAGTCCTTCCGCCGTACCTGGTGAATTCGGATTCGATGTACGGCACAGGGCAATTGCCCAAGTTTGCCGCCGACTTATTCCGCGTACCCCACGGCGAAAAAGACCTCTGGCTGATTCCCACTGCCGAAGTTCCGGTCACAAATCTCTATCGCGATGAGGTTCTGGATCAGTCTCGCCTGCCGATTTCGCTCACGGCGTACACTCCCTGCTTTCGCAGCGAAGCCGGGTCCTATGGCAAAGACGTTCGCGGCATTATCCGGCAGCACCAGTTTCAGAAAGTGGAGCTCGTGAAGTTCGCGCACCCGGAGCATTCGTCCGAAGAGCACGAGAAGCTTACTCGCAATGCGGAAGAAGTGCTCCAGAAACTCGGGCTTCACTACCGGGTTATGACTTTGTGCACAGGCGATATGGGAGCTGCATCGGCGAAGACCTATGATATTGAGGTCTGGCTGCCGGGGCAGCAGTTGTTTCGTGAGATTTCGTCGTGCTCGAATTTTGAAGCGTACCAGGCGCGGCGGGCCAACATCCGGTTTCGGCCTGAGGGCAAGAATAAGACAGAGTTCGTCCACACGTTGAATGGCAGCGCGCTGGCGGTTGGCCGGACGTGGCTGGCGATCCTGGAAAATTACCAGCAGGCCGATGGCAGCGTGATGATTCCCCAGGCGCTACAGCCATACATGGGCGCGGAGAGAATAACGAAGAAGAAGTTTTGAGCTGCGCGCGATGGCAAGCCGGCTTTGAATCGCTGCTCGCAGCTCATTGCTCGCCGCTCATGGCTCGCCGCATGCCGTTCACCGGGCGAAGATTGCCAAGAGAAGGAGTCGTCAATAGACTTGCATAGAGCAGAACTCACGACCGTTGTGCCCGGCGCGCCCCTGCCCATGAACGCCTTCTGGCGAACAATTCGCTCCTACATTCTGTGGCAGCATGAGCGCGGGACCCTCCATTACGACATCATGGTCACGCTGATCCTGATTTTCGTGCTGTTTTCACCGCGCGTGATCAACTTCAACGACAAACCCGTCCCGCGGATTCCGCATCCGACTGAAGTATTGGTCACCACCGACGCGGAGGGCCATCTGTATTTCCAGGTCGCAGCCAGCGCAGTTTCCACCAGCGACGGCCAGACGCTACACGATCAATTGCTGCATATCATCGAGCCCATTTCGGGGGCAGTATCGATCGTGAATTTCGAAGCAGTCGCCGATTCCAAGGGACAGGTACAAAGCTACAAAGTGCTCGCGAAGCGGGAGTAGCAGCGGCCATCAGGAAAAATTGAAATGATGCGTTCATGGTTGATCCTGCCGATTGGATTTCTGCTGGCTTTTGTGCACCCGCCTGCCCGCCCCCTGCCCAAGCCGCCCGACGCGCCCGGACTCGACGCGGTTCTGAAGAAGATGGACGCAGTCGCTGCCAACTTTCGTACCACGCAGGCGGAATTCGAATGGGACATCTATCAGAAAGTGATCGACGAGGTCGACGACGTCGAAACCGGCACGATCTACTATCGCCGCAATGGCAAAGACATCGAGATGATGGCGGAAGTGAAGAAAGCCGGCAGCAGCAGCACCGACCTGAAACCTGAAGCGAAATTTGTACTTTACCGCGGGGACAAG
Source organism: Candidatus Sulfotelmatobacter sp. (assembly GCA_036490405.1). Lineage (GTDB taxonomy): Bacteria > Acidobacteriota > Terriglobia > Terriglobales > Acidobacteriaceae > Sulfotelmatobacter. The sequence goes on along the minus strand of DASXDY010000051.1, from coordinate 52,882 downwards.
ATCCGGCTCTATCAGCCGAAAATCGATCAGGTCACGGAAGTAGACCTGGGGAAAAACCAGACGGATTATCAAAGTTATCTGGTGCTTGGCTTTGGCGGCAGCGGCGACGATTTGCAGAAGACCTTCGATGTGAGCTATGTCGGTCCGGAAAATGTCGGCGGCGTCCCGGCGGCGAAGCTCCAGCTCATTCCGAAATCGGAGAAAGTCCGGAACACTTACAACAGGATTTTTCTCTGGATTGATATGGACCGTGGCGTCTCGGTGCAGCAGCAATTTTTTCAGCCGCAGGGCGACTATCGGCTGGCGAAATACTCCAACATCCAGATTAACGGGAAAAAGATTCCGGACGACGTGTTCAAGCTAAAAACCACTTCAAAAACGCAGGTGGTCAATCCCCGCGGCTAACTCTTTGAAAATAAAGGAATAAAAGAAAACGCTTCTGAGATTCTGTTCGCCAACGATATACTGACCGCAATTCATTTCAGGACCATTTGTCGGGATTCTTCATGGCCAAGGTTTTTACGATCACAGTTCCTCCCAGGTTAGGCAAAAGACGACGAGAACGCACCTCCGATCCTCGCTATGTTGATGGGCAGCGATTGCTGGTAGAAGCCATGAAATATCTGGCGCTGGAAGATCCCATCACGAACCGCTCCGCCATTGAACTCATTTCTGAACACGTGCGCACGCGCTTCCGGATGAGTGACTCGCCTCTATCGTAAGAATTCTGCAAAAAACCATCGGGGGCTCGTGCGACCTGCGAGCGGTCTCGCCACGCTAAAAAAAGGGACGGCTTGCGCCGTCCCCGGTTGAGACCCCTCTTTTTAGAACACTTCCTGCTGTCAGAACACTACCTAGAAAGCAAGCCGCAGCGAGAACTGCATCACGCGCGGGGTGGTGAGTTCGGCGTTGTATTTTCCGAAGCTCGTGATGTCGACCAGGTCCTGATTAATCAGAGAGCCGGCGGCATCGAAGCGCACGGAGTTGGTCACGTTGAAAACTTCCCATGCGAACCTGACCATCTTGTCCTCTTTGAAAGTCCAGGACTTCGCCAGGCCCCCATCAATCCCGAAGTAACCCGGCCCGCGGAAGTTATTGCGTTGGCCAGCCTCGCCAGCGTATGTAGCCCGGAAGTTGACGTCGGATCCAGAACCCGCGAAGCAGGCACAGGTAAGAGTGGTCGGGTTCTGGAACACGTTCGGATCTCCGTCCTGATCGGTGAAGACGCCCGTCTTGGGCTTCTTTCCCACCACGAATGAAGTACCTTCCAGTTCGAAGTCGGTGGCCCAGCCGTTGCCGGCGAGCACCGAGAACGGGAATCCGCTGGTCCAGCGCGCCAGGCCGCTCAGCGTCCAGCCACCGAATATTCCATTCACGATGCCGTTCGTTCCGCCGCCCCAGTGGCGTCCATGGCCGAACGGCATGTCCCAGATCCAATTCGCGTTCAACTGATGGGTGGTGTCGAAGTCCGACGGTGCACGCCACAAATCCGGCGAGAAGGCGTTGATCACCTGGCTGTTGAAGGCAAGGCCTCCGGATTCGAATCCGTTTACGCGCTCGGCATTCGAACCGACATCAATCGATTTTGAATAGGTGTAATTGAAATCAAATTGCAATCCGGCGGCCATGTTGTGGCGCAAAGAAAGCTGGAGCCCGTTGTAGTTGCTGTTGCCACGCGTCTGCCAGCCATAGAGCGACGAGAATTGCGGCTGGTAGTAGGAGAACGGCGTGCCGTTCGGTTGCACGTATCCGCCAAGGGCGTTCGATCCTGTTCCCGTGCAAGCCGGAAAGCAAAACGCGTCAAGATCTTCAAGCGTCAGAGTTTCGTTGCCGGCGTTGCAGTAGAACGAATCATAGATGTTCTGGGTGGCCGTCGGATTCGCGATGCTGCCCGAATTCGGAGCGCATCCCGACTGTCTGTAAATGCCGGCGCCCGGGTCATCCAACCCGGCGGCTTGCGGGAATAAATTTTGCCAGTAGGGAATGCTGGTGATACTGGGATCGTCCTCCGCCACCCCGGCATACGCAGCCTTATCCAGCTGTTGCGCCGCTGCGAAGTAGTCTGTCTTGCTGCCAGGATCAACCAGGTCCAGCGGTTCCGACAGATCGATTTCCTGTAACAGATGCCGTGCGAAGCGCCCGGTATAGGTCGCTTCGAGCACGAAGTTGTGGCCAAGTTCGCGCGTAAGGGAGAAATCCACAACGTGCGAATAAGGCGTCTTCAGAGTGTCGTCAATGCCCCAGGCGATGGCCAATCCGTAGGTGTTCGGATCGATCGAGGGGGTGTACGGGAAACCGTGCGGACTGGGAACTCCGGGGCTGGGAGGAAGATTTCCCTGGCCAAGCAATCCGGTGAAGCGCGGCGACGTATCCACGCTGTTAACGCCGGCCGGGTTGCTGATCGTCGTTGTAAGGCCCCACGAACCTTGCCGGTCGAATGTGTTCACCACGCCTTCGCCGAAGTGATCGAAATAAAGGCCATAGCCGGCCCGAATGGAGCTCTTGCCGGCATCTCCGAACAGTGTATGCATCAGTCCGCTCGAGGCATGCGGCGAATACGCAATGGCGAAGCGCGGGGCGAGATTTTTATAGTTCCATGCCCAATACGGCTTCTTTCCGTTGGCCTGTCCGGAGAGGTCAAAAGTCAGGTCAGGTTGGTTCACGTTCCCCGTAAGCATGCCCTGCCAGCGATTGGTGAACCACTGGTGCATGTTGACCGTGGGCGAAATCTGGTTGCCGTTCCGCTCGTACGGAGGCTGGAGCAGCGAGTAGCGCAGGCCGGCCGTGACGGTCAGGTTCGGCGTCACATTCCATTTGTCCTGCAGATACATTTCACCTTCGTAGTTCCGGAAATGCCGGCTGACCAGCGCTCCACTCGGGATCAGGTTGGCATTCTTGTCCTGATTGGTCACGGTGTAAGTCTGGCTCATGATTCCCATGAGTTGCACGGCGGCGAAGTCATAGGAGGTGCCGAAGGAAGGATCAACGTCAGGAAGAGGACCGCCGTTGAACGAATCCATGAGACCGGGATCAAGGCTTGCGCCGGTGCCTGAAATAAATGACGGGCTCATCCAGTAGAGATTTGCATATCCTTCCGAGAGGTTCTGCGCATTCGATTGGCGGTTGTTATCGATCAAGCGCCAGTTGGTGCCAAACTGGATGGTGTGCTTGCCTTTCGTCCATGAAACATCGTCAATGAAATTATGCACCGGAACGTTATTCAGCACTGAAGAGGTCAAGCCGACGGCGTCATCCAGCCCTCGCAGACGATTGAAGGGCTGACTGTTCAGGCCGGAATCACCCACGCCTTGCCGAATAAAGGCATAGCGGAAGTTATTGATCAGGTTATTGCGAATCAGCGCCGTATAACCGGCCGCGATGCCTTTGCTGTTGTTGGTCAGGAAATCATTTGAAGGAAGCCCAGGAAACTGCGGCGGCCTCCCCTCATGATCGTTCTGGAGGTTGCCTCGCACAAACAACGCATGATTGCCGTTGGCCGTGATCTTATAGTCGAGTTTGAGAATGTAAGTGTCATGCTTCGTCGGATCATTTCCGGCGAAGGTGAATGATGCCGAGTTTAATCCGTCGCCGCCGCCGCTGGTGGAATTCGGCAAGGGATAGAGCGCGAATAGAGCCGCAGGATTTGCGCCTCCCAGATTCGCGATATTTCCATTCGGCCCAGGCCCCAGAGGATTCCCTGGTGTTGGAGGGCAAGTCCCATTGCCCATACAACCCTGATCCAAGCCGGTAATCTGACTCGTTGTAAGCGTGGCCACATTGAATTGAGCGTTATACGGATCGATCGTTACGCCGTTCGAATTCGGATCGCCCTGTATGCAATTAGGATCGACGGTCGTATCCAGATTGCACAGATACTTCAGCTGTCCGGCGGCCAGACTCGCGGTGGGGACGGTGCGGGTCTGCTCAATCTGGTCGGCCGTACGCTGTCCTTCATAGGCGGCAAAGAAGAAAAGCCGGTCCTTGATGATCGGGCCGCCGATCGTTCCGCCAAACGTATTTCGCAAAATGTGCTGCGGAACATTGGGAAGTCCCGCTTTGAGTTCCGCTTCCTTGTTAAAAAAATCGTTGGCCACGGTAAAACTCGGCCGATGGTATTCGTAGAGAGAGCCATGAATATTGTTCGTGCCGCTTTTGGTGACCAGATTCACCTGCGCCCCCGACGACCGGCCTGAAACCGCGTCGTAGTTGCTGGTGGTGACGCGGAATTCCTGCAAGGAATCAAGCGTGGCGCGCATTGCGCCCTGAAATGCGAAGCCGTTCATCTGATCGTTGTCGTCGAGCCCGTCCAGCGTAACGTTCGTTTGATCGCTGCGGGCGCCATTGACTGATCCGCTGCGGCTGTCATCGTTTTGGTTGACCTGGGTCCCGATATAAACCACGCCCGGCTGCAAGCTGAGAATCGCGACTGGATCGCGGCCTTCCGAAGGCAGGTCAGTTAACTGCCGCGCGTCGAAATTGTTGCCCAGCGTCGCATCCGTTGTATTGACCATCGGCGCTTCGCCCGTGACGTCGATGATCACGGAGCTGGCCTGTACCTGAAGCTGCAAATTCATCGTCGCGGGATTGCTGACCTGCAATACCAGGTTCTCGCGCTTGGTCGTGGCAAATCCTGCCGCGGTGACAGTCATCACATAAGTCGCGGGAGGCACTTCGAGGAACTGATACGTGCCTTGATCGTCCGTCTTCACGCTGCGCGTGAATCCAGTGTCCTTATTGTTGAGCGTCACGGTTGCGGCCGACACTACCGCACCTTTCGCGTCAGAAATCGTGCCGCGCACAGAGGTTGTGGCGGACTGCGCAAACGCCAGACCGGCCAGCGCCAGAAGACTGCCGAACAGGACTGCTGCACGCAGCGAGCGAGAACGCATAGTAAGCCCCCTTCGCCTGTAAGGGCGTCAAATCCGATTTTCACTTTTCCCAGGTAGAGACCGCCGAGACCCCGGGGAACGTTGATGGGGCGCTATTGTGCAACTTCGGTGCCAAGATGTTCAAGCAGAATTTGCGGGATTTCCGCATGGTGAAACGGTTCAACTACATGCTTTCACCGACGCAATCCAAAAACCTGGATATTTATCCACGCCGGTAGAAGCATGCCGCAGCAAAAATTATGACCGCCGGATAGCATTCCAGCGTGTAACGCGGCTCGGGATTCTCCAGCGTACCGAGGAAGGCGGAACGCACGAGCAGAAATAAAACGAATAGGCCGATGCCAAAAAAATCACGGGAGCGCGCCAAACCGCCCGCTGCAAGCCCCATGTAGAGGATATTGATCAGTCCGAATGCCAGGCTGACGGTGAGCCAGCGCAGATCGTCGTTGAATTCCCACCATCGCGGATCGGAGGGGAATAGTTCTGTCCGCGGCCGCAGCCACATGTCGGCAATACGCACCATCGGCAGCCAGACGTAGTAACGCAGTGGGACAGAATGAATTCTTTCTTCCGCCAATGCACCGAATCTGGCGTCGAGCTGCGGGGTTATTTCGTGATCGCGATTGTAATCGGCGAAAAGTTGGGCCGTGAGTTCTCTTTGCTGTGGCGAATCAAAAGCGCGACGCGGCAGGCGTGCGACGTCGATGTCCTCGCCGGGGACGTTCCAGTAGATTTCCTGCACGGAGACGTAATCTGCCATCCAGGTTTTCGTCCAGCGATTGAAGCCGGGCATGAGCGGTTCGTCAGAGTCGTTTGCGTAGCGGGGCGCGAGGGGCTCGAATTTGTGCAGCGTGCGCCAGTTGCGCAGGGTCCAGGGAACAAGACATACCATTGCGCAGGCGGCTACAAGAACTCCCGCCATAAAGATGGAGACGGGGGTCGATGCAGATGCGGAGTTTTCACTGGAACGCAGCACGCGAAAGAGCCGCCAGAGAAGATACAGGCCAATCGCGGCCAGTAATATTCCCCCATCCGGACGCAACAGGATCGCGGCCCCCGTGGCCAATCCACAGCCGATCCAGGCCAGTCGCGGGCGCGCCCCTTTTCTGCCAATGTTCAATCCCCGCAATACCAAGTCCATCGCCAGTGCGGTAAAGAAGATTTCCAGAGTTTCAGTCAGAGCCGCGGCTGCATAGTTGGCAAGGAATGGACAAAGGGCCGCCAGCAGAAATGCCGCCTTAGCCGCACGTCCGGAGAAAAGGCGCCGCGCCATGTCGGCAACCAGAAAGCATGTCGCCAGATCGAATAAGACCTGCACCAGCAGTACGGCGCGATAATTGTCGACGCCGCAAACGGCGAAGATCACTGCCAGAAATGCGGGATAACCGGGCAGGCGCGAGAGCGTCGGCATAATCGCTCCCGAATTCGTGATGCCATAAATGCCGTGCTGGAGCCAGTTCCTGGCGATGTCAGCGTAAAGGCGGGAGTCATCAACGACCGCGGGAAAGCCCCAGACCAGGAAGAGCCGCAACCCGAGCCCCGCCAGGCTTCCCCACAGGTAGAAATGCAGGGACTTCGATTCGCTTCGCGGCCATTGCACGCTGCGAATGATAGCGGCAATCCGTGGCCCGGAAAAGTGCATCGTAAGAGGCGAGTGGCTGCCCACCCCGTCCTGGCGAAGTTTGACCGTCTGCCGCCTGCGGCCCTACGATTGAAGCACCCTTCTCCATGGCTGAACCTGTATTCTATGATCCGCGACGGGCCCGCTGGAAGCGCCTGCGCCGCACGTTGGACGTGGCCGCAGTGCTGCTTTCCGCGCTGATCGTCATCTTTGTCTACAGCGCACTTCGCGATGAGCCATTGCCCGGGCTGTTTTTTTCGCCTCAGAAGCGCGCGATCCGCGCCATCAAAGAGAGCGAGAAAGCAAGGTTGCGGGAGCGCCAGAAGCGCGCCGCTGCCCGCTCTCACCGCAAGACCAGGCTGGCTGCTTCGCAGGTCACGCTGAACCAGTCCGAGGGCATCCGGGCGGCCTTCTATGTGCCGTGGGATGCGGCCAGTTTTTCATCTCTCCGTTCCTACGCCCACCAGATTGACATTCTTTATCCCGACTGGCTGCACGTCATTACGGCGGATGGACATATCCAGGGCGTAGACGACCAGACCAACAAGTATTTCGACGTGGTCCAGGGAAAAAGCGTTTTGCCGGTTGACGACCGGGTCATGGCCTTCCTCAAGAACGAAAACCCGGCCATGGAAGTATTCCCCATGGTGAACAATTCCGACGGCGCGAACTGGGTCGGGGGGATCGCAGATTTTCTGAATAATCCGGACGCCCGCGCGACCTTCCGATCGCAGGTGGCTGAGTTCCTCTCATCCGGGCGCTATCACGGATTAACCATCGACTTCGAATCGTTCCCGCCCACCGCGCAGAAGGGTTACCTCGCTCTGTTACAGGAAGTTTCTTCCGATCTGCATGCGCGCGGAATGAAGCTCTACGTTGCTGTCCCTCCTCACAGCAATGAGTATGACTACCCTTCGATTTCTGCCGCGGCCGATGGCGTGGTGCTCATGAACTATGACGAGCACTATCCTGGGGCGGAGTCCGGGCCGGTTTCGTCGCAGGACTGGTTTGAGCAGAACTTGAAGTTCGCCCAGACCGTCATTCCGAAGGAAAAAATTATCTGCGCGATTGCGAACTATGGATATGACTGGGCGCAGAAGCCGAAGAACGGGAAACTGCCTCCCGGCGAGCACGACAGCCCCGCGAGCGCGCAGGAAGCGTGGCTGGCGGCACGGGATTCCGAGCAGGACGTCAATTTCGACGATGACGCCATGAATCCTCACTTCAGTTATCTGGACGAGCACAATGTGCAGCATGACGTCTGGTTCCTTGACGCGGTGACCGCGCTGAATCAGATGCGGGCCGCGCAGAGCCTCGGAATTCAGACCTTCGCGCTCTGGAAACTCGGAGGCGAGGACCGTTCTCTGTGGCGCGTGTGGGACCAGCCAGGCGATCCTGCGGCCACTGACAAGCTGCGTGACGTTCCCCCCGGCGCCGATGTGGACATGGAGGGCCAGGGAGAAATCCTTCGCATTGAGGACAAGCCCGCCCACGGTACCCGCGACCTGACCATCGATGCCGGCAGCAAAATGATCACCGACGAGGTCTTCCAGAACCTGCCGGAGCCGTATCGCGTCGCGCGTTACGGGTATAGCCCCAATAAGGTCGCGTTGACGTTCGACGATGGACCCGATCCGGAGTGGACGCCGAAGATTCTGGACGTGCTGAGAGCGAAGAATGCCACTGCGACCTTTTTTCTGATCGGCATCCAGGCCGATAAGTTCTCCGGCATCGCCAAACGTATTTACGCCGAAGGCAACACGATCGGCAATCACACCTTCACGCATCCCGACGTCACCAACGCTTCCGCCGGTTACATGAAATTTGAGCTGAACCTCACGGAGCGGCTTTTCGCCAGCATGCTGGGCGTTCGCACCATCCTCATGCGTCCGCCGTATGCCATTGACGAAGAGCCCGATACCGCCGACCAGGTGCGCCCCCTCGAAATCCCGCAGGAGATGGGCTATATCACCGTCGGCAATCGTATCGATCCGAACGATTGGAACATCAACGAACCGGGAATGACCCATGCCAGGCGCAGCGCGGAGGAGATCTCGTCCTACGTGCTGGCGCATCTGCCGCCTTGTCGGGTGGAAGATTTGCGCTGCGGCAATATTGTCCTGCTGCATGATGGGGGCGGCGATCGCTCACAGACTGTCCGCGCCTTGCCGGCCATCATCGACGGCATACGCGCCCGCGGATATGAAGTGGCCCCGGTCTATGAACTGATCGGCATGCAGAAAGCGCAGGTCATGGCTCCGCTTCCTCCCGGCGAACGCTGGGTGGCGCGGCTGGACCGGCTTGGTTTCTGGTTTTTCGATGCCGGTGTCGTCGGCATCACGTGGATTTTCCTGATTGGCGACTTGCTCATGACGGCCCGGCTCATCTTCATTGGTGCTGCCGCGATCTATGATCGTCTGCACGAGAAGATTTTCGGCAAGGCCGCCGAGATCGCGTCCTACAAGCCAAACGTGGCGGTTCTCATTCCCGCTTTCAACGAGGAAAAGGTCATCGAGCGCACGGTCCGCGCGGCGCTGAATTCCAATTATCCCAACCTTCGCGTGATCGTGATTGATGACGGATCGAGAGACCGCACGCTCGAAGTGGCCCGCGAGGCTTTCGCGGCAGAAGCGGCGGCCGGCAAAGTCTTGATTCTGGGCAAGAAAAATTCCGGAAAAGCCGAAGCGCTGAATTATGGAATCGAGCACATCGGCGATGCCGAGCTGTTCGTCGGTATCGACGCGGACACGATCATCGCCGCCGACGCAATTTCGCGCCTTGTGCCGCACTTCATCAACCCCAAGGTGGGGGCCATTGCAGGAAATGCGAAGGTCGGCAATCGCGTGAATCTCTGGACCCGCTGGCAGGCGCTCGAATACATCACCAGCCAGAACTTCGAGCGCCGCGCTCTCGATGTGCTGGGCGCGGTGAGCGTGGTGCCGGGCGCGATCGGCGCCTGGCGTGTTTCCGCCGTGCGCGAGGCGGGCGGCTATCACCTGGACACCGTGGCCGAAGATGCCGACCTGACCATGGCGCTGCTGCGCCGGGGATATCGCGTCGAATACGAAGACATGGCCCTCGCGTACACCGAAGCCCCGACCAATGCGAATGGCCTGATGCGCCAGCGCTTCCGCTGGTCGTTCGGAATTTTGCAGGCCGTGTACAAGCACCGCAAGGTTTTCGCTCGCAAGGGAGCGCTGGGATGGGTGGCTCTGCCGAATATCGTGATCTTCCAGATTATGCTTCCGTTGGTTTCGCCGCTGATCGACATCATGTTCGCGGTGGGCACGATCTGGTACTTCGTTCAGAAGCACTTCCATCCGGATTCGACCGATCCCTCCAGCTTCCACAAGCTGGTGGCCTTCTTCTTCGCCTTTCTGGTGATTGATTTCATTACGTCAGCGATCGCGTTCGCGCTGGAACGGCGGCGTCCCGATGAAAAGGAAGACACCTGGCTGCTCAGCCAGGTCTGGCTGCAACGCTTCGCCTATCGCCAGCTATTTTCGGTTGTGCTTTTCAAGACCCTCAAGCGCGCACTCGAAGGACGCAGGTTCGCCTGGGACAAACTCGAGCGCACGGCCGCCGTGAATTATGTGCCGGCCGAAACGCGCGCCTCAGTCAACGTCCGCTAGAAATCTGCAACCTTACTGATTTTTCTCCGCCGGTTGCCCAAACGTAATCCAGAACCGGTTGCAATCGCGGACGATGAACTCGCGCATTCCGTAAAAGGCGTCGTGAATGTCTTCCACGAACTCCGCTTTGCCCTTCATGAACTGGCACAGACTGTCCACGTTCTCTACGTGAATGTATAAATCAAACTCGCGCCGGTGCTCACTGCTGGGCTTCCCGCCTTCGCTGAGCATGATTTCGCTATTGCCGAAGGAGAGCAAGGCCCAGGAGGCTTCACCATCCAGTTCGCCAATGTCCATCACCTTGAATCCGATCGAGACGTACCAGTCGGCTGTTGCAGCGACATCCGGCACGTGAATCATGGGAACAATTCTCGGCGGCATTTCGTTCCTCGCTTTCCTTTCTGTGCGTTCTAACGGAACAGCAGCGGCGCGAACTCGGCCAGGTTTCTCCGCCAGACCATCCAGGTGTGCATCCCCGGCGTCTCGATGTCGGTGTGGTTGATTCCCTTCGACTTCAGCCATTCGCGGAAGTCGCGATTCGCTTTGATCAGGCGGTCTTCCGTACCGCAAGCGACCCATAGCAGCTTAATTTGTGGGTTTGCCTTCGCATCCAGATTGGGAAAGCTCTTGTCGAAGCCGTCGGGAATGCCGCCAGCGCTGAAGGCGCCGATCCAGGCAAACTTGTCAGGGTTGTTGAGCCCGGTTAACAACGATTCCGCGCCCCCCATCGAGAGGCCCGCAATCGCACGCGAGTTGCGGTCATTTTCGATTCGATATTCGCTCTCGACTCTCGGCATGACTTCGGTCAAGAGCGCTTCGCGGAATCTCGATAGATTCTGCTCTCTAATCTCCGGACGGTTTCCCAGGCCTCCCCATCCGGCGCGGATGATTTCCATCGTGCCGTAGCCGAGCGGCATGACCACGACCATCGGCTTCGCTTTGCCTTGTGCGATGAGGTTATCGAGAATCACGTTCATGTGGCCGACAGCGGTCCACCCGCTGGCATCGTCGCTATAGCCGTGCAGAAGGTAGAGCACGGGATATGTCGTTTTCGCCGAGGGATCGTAACCCGGCGGAGTATAGACGTAGAAATCGCGGTTGTCCTGCGCAACCGTGGATCTATAGAAGTGATGATGGATCTCCCCATGCGGTACATCATTCAACTCCCAGGGCAGCGACGGCGGCCCGGGAACGTGGACAGCGTTTTCCGTGGAGAGGAGATTCGGCTTCAGAAGAGGATTGTAAGGATCAATCGCACGGACACCATCCACGACGAACGAATAGCCGTAATAGTCGGGAGGCAGCGGGGCTGTGGTAGCGATCCACACGCCGTAGTCATCTTTCTGCATCGGCAACGGTTCCGTGGTGCCTTCGCGCGCAACCTTCACCTCCCTCGCATTCGGCGCGCGGAAGCGGAATGTCACGCTGTCGTCGGAATGAACTTCCGGCGTGATGAGCGCCGCAGGCGGCTGCGGCGGTTGAGCTGCGGGCTTGGCCTGTTGGGCTGCAAGCAGGGCAGAAGCAAGAATCGCACAAAGAATCAATGCAGCTCGAAACTTCATGGACCGTCTCCTCGAATCAAGCGAAGGGCAATTGTATAAGGGAAGGCGGAGATGAGAGTACGCGCGAAAAAGGGTGGTGAAGAGCTATTTTCCGGAAGCAACGTCGATTCGCGTCTCGGCGCGTTGCAGCGCGTCCAGAGCGCGGTCGACATCCACTTCGGTATTCCCGCTGGTCAGGCGTTCTTCGGCGCGCTGCCTGGCTTTGCGCGCACGGTCGACATCAATTTCGTTCGGACGCTCGGCGCTTTCGGCGAGAATTGTGACCTTCTCCGGCAGGACTTCGGCAAATCCCCAGGCCACCGCTAGTTTTTGTTCGCTTCCGCCTTCGCGATACTTGATTTCACCGACCGCGAGTTCGGTGATCAGCGGCGCGTGTCCCGGCAGAATCCCGAGATACCCGTTCTTGCCGGGAATCTGCACTTCTTCGGCGCGGGTCTCTACGACCTTCTTCTCCGGCGTCACGATCTCGAGTTGGAATGTATCTGCCATTTATGCGGCCAAAACTTCGAGCATCGCGGGCGTATCGATGTAGGGACGAAACCCGACGATTTTTCCATCACGCAAAGTCCAGATGTGGATCGCAGTTACATCGAAGGGCGTGCCCTTCGCTTTCGTCTTGCCGTAGGTGCGCCCGATCATGACCACATCGTCGCCAGCGTCGATGTATTGGTTGCGGTCGAGTTCTGAATCTACGTTGTTCAACAACTTCGTGAAGAAGTTCTGCAACCCGCCGAGGCCCTTGAATGTCCCGCCCCAGGGCAGGAGATCGCATTGCCGAATCTCGATCATGGGATCGACCAGCGCGATGATCGCTAGCCGATCACGCCGCCCGAAAGCTTCGTACAGCGACTTCACGATGTCGATGTTCGCTTCCGACATTACGCCGCCTTCTTCATCTTTTCCGCCGCTTCGATCACTTCCTCGATCGGGCCTTTCATGTAGAACGCCTGCTCGGGGATATCGTCGTACTTGCCTTCGACAATTGCCTTGAAGCCTTTCACCGTGTCGGCGACCTTGACGTAGCGCCCGGCGGCGCCGGTAAACTGCTCGGCGACGTGGAACGGCTGCGACAGGAAGCGCTGGATCTTGCGGGCGCGGGCGACGGTCAGCTTCTGGTCTTCGCTGAGTTCGTCGATGCCGAGAATGGCGATGATGTCTTGCAGATCTTTGTAAGTCTGCAAAGTCTTCTTCACCATCTGCGCTACGTCGTAGTGCTCCTGACCAACGATACGCGGATCGAGCACGCGTGACGTTGAAGCCAGCGGATCGACTGCGGGATAAATCCCGATCTCCGTCAATGCGCGTGAAAGAACGGTGGTGGCGTCGAGATGAGCGAACGTCGTCGCCGGAGCGGGATCGGTCAAGTCGTCGGCGGGCACGTAAATCGCCTGCACCGAAGTGACGGAGCCCTTCTTGGTCGAAGTAATGCGTTCCTGCAACTCTCCCATTTCTGTCGCCAGGTTGGGCTGATATCCGACGGCGCTGGGCATGCGGCCCAGCAGTGCCGAAACTTCAGAACCGGCCTGCGTAAAGCGGAAGATGTTATCGATGAACAGCAGCGTGTCGGCGCCCTCAACGTCTCGGAAATATTCCGCCACCGTCAGCCCGGTCAGCGCGACGCGGAGACGGGCGCCTGGAGGCTCCGTCATCTGTCCATAAATGAGCGCCGCCTTCGACTTCGAGGGATCGCCGGGCTTAATCACGCCCGACTCCGACATTTCCAGCCAGAGATCGTTGCCTTCGCGGGTACGCTCTCCGACGCCGGCGAAGACGGAGAATCCGCCGTGCTGCTTGGCGACGTTGTTGATCAACTCTTGAATGAAAACTGTTTTTCCGACGCCGGCGCCGCCGAACAATCCGATCTTGCCGCCTTTCAGGAATGGCTGGATCAAATCGACGACCTTCACGCCGGTTTCGAACATTTCGGCGGTCGTCGCCTGCTCGTCGAATGCCGGCGCGAGACGATGGATGGGCAGCCTCTCTTTATACTCAATCGGGCCGAGCTGATCGACGGGTTCGCCGATGACGTTCATCACGCGGCCGAGCGTTCCGCGGCCCACAGGCACGGAGATCGGTCCGCCCTGATCGATGACTTTCATGCCGCGCACCATGCCGTCGGTAGCCGACATCGCGATGCAGCGCACGCGCCCTTCGCCCAGATGCTGCTGCACCTCGAGGACGACATTGATGGGGCTGGGGACCGTGAAGCCCTCGCTGACAACGGTGAGTGCCTCAAAAATTAGCGGCAGCGAGCCCTCGGCGAACTGCACATCGACGGCGGGTCCGGAAATTTGAATTACGTGTCCTATGTTTTGGGCCATAAATTCTGCTCTCAGCTTTCAGCCGTCAGCTACTCCGGCTTTCTCTCAGTACCCGGTACTCGCGACTCGGTACTCACTACATTGCCGCCGCGCCGCTCACGATCTCGATGATTTCTTTCGTGATCTTGGCCTGGCGCGCGCGGTTCATCACCAGGGTCAAGGAATCGATCATGTCGCTCGCATTGTTGGTTGCCGAATCCATTGCAGTCATGCGGGCCGCGTGTTCGGCTGCCACCGATTCCATGAGCGCACGGAAAATCTGAATGCTCACATACTTCGGGAGCAACGAACGGAACAGTTCCTCCGGCGATTGCTCGTAGATGTAGTCGACCTGCGATGTGCCGAACTGCGTGGGCGCTTCCGGCCCTCCGCCGCGCAGGCCCACGCCCGCGCTCACAGCTGCTTCCTTCGCTTTCTTCTTTTCTTCCGCAGTCATCTCCTCGGAGTACTCGACGGACTGTCCGCCAATTTCTCCGATTGGGAGAACTTTCTCTACGATCAGCCGCTGTGCAATAACCGACTTAAACTCGTTGAATACGATGTAAACCGCATCGATCTCTTCACGCTTGTAGCGTTCGATTACGCTCTTGGCGAGCGCCGACGCCTGCGAGAATTCGACCTTGCCCAGAATTCCGACGTGCTCGCCGATAATCTGCGTGTCACCCGCGCGCTCGCCAGGTTCTTTCTCGGCGTCCAGCGACTCCGTCAGATCGGCGAGGCTTTGCGTCTGCACCGTCGCCGCCGGATATCGGCGGCGCAGGAAATCTCGTCCCTTGCGTCCGACAGCTTCAATGTCGATCTTCTTGCCTTCTTTGGACGCCAGAAATCGTGCCGCCGCCTTGGTGATGTTGGCATTGAACGCGCCCGCCAGCCCTTTGTCGCCGCTTACGACGATCAGCAGGATGTTATTTTCCGGCCGCTGTGCCAATAAAGGATGCTTGGGCTCACCGGTCTCGGGATCGTAGATCTCAGCCCGCGCCACCAGCGACTTCAATACGTTCGTCAGCATCTGCGCGTACGGACGCGCCGCCAGAGCGCGCTCCTGCGCTCGGCGCAGACGCGCCGCCGAGACCATCTTCATGGCCTTGGTGATCTGCCGCGTGTTAATCACGCTGCGGATACGGCGCCGGATGTCGAGAATGTTTGGCATCTAAACCAGCTGTTAGCTATTGGCTTTTAGCCATTTAGCTCAAAACCCTGCGGCTCCGCCCCAAGCTAAGAGCTAAAGGCTAAGAGCTAGAAGCTATTTCGCTACCGCTTCCCTGCTGGCCACAAACTGCTGCTTGGCTTCTTTGATCAGATTTGTTAACTGGCCTCTTAGCGCGTCGTCGAGCACCTTCTTCTCCATCACCGAGCGCAGCAGTGCTGGATTGGTTGCGTCCACGTACTTGTAAAGTTCCTTCTCAAAATCCCGCACCTGGTTCACCGGCATGTCATCGAGGAAGCCGCTGGTGCCGGCGAGAATGATCAGAATCTGCTTCGAGAATGGCAGCGGCGAGAACTGGTTCTGCTTCAGCAGTTCGACGAGACGCTGTCCACGATTCAACTGCGCCTGCGTGGCTTTGTCGAGATCGCTGCCAAACTGCGCGAATGCGGCCAGTTCGCGATATTGCGCGAGTTCGAGTTTCAGCGTACCGGCAACCTGGCGCATGGCCTTGATTTGCGCGCTGCCGCCGACGCGGCTCACAGATAAACCTACGTTAACCGCTGGACGTACACCCTGGTTAAACAAATCAGTTTCAAGATAAATCTGACCGTCGGTAATCGAGATGACGTTAGTCGGAATGTAGGCCGAAACGTCGCCCGCTTGTGTCTCAATCACCGGCAACGCCGTAAGCGATCCACCACCATTCCTGTCGCTCATCTTTGCGGAGCGTTCCAGCAAACGCGAGTGAAGATAAAACACATCCCCAGGATAGGCCTCGCGGCCCGGCGGCCGCCGCAGCAGCAGAGAGATTTCGCGATACGACGCCGCGTGCTTGGAAAGATCGTCGTAGATCACCAGCGCGTGCCGCTTGGTGTCACGGAAGTACTCGCCCATGGCCGTCGCGGCATAGGGCGAGATGTACTGCATGGGCGCGGGTTCGGAGGCCGATGCCGCGACGACGATCGTGTACTCCATCGCGCCGGCGTCTTCAAGAATCTTCACGACCTGCGCGATCGACGAGCGCTTCTGCCCGATCGCGTTGTAGATGCAGATGAGGTCGTTCCCCTTGCTGTTGATGATGGTGTCGAGCGCTACGGCGGTTTTCCCGGTCTGGCGGTCGCCGATGATCAATTCGCGCTGTCCGCGGCCGATCGGGATCATGCTGTCGATGGCCTTCAGTCCAGTCGCCATTGGCTCGCGCACGGGTTGGCGATCAATCACGCCGGGAGCGATGCGCTCCAGCGCGATGAACTGATCGCTCGCGATCGGGCCCTTGTCGTCAATTGGCTGGCCCAGCGAGTTCACCACGCGACCGACCATCCCCTCGCCGACCGGGACGCTCATGATGCGGCCCGTGCGCTTAACCTCGTCGCCCTCTTTGATTTCGGTGTATTCGCCGAGCAGGACGACGCCGACCTGGTCTTCTTCCAGATTCATGGCGATTCCGGCCACGCCGTGCGGGAACGAAAGCAGTTCGCCGGCCATGACCTTGTCGAGCCCATATACGCGCGCGATGCCGTCGCCGAGCGTGATGACGGTGCCGGTTTCGTCCACGGAAATCGAAGACTCGTAGTTCTCGATCTGCTCGCGGATCAGTCTGGATATTTCGTCTGCTTTAATTTGTGCCATAAGTGCAGCTCTCAGCCTTTAGCTATTAGCTCTTAGCCTTCTTGCCGTCGCGCTCGCGTCTTGCGGTATCACCGGCTTCCATTTCTACTTCAGCTTCTCACCGAAACCTGAATGTCGTGGGCTCCAAGCTAAGAGCTAAAGGCTAAGAGCTAATCGCTTCCTTGATTTTCTCCAACTGCCCCTTCACCGAACCGTCGTAAATCGTGCTGCCGACCCGAACTACAGCTCCGCCGAGCAGCGATGCATCGAGTCCGTAACTGGCGCGGACTTTCTTGCCCGTCGTCTTTGCGATCTGCGCTTCGATCGATTTCTTTTCGGCATCGCCCAGCTCACGCGCACTGGAGATCTGTGCTTCGGCAAATCCCAATCTCGCGTCGAGCTCTTTTTCCAACTGCTCGACGATGCGCGTGAAAAACGGCAACCGGTGATGATCGATCAGCACCGCAACCAGGTTGCGCACCGCTTTTTCCACGCCCTCGCGCTGGACAATCGCATCCAGCAATTTGCGTTTCTGGTCCGCCGGGACCGCGGGATTCTCCCACACCCGGCGGAGTTCGAGGCTTTGCGAAACCAGCGTCGCCATCCGCCACAACCCGCTCACCGCGCGGGCGACGTCCAGGCGCTCGTCGAAAACCACGTCGGCGAAAGCCCGGGCGTAGATGCTGGCGACGGATGCCACGGCCTAGTTCCGGTCCTTTCCCTGACGGTCGGAGACGGCGCCCAGCTGCCCCGCAAAAGTGCGCACCAGCGCCTGATCGGTGGCGTCGTCAACCTTGATTTGCTTCTGCGCCAACCCAACCGCGAGATCGGCCGCATGGGCCGCAAGCTGGCGCCGAGCGTTCTTCGCAGCTGCCAGGATTTCCTGCTCGGCCGCAGCGATGATCTTGCGCGCATCTTCTTCGGCTGCGGCTTTGATGCGCGCTTCCTCGGATGCGCCTTCTTTTTCGGCAGCGTCGCGAATCTTGCCGATCTCCACGTCAAGCTGCTGTAGGCGCGTTTCGATCCCGGCCAGCTTGCGGCGCGCCTCTTCGCTTGCCTTCTGCGCCTCCTGCATGGCCTTCTGGATCGCCGCCGTACGGTCGCGGAACAACCCGGGAAGATACTTCCGCCCGGCCCAGATGATGACTCCGGCAATCACCGCAAAGTTGAAAATGACACTGAGCCAGTACGCTCGTTGCAGGTTGCCCCCGGTCAGGTACTTCGCAATCAGTTGAATGGAGCCCGAATGCTTGAACTCCTCCATCTCATCTTTTTCTTCGCCGGCGGCCTCGCGGCTTTCGTGCACCAGCTGGCGTCCCGGCCCCGGATTGTGATGTTCCGGTTCCTTCGCGGGCTGATTCTGGTCAGGAACGCTGGCCGGCTCCTGCGCTCGGGCGGGGATTAATCCGGCGCAACCCATCAGCAGCGCCGAGAACAAAAGCGCACGCGCGATCCTGGCCGCCGAGTTTGCCTTCATCATCGCCCTGCTCCCGCGGGTTGAAGCACGCGTCGTACAATTTCCTGAGCCAGGCTGGCCGCTTCGGCCTGTAGCGATTGTTCAGCCACCGCCCGGTCTTTCTCGATATCCGCTTTCGCCGCCTGCACCTGCGCCTGTGCCCTGGTGCGCGCTTCAGTCACTGCGCCAGTGCGCGCCTGCAAAGCCGCCTGGCGCCGCGCTTCCTGGGCCCGGAAAACGGAAGCCCGTGCGACCCGCATTTTCTGTTCATATTCGGCCGTGCGCGCCTCGGCGGCAGAGATATCGGCCTTCGATTTCTCCACAGCGCCTTCAGTCTTGCTCCGCCGCTCGGCCAGGACGTTTTGCAAAGGCCGGTGAACGATTGCCTTATACAGCACGTAGAGCAGCGCCAGCAGAATTACAGTCGGAACCGCACCGAGCAGTAATTCGCCTAGTTGTTTTAACGTTTCATCCATGTGGTGCTGATAGAAGCCGGAAAATGAGGGCTTGAAAGACTGAAAAGTCTATCGTCTGAATGAGTTGAATGTCAACGCAAAGAACCTCGCAAGGGCTGGCGCAATTGGTCGGTCGAACCACAAAAAAGCCCCACCGGGGAAGACCGCGAAGTCCTCAAAAATACGGGCTTTAGCCTGCGCTCGCAGCCGTACTCCGCAGATTCCTGCATATACCCCTTGACTTCACCGCAAAGAGGATTAACATAGATATATCACCTCCGATCCAATTCAGGATCGAATGGGCCGCTAGCCAAGGAATGTCACCGCTTCTTGGTTGTCGGCCCATTTAATTTTGCCTCGAATATCGCCCGCAAACTGCCAATCGGGAAACCTTTGTAATCAACCGAAAGTGGCATAGCTCCGACAAGATCCCACTGGTATGTTTCGTTAAGCGCATCTGACCGGCGGACCTGCCAAAGCGAACCTGCCGAGAGGAGTCGAAGTGAATCGGACCTGGGTTCTTTTTCTTTGCCTAGTCGCTTTGATTGCGGGCTGGGCAGCCTATTCAAGAATGTATCCGCAAGCGTCGACCGCATCGGCCGCCATTCCTCCGAGGATTGAGGGTAGCAAGATCTACTTCGTTCCTTTCGGAGATTTTCCGAACGGCGAACTTGATTCCCTGAGAAGCTACTGCCGGGGCAAGTATGGGGTTGAAATCGAAATTCGTCACAGCGTACAAACGGATCGCGCCAGTTACGATGAATCCCGCCAGCAAGTGATTGCAGAACGCCTCATTTCCGATTTGCGCGACGCATTTCCCGAGTATGCCAATGATCCGAAGGCCATTCTGATCGGTTTCACTTCGGAAGATATGTATCCCATGTCAAAGAACTGGCAGTTTGCATTTGGATGGAGGCAAACAAATCCTCCGGGCGCCGTCGTTTCAACTGCTCGTCTCAAATTACCGGGCACTACCGGAGTTTCCGATCCAGATCTCGAAACGGCGAGATTGCGTAAGGTTGTCGCCAAGGACATCGGAATTCTCTACTACGGAATGCATCCGAGCTCTGACCCTGGAAGCGTTCTCTACAGCCTGATTATGGGAATCGAAGAACTGGATGCGGCCGGCGAAGACTTCTGAACAACGCATTGAGGCCTAGTTGAGCCGCGTTCGTGGACGGCTGACTACCACCCACTGGCTTACTCTTCTCACCACCGATTCCGGCGCATCGACTTCCAATTCCACCGCGCCGTCTTTGTACTTCCGGGAATAGATGCGTGCCCTCGCTTCGAGCAAGGCCAGCATCTTTCCCTCACTTTGCGGAACGCGCAGTTTCACGCGACTCACGGCGTCTTCTTCGATCATCTGATCGATTCGAGCCAGTAGAGCTTCCATGCCGGCGCCTTCGATGGCGGAGACGTACAGCGTCTTCGACTCACCGCGAGCAGACTCGGCGAGCCGCTCTCGCGCCACTTCCTCATCCAGCAGGTCTACTTTGTTCATCACCCGCAGGCGCGGCTTCTTTTCTGCTTCCAGTTCTTTCAGAACAATTTCTACCTGGGCATCCTGCTCGGCGGAAAGACGGCTGCTTGCGTCCGAGACGTGCAGGATCAGCGATGCCTTCTGGACTTCTTCCAAAGTCGCCCGGAAGGCCGAAACCAGCGTGTGCGGCAGGCTGCGGATGAATCCCACCGTATCCGACAGCAGCACTTTGCGCTTGGAAGGAAGTTCGACTGCGCGGATGGTCGGATCGAGCGTGGCAAACATCCTCGACGACGACAAAACTCCAGCCCGCGTCAGCGCATTAAACAGTGTGGATTTCCCGGCGTTCGTATAGCCGACCAAAGCAACGGTCGCGACCGGCGCCGATTCCCGGCGCTGCCTCTGCTGCGCGCGGATGCGGCGCACATTTTCGATTTGCTCTTTGACGTGCCTCATCCGCCGAGCAATTTTCCGGCGGTCGGTTTCCAGCTGCGTTTCACCCGGACCGCGGGTCCCGATGCCGCCGCCGAGCTGCGACATCTCAACCCCCCGTCCAGCCAGCCGCGGCATCATGTATTGCAATTGCGCCAGCTCTACCTGCAACTGGCCTTCGCGGGTGCGCGCGTGGCGGGCGAAAATATCGAGGATCAGCTGCGTGCGATCGATGACTTTCCGCTGGACGATTTTTTCTATGTTGCGCTGCTGCGAGGGACTGAGATCGTGATCGAACAGCACGACGTCGGCATTCACCGAAGCCGCCGCCCCGGCGATCTCTTCCAGCTTCCCCGCCCCAATCAGTGTCGCGGGATCGGGACGATCTCGCCGCTGCAGGATTTCGCCGACGACTTTCGCTCCGGCACTCTCGGCTAAGGTTCGCAGCTCTGCCAGGGACTCTTCCGCATCGAACTCAGGGATGGTGGGCTTGCCCTTGGCTTTTGAAATTTCGCTGGACGCCCCATCCTTCCGGGTTTCGTGCAGACGAATGGGAGAGTCTTCGCGCGTGACTGCGGCGTCGCGCGCCGCGGCAGCCTGGGCTGTTACGCCGCCCTTGCCGCGCCCGCGCGTGCGCACATCCAGGCCCACCAGAAACGCACGCTCGCCCTCCGCCTCAGTCGAGACGGCAACGGCGCCGAAGGGCACACTCCGGCCCTTGCGTGCCGCGTCACCGGTACTCTTGCGGGTAGAACTTCGCAATCCGGAAAGCTATCCTTCGGTGCCCGACGCCGCCACCGGAGCAGCAGCCGCGGTGCTGGCCACTGCCTTCTCCGGATGCGGCGCATGAGCGTGGGCCGCCGCTATCCGTCCCATGACCACGGTCGAGATGGCGTGCTTGAAGATGAGTTGCTCCTGACCGTTCGCCTCCAGCACTACGGAGTACTTGTCAAAGGAGCGGATGCGGCCCGTCAGCTTCACTCCGCTGAGCAGATAAATCGTAATGCTCGCTCTCTCTTTGCGGGCCGTGTTAAGGAAGGAATCCTGAATGTTTTGCGCCGGCTTATTTGCGTCCATCGCCGATCTCCTCGCCTTTTCGAACTGCGAATCATCCAACAACCCGCCGCGCTCTCAATTCGCGCACGGACGGTAAACCAACAGCATGGTCCGGAACCTTCCTTCAGCTCCGGAAACAAGGGGGGACAAATTCCCGCCGCGGCGAATCGTAGCCAACGCCGCGACGGCCAGATGTGAGTACGATACGGCGATCCCCAACTCTTTTCAACGAAGAAGTTGCCACAATGCGTTCGCAGCCGGGTGCCCCATTTCTCGCGCGCTTTTTGCGCGCGAAGTCGGGATTTTGCTGCTTCGAGGCTTCCCCACGATTTCGCCGTTGACATGGCGTGCCTCAAAGTGGACACTTTCCTCGATTCAGCGGGTCGCCGTACAGAGAGCCTCAAACCCGCGAAGTCATTCTTCACCGTATCTGCCTTTGGCCCGAAATGCCTCCTTCCCCTGGCATGCCGGGCCCGTAAACAGAAACCAACTTTGGCGGAGAAAACAATGCTGCATTTCCTGGCTGTCGCTCCTGCGCTGGTTCTGCCTACCATCACCGGCAAAGAAGCCTCTCTTTTCATTCTGCGCTGGTTCCACTTCCTGGCCGGCATCACCTGGGTTGGGCTTCTCTACTTCTTCAATCTGGTGAACGTTCCGTTCATGAAGCAGGTGGACGCGCCGGCCAAACCGAAAATTTTGCAATATATGATTCTGCCCGCGCTGCACTGGTTTCGCTGGAGTTCGGTGGTGACGGTCCTCGTCGGGCTGGCCATCTGGGGACAAGGCTATGTCGGCCCCGACGCCGAACGCCAGGGCGGCGGCGCCGGCAAGACGTTTGGCCTTTTCTTTCTCGTCTGGCTCGTGGCCTTCTTCATCATCTTTTTCGTGATCAAAAAGATGGCTCCCAACGGATACGTGGTGGGAGTGATCGCCACGATCGTGGTCTACGCCGCCGGCTGGATTTTCGTGCATTACACGCCAGTCGGGGCAGACGACAATCATGTCCTCTGCATCGGCATCGGTGGAGGGATGGGCATCGTCATGCTCTTCAATGTGTGGGGCATCATCTGGCCGAACAATAAAAAGATCATCCGCGGAACTCTGGCAGGAACCCCGCCGGCAAACGCAGCCGCGCTGGCCCGGCAGGCGTTCTTAGCGTCCCGCACAAACTTGTACCTGTCGATCCCGCTGCTGTTCTACATGGCAGCATCGTCGCACTTCTCGAGCACGGTGATCTTCGGGAAGTAATCTTGGCAAACTAAAAATGGCGCGGCTGTAGCCGCGCCATTTTAATTTCAAGACAATAGACTAAACCCGAGGCTCAGCCTAACCGAAGATATCGACGTGCAAGACCATCCGCACGCCGTTGCCGAGTTTTACGTTCTTGCCTTTCGAAGTAAGCACTCCGTTATCCAGTGATAAATCGTGAATACCCTGTACACCAACCGCTTTCGGATCCATCTCCAGCTGTGGTGATGAAGAGGACTGCATATTCGACCCGTTTTGCGAGTTGGCAAGTCCGACAGTACCCGCCCCGCCCTCCCGTGTCATCGAAGTCGACATATTAGGCCCCTCTGGTTCATCTGTCGGTGGGAACACCGCCTGTACCATGCCTTTGATCGCTAGCTGTTTCCCATCTGCGGTCTTCAACTTATCAAACGCAAGGGTTAGCTCCGAATTCGGATCGCCTTTGGAGCGTGCCTTGGCACTGGTGACGCGGCCTTCAAGTTTTGATCCCTTTGTCACGAACGTGCCATCGGGCAGTTTGAAACTACCGGTAGTCTCGACCTCGAACGCATCACCTTCTTTTAACTTGCTGGAATCCAACGTCTTGTCGATCTTTACCGGGAAAGCGCCATGACCGACGGCGTTCGGCGGGCTCTGCGCGGGAGCGCTCGACGAACTTTGTCCAAGACAAAAGGTCACGGAAAGTACGGCGGCTAGAGCCCACATCAAGATTTTCTTCATGTGCGCGGTTACTCCCTGCTAAAAAATCTCGGCCCGTACGATCATTCTCACGTCCACACCCAGCTTCACATTTTTTCCCTTAGACATGAGAACTCCGTCGTTCAAGTCCAGATCGTGCATACCTTGCACTCCCACGGACTTGGGATCCATGACAGGTTGGGCCGAAGAGGACTGCATGTTCGAGCCGTTCTTCGTATTGGTGAGGCCAATGCCACCCGGATTCATCGGGGCGGACCCTGGCGAGCCCCCGCCGCCGGCGCTTCCACCTTGCGATGTTCCAGCCGTGGCCATGTTCGGCCCCTCCGGCTCCTCGGCTGGAGGAAAGACCGCCTGCACGCTACCTTTGATGGAGAGCTGCTTCCCGTTCACGATGTTCAACTTCTCGAAGGCCAAGGTCAGTTCTGAATTGGAGTCACCTTTGGAGCGCGCCTTGGCCGCCGTAACATGCCCTTCGAGTTTCGATCCCTTCGGTACCAATGTGCCGTCTGGCAATTTGAAACTCCCCGCAGTCTCGACTTCAACCGCATCGCCTTCCTTCAGCTTGCTCGAATCCAGCGTCTTGCTGATCTTTACCGGGAAAGCTCCGTGGCCCACTGCGGCCGGCGCGCTCTGCGCAGCGGCGCTGGTTGCGCTTTGCCCGAAACACAAACAGATCGCCAGCGTCGCGCCTATAACAACGGTCACAATTCGTTTCATCAAATCCTCCTCACCTCACGCGCTTGCAAGACAGATTATAGGGTAAGTGTTTCCTCATCTTTCAAGTAACCCGCCAGATGACAATGTTTTACAAAGTGGTGGGCAAAACTACGAGGCCAGCTTTTCAGCTGGCCTCTCGGTTTGAATTGCTTGGTCGAAATCCAGGACTAGAACACGAACTTCGCGCTCAATTGCATTACGCGCGGAGACGAGTCAAATCCAAGGAAGTTGCCATACGGACTGGTCGGCGTTCCCTGCATGCTACCGATCGTTCCGAAGAACGGATCCGGAATCGGAGCACCGCCCGTGTAGGTGCTGTCATAACCGTTGTTCGGCAGTCCGAAGTTCGGATGGTTCAGAGCGTTGAACGCCTGCGCCCCAATCGCAAAATTCAAGCGTTCAGCGATCCTGAAGTTCTTGAACAGGTTCAGGTCCATATCGAAGTAACGCGGTCCGCGGAACTGATTGCGGCGCTGATTCGGATATGGCTCGCCAAACCAGGTTGGGTCATTGGCGTCGAGAACCCCAGCCGGACTCAGGCATTGCGGAACGGCAATTGCCGTCGGGTCAAAGCTGGCATTCGCTTTGCCGCAGCTGCCCGGTTGAGCGTTGCCAATGATCTGGGCCATGATCGTATCGCCGCCGTTTAGGACGGTGCCGCTAAGATTGCCGTCCGTAATGCCGTAAGGCAATCCTGTGCGGGCGAACATCTTGCCGGAGAACTGCCAGCCCTCAGTCAGCCATTTGAGAGCGCCGGTCCGATGGAAAGACGGATTGAAGACCCAGTCGGCGTTCACCAGATGACGTACGTCGTAGTCGGAATTGCCATAGTTACAGGCACGCAGGCTCTGCGGGCAAATCTGGCCCAGGATCGCGTCGCCGCCGTAGGTGAACAATCCACCGTTCGACGTCTCATCGATGTTGTGGGACCAGGTGTAGTTGACGTGCGCCGAAAACCAATTCGAGAATTGGTGACGCAAGCTGAACGTCACGCCATTGTAGTTGGAAACTGCGCCGGATTTGTATTCGCTGACAGTCGAGTAGTCGTAAGCCGCGGGCGCTGCCGCAACTGTTCCCTCGTAGAGCCCATACGCGTCAAAAGCATTGGGCCATGCGTTGGAATAGCTGATGCGCGCCCCATGGTTACCGGAGTAGTTGATGATAAACACCGTGTGCCGGTCGAGTTGCTGCTGGATTGAGAGGTTATATTCCGTCCATTCAGGAGCATGAATCGTGCCGATAATTCCATTGCCAGCGGGAGCGGCGAATACCACTCCTGCGGGCATAGAACCCTGAATTTGGTTGTAGCTCTCGGTGATATTAAACGCCGCCGCTGACGCCGCGAATGTTGCGGGCGCGCCGGCGGGATCGAAGGGCAGCACGCCTGCGGTTGGCGGGGCGCTACGGACGCGCAACATGACTGAAACCGGCGGCTGGCCGCCGAAACCAAGGATGTTGTCAACCATGCCGACTGCCGGGTTGTCATAGAAAAGACCGATACCACCGCTGACGACGGTCTTTCCGGTACCGCGTACATCCCAGTTGAAACCAAGACGCGGCGACCACACCAGACTGTCGACGCCAGGATACCCCTTGTGCTGCCCATAGTTCAGATCCTGGTTGTACGGCACATCCAATGATCCGCCAGTGCCGCCCGACGCGATCTCAGCCTGAACGGATGCCGAGTTTGAAAACGGACCGAACAGGTTCGAGAAGCAGTTGCTCTGGCAGACCGGGTTGGAGTTGTGCTCAACGCGCAAAGCCATGGTCAACGACAAGTTGCGCGTCGTCTTCCACTGATCTTCGGCGTAAGCCCCCATGCCCCAGAAAGCGATCGGGAGGTCGTTGTTCGGAATGAACGCCTTGCGATACTGGTAAGCCTCGCCTTGCGCGAACTGTTGGAAGGTCGTGGCTCCATAGCCCCAATAAACCTCAGGATTGGTGAAGAAGAAGTTGTGGTCGCTCACATCATACCGACGGAAGTTCTCGCCAAACTTGAAGGTATGGTTCCCATGGGTCCAGGAGAAGTCGTCGATGAACTGATATTGGGTGATGTTGCGGCCCTGCGGGAAGTCCGCAGCTAGCGCGTTCGGGCTGGTGAAATCATACTGGCCGAACCCGCTGAACGCCTGGCCGTAATTGAAAGTAGCGGCTGCATTCGGAGAGCTGAAGATTGCGACGTAGTGGCTGAGCGTCGCGGTGAACGAGTTGGTCATCGAAGGCCCGAAAACGTGCGTTTCCTGCGCCTGCGCATCCCACGATGGCTGCTTGGAGTTTGCATCGAACAAGGAGTTGATGGGATCAATCGACGTCGGCTGCAAGCCATGATCTAACTTGTAGCGCCCGAAGATATTGTCGTTCGCACCCAACTTCTGGTCCACGCGAGCGCTGAAGATATACTCCCACGCGAGCGCCTTGGGGGTAGTGATGTAGGTCTGAGAACAGGGTGTGTTACCGCTTCCTGACGCGAAACCAGGCAGGCTCAATCCCCAGCAGTCGTCCCCGCTCACTGCCGACGGGTCTGCGCAACTGACTTGGTTGCTGTTGACATCAGCGCAGATTGGAGCGTTCGGGGTCGCAGTGTTATAGCCCGGCGCGCCTTGCCACAGAGACATCAACTTGTTGTAGTCGGTCGACTCCGCCGGATGAAGGGCCGCGACCTCGTTCTCCGCGGCGGTAATGAATTGCGGCGTTGGAGATGTTACCTGGTCTACGTTGGGCAACAGGAAGCGCATGCCTTCGAAATCAACGAAGAAAAATGTCTTGTCCTTAATGATGGGACCACCGAAAGATGTCGCCCACTGGTTGGCATTTGCGAATGCCGGTTGGTTCGGCTCGCCGCTGAAAATCTGACTTTCCTTGTTGATCCAGTTGTTGCCATTCAGCAGTCGTCCATTCCACCAATACATCGCGTTGCCATGGAACTGGTTCGTGCCCGACTTGGTCACATACGTGACTTGGGCGCCGGCAAGCTGTCCATACTGGCCGCCGTAGGGATTCGTGATGACTGTCGCTTCGCCGATTTCGTTCTGGCCAAGCGTCAGGTTTGCTGCACCCGAGTTATTAATGTTGAAGTACGGATCCATGTCGTTCTCGCCGTTAATCGTGAACAGGTTCGACGTGGCGGGGAGACCGTTGACCGTGAAGTTTCCATATCCACCCATTCCGTTCACCACAACGCCCGGCGCGGTATCGGCAATATTGGTGATATCGCCACCGGCGCTGGGCAACTGCGCAACTTCCTCGGCGGTGAACGCGGTGTTCTGGCTCGGCTCAGTGTTGATCAGCGGTGCGGTCCCGGTGACCTCCACGGTCTCTGTGCCTTTGGCGACCACAAGCGCGACGTCAACTTTGGTCGTCTGGCCCACCTGAACATCCGTGGTTTGTATTACTTGCGCGAAGCCGGCCGTCTTGACCTCGACCTGATAACGCCCCGGCCTCAGCAAACTGAAGCTATAAGCGCCGCTGGCATTCGTCGTCGCCGATGCGGTCGAGCCGGTGTCCAGACTCTTCAGGTTGACTTTTGCATTCGGTACTACGGCATTGCTCGGATCCAACACCGTACCGTTGATATTGCCCGTGGTCAGCGACTGGCCAAACAGCGGAGCAGCGGACAATGACAGGGTCAACAGCACAGCCAACACAACGGGAAAACGTTTAAAACGCATTTCCTCGCCTCCTTGGAGATTTCGGAACTCTGAACTCGGATCCAAGCGCTTCGGCCGGTAGCCTGGGATTTGCGCGATCCGATGAATTTTCAAACTGATTGAGACCCCACAAAACTTCTGAATGCTGGGAAACAGGAATTCTTTCAACCGCTCTTTTTTCTGCGCCCGTCTCGCGCGGGCTTTATGCCGTACCGCCGAACTCACACCGGCACACAGGCACGGCAATCAAACTAAATGCAACTGTCAAACCAAACACGCGATGTCTTAAACAATTTGTTTTCAACTGCTTAGTGTTGAGAAGCCGCACAATTGTACCGAAATTTGTATGAAATGCAAGCAAATCGTATGAGATTTGGGAGGATGGGGGCCGGGCAGGCCTTATCGGAAAGAGGCTAGCGGCGCTTCCGGGAGGGCCTGGTGGCGACTTCGCCCGGGGCGAGCACGCGCCGGACAATTGGAGAATTCAGCTTGTACTTGCGTTCCGCCACGTTGCCCGCAGCGTCTTTGACATTCAGGATGAACACCGGCAGCGTTCCTTCCTTGTCGAACGGCTCTTTCGTAATAGTGACGGGCAGAACGCCATCCAGGCCGTGCTCTCGATAGGCAGTTTCGTAGCGGTGCTTGCGCACGTTCCAGGTGAAGACGCGGACCTGATCGTAATCAAAGGGCTGCCCGTCGTGCGGCGCCGTGAGAAGGCACAGGTACTCGGGAACTTTCTTGTCGCCGTCCTGCACTTCATGCAACACGAAGAATGCGACGAAGCGCTGGCCTTCGGCATACTGCGCGATGTCGAGCGGAACGTCCACATCCACCATGCGCGCCAGCACCCATCCGACGTGCCCCTGCTCGTCGCGCACCAGCCACCAGTCTTCAAAAACCGGTCCCGCCACGGCCTTGGCCGCTTTGCCCTCCACCACTTTTGGAGGAGGCGCTGTCCCGGTTTGCTTTTCGGCCGTCCCGCGCTTCAGGATCGCCACTTTCGCGCCTGCCGCCAGCTGATAAAGATGCTCCGTTTCACGCCCGGGGGTGAGATGCAGGTTGGTCTCGTTGCGCAGAACCCCAGGGGCCTGCACGGGCACGTTCTGGTTCTCTTGCGTGAGTTTCTGGAGGCCGTCGAACGTCTTCTGGTCCACCAGATAGCGCTGTTCGATCCAGCCCTCGATGCCACTGGCGGTCCGCACTTTGGCGAAGCGCCGGTCGCGGTCGAGAATCTCGACCCGCTCGCCGTTTTTCACGTTGCCGACACGGTTGTAGATGGCGGCGACCTGATCGCGCAAGCCCGCCTGCGGAGCAGAAACATAGGCCACTTCCAGCGCATGGTGACGGCCGCGGCCACAGGCCGCGAATGGCAAGAGGCAGGCGAAGACGAGCGCCATCCGCCAGCCACGGGATGAATGCATGAGTTTCACGTCAGCGCATGAGCGGAAAGTCTTACTATAACGCGTTACCGGGAGGGCTTTGCGGCACGAAAGTTTACGTTCGATGCACCTGGCATCCCGTGAGTTCTTGCCCGTTCCATCGACTGACAGGAGGCACTTTCTTCGGTTACCATTGCTTAAGCCCTGTGGAATGTTGGGGCAACGCCTCAGGCTGCCGCGGCGCGGTTTCCCGCGTCTAATCTGTTGAGGGGGAATTCGCGCATCACGCGCTGGAATAATGAATCATATGAAAAAAACACTTCTGCTTCCTGTTTCTCTACTCGCCTTTTTTACTTTCCTTCTGCTCGCCGCAATGCCCTCGCCCGCCCAGGAAACGCCCGACACCGTCTTGAAGCCGCCCAAGGGATCGCAGGTGGCGATTGTGGTCTTCGAAGACCTGCAATGCCCCATGTGCCGCCGCACCGCGCCGCTGGTGGAGCAGGCGTCGAAGACCTACAAGATTCCGGTCATTCGCCATGATTTCCCGCTGCCCATGCACAACTGGTCATATCAGGCAGCAGTCTTCGCGCGCTACTTCGACACCCATTCCAAGGCGCTTGGCAACGAGTATCGCGACTACATTTTCGAGAACCAGCTGGAGATCAATCCCACGAACCTGCGCCCGTTCACCGAGAAGTTCGCGGCGTCGCACAAGGTGGATCTTCCCTACATCATCGATCCCCAGGGGAAGTTCGCGGCCGAGGTCAACGCGGACCGCGATCTGGGCAACGCGATCAAGATCAATCACACGCCCACGGTCTACATCGTCAGCAACCGGAATCCCAATCGTCCCTACGTCGAAGTCACCGACAACAATCAGCTTTACTCGACGATTGATGCGGTGATGAAGGAGTAGCGTCTGGCGCGCACTTTGCGCGAGATACAGCGCTATTCCGCCAGCGTGAAATTCACGGTAACCTGCGTTTCGACCCCGACCGGCTTCTGATTTGCCTGATCTTTTTCTACGCGCCTTCGTGAACACAGCTCTTCAGGAATCTTGCGATCGCAGCAGCCGTTGCGTCAGGCTGGTCGCGCTGCGGCGAGTGGCGGCAATCCGCCAACGCCAGAATCTCCACCGGGCCGGCACACTGTTTCACAATCGCCTCGACCTGTGCCATCGTGCCGTACTGATCTTCGTTTCCCTGAATGCAAAGGACCGGGCAGGTGATTCGGGGCAGATATTCGTCGATATTCCAGCGGCGAAAATCGGGATGCAGCCAGATGTTGTTCCATCCCCAAAATGTGCGATCCACGTCGCGATGATGGCGGGCAAGCTTTTCGCGCAGGTCCGTTGTCTCAAACTTCACTTTCGCTTCGGCAATGCTGGCGACGCTCAGGTCCTCGACGAAAACATGTGGCGCGAGAAGAATCAGCCCACGCACTTTGTCGTGAGACCCAGCGTAGATCAGCGCGATGGACCCACCATCGCTATGCCCGACGAGAATTGGCTTCTCGATTTCGAGCTTTGAGAGCAGTTCTGGCAGCACCAGCAGGCCTTCATCGTGCATGTAGCGCACGGCGCGGTCTGCGATGAGAGCATCGGAGTTTCCGGAACCATACCGCGAATAGACCGTCACCCCGCACCCGGTTTCAGCGGCGACGCGTGTGGGAAAATTCTTCCAGTGGGAAACCGAGCCTAGTCCCTCATGAAGAAAAACAAGCTCCGGCAGATGCCGATAGCGCGCCCGGATGCGGCGAACCTCAAGGCTGTGGCCCTGTACGACGAGTTGAAGATCGTCCACGCCGGATTCTGAAGTCATCGTTCCTCCGACATTTTTGCTCCCGCCGTCTGGTGGCCTCGCAGGCAAACCACTGAAAAAGCAGTTCATTTTGCAGATACCCGCCTGTGCATTGGCGCGCATCCAAGCTACAAATTATCGTAAGCTAGAAGATGGAGGACCGGAGGAACGGTGCGTTGCCCTCGTTGTGGCAATGACAATCCGGAAGGCAACCGCTTCTGCGGCATGTGCGGCGCAACCCTGCTGGGCGCGCCCGCGATTGCGGAGACGGCGACGCAGCGCGCGGCCAGCGCGGGCACAGCGGCTCCATCGCCGCCTGTCAGCGTGGTGCCGCCTCCCGAGCCTGCGCCTGAACCGCGCCAACCACGAGAATATCGAGAAGCCGACGACACTCCGCTCATCAGTGGACCTTCCTTCCTTGGATTAAGCGATCCCAACCCTCGCAAGCGCGCGACTCTGCGCGCCGAATCTGCCGACTCCCGCGGCTCCAAGAATCTCGAATACCTGCTCGAAGATGAGCCAGAAGAAGGAGGCGGAGTAGGCAAGATCATTGTGCTCCTGCTTTTCTTTGCTCTTCTCGGTGGCTTCGGATACATGACGGTGAAAAACCACGGAATCGGTTGGGTCACTGCGCTTCTGAGCAAACCCGCCGCTCCGGCAACGCAGCAAGCGCCGGGCGACAACGCGACTGCACCTGCGGCGACAACGCCAGCGAATCCTGCTTCTGAGTCGCAAAGCCCGCCGTCCAGCCAGCCTCCGCCAACGTCCACGCAGCCGCCTCCGGTTACGGAAAGCTCAAAACCGGCGAGCCCAGCCGAAACCTCGCCCGGCGCCTCGCCGGCGAATCATGAGGACTCTCACGAACCGGCGAAGCCGGCGAACGCGGATAATGCTCCCGCCGCAGAGGACGAAGACACCTCGGCCACCGAAACCGCTGCGCCCGCAGCCGCGGCAAAGCCGGCGAAACCAAAGGCTGCCGTCGAGAGGCCTGCCGCGAAGCCACATGCTGCGGTTACGCCGGCGAAAGCGTTCGACCCGGTCGGTGAAGCGCAAAAATATCTCTATGGCCGCGGCGCGCCGCAAGACTGCGACCGCGGGCTCAAACTACTGAAACCCGCCGCCAACGCGGCAAATCCGAAGGCGATGATTGAGATGGGTGCGCTCTATTCGGCAGGGCTGTGCACGCCGCGCGACCTGCCGACGGCATACCGCTGGTTCGCCATCGCACTTCGCAAAGAGCCGGATAACGAGCCCGTCCAGAAAGATCTACAGAAGCTGTGGAGTGAGATGACGCAGCCGGAGCGGCAACTGGCAATCAAGCTGACGCAATAGCGTTCCGCCGCATTACTTGCGTAATCCTCAGGGACATGAGTAACTTTCCATGCGCCAATCCGGCGCGAGGCTCGAACTCGTACTTCCAGGAAGGAAGAACAGGAACGTTTGTCGGGGGCTGACAGACAAGCGATCTCGCCCGATCTAGCCGCGGTAATGGCGGTGAAGTCGGGCGACCAGCAGGCGATGGCGGAGCTGTATGACCGCTATTCGTCCGTAGTGTATGCGGTGGCATTGCGCGTGCTTGGCGATTCCGGACGTGCGGAAGACGTGCTTCAGGAAGTCTTTTTGCAGTTGTGGCGAAATCCTGGGGCGTTTGATTCGGCGCGCGGAAGCCTGGGAGCGTGGTTGGCGGTGATCACGCGCAATCGCGCCATTGATGCCCTCAGGCGGCGAAAACCAGAGACGGACCTGGAAGATGTAATTGTTTCTGTAGCTCCCGATCTTGCTTCGGAGGCCGACCGGGCGCGGGCCGCGCAGAAAGTCCGCAGCGCGCTGGGGACGATGCCGGCGGCGCAACGCAGCGCTCTCGAGATGGCTTACTTTGACGGATTGAGCCATTCCGAAATCGCGAACAAGACGGGCGAACCGCTGGGAACGATCAAGACCCGGATTCGGGCAGGGTTGATTGCGTTGCGAAAAGCTTTTCAGACTTGAGGATCCGTCCCACTTCTCGCGCACAAAACGCGCGAGAAATGGGGCACCCGCAAGTAGACAAATGGCTGGACACGAACAATTCGGTGAAGACCTCGCTCTCTACGCGCTGAATGCGCTGGAGGGCGAAGATCGCCGCAGGATCGAGGAGCATCTGGCTGCGTGCGCAGAGTGCCGGCTCGAACTGGAGCAATTGCGCGGCGACGGAGCGTTGCTTGCGCTTGCGACGTCGGGACCGCGGCCTCCGTTGCGGGCGAAAAAGAGATTGATGGATGCGATCGCGGCCGAAAGCCGCGATTCCCGCGAACAAACCGCTCGAGAACTGCGGCGTCCGCGGCGTTCGTGGTGGGGATGGCTCGGTTGGGCTGCGACGGCAGCCGTCGTCGTATTCGCCCTATCCCTGTGGAAAGAAAATGTTGCCCTAAAGGCCGACTTCGCGGCTTTGGGCTCGCGCGCCTCGGAAACGGCTCGTGAACTGGACGAACTGCGGCGCGTGGCTGCTCCAATTCTGTCCAGTGAATCGCAGCGCGTAACGCTGGTTGCAGTGAAAACTCCTCCACAGCCGCAGGGCAAGGCATTCTATCTGCGGAATCGCAGCAGCCTCGTTTTCGTGGCCAACAATATGCCGGCGCTGCCTTGGCACAAGGCGTATGAGCTATGGCTGATCCCGGTGCAAGGCGCGCCGATTCCCGCCGGCGTCTTCAAGCCGGACGCTCACGGAAGCGCGACCGTCGTGAACCCTCCGCTGCCTGCCGGGGCCGAAGCGAAAGCATTTGCCATCACCATCGAGAATGAGTCCGGTTCCCTTACCCCCACAATGCCCATTGTGATGATGGGCGCGGGAGAATAATTTCCAGTGCGGGTGAGTGATTCAGGGCCGATCCTTCGTCTGATTTTCAGAAGCAGAGTCTATCGAGGCGTATTCACGTCGCTCCTGCTTCTCGCAGGACTCGGCTCAAGCGCCGCCACCCCGCAGGACGAACCGGCAAAGCCGGCCGTCACGCAGCATCAGATGGGCAGCAGGAAGCACTATGTCGGCCTGCCCGATTTCGCGGAGGTAACTCCTCATCTCTATCGCGGCGGACAACCGGGAGCCGACGGAATCAAGGAGTTGAAAAAGATGGACGTCGCGATCATCGTCGACATGCGCGGCAGCGCCAGCAAGCATGAAGCTGCCGCCGTGGAAGAACTGGGTATGCGGTACGTATCCATTCCCTGGCATTGCCCTTTTCCCAGCGACGAGCCTTTCGCAAAATTCCTGCGCCTGATTCAGGAGAACCGCGACAAGAAAATTTTTGTCCACTGCCGGCTCGGAGACGACCGGACCGGCATGGCGATCGCAGCCTATCGCATGGCCGATGAAGGCTGGTCCGCCGACGAGGCGATGAGCGAGATGAAAGAGTTCGGATTCACGGGCATCCATCACCTGATCTGCCCGTTGTTGCCGCATTACGAACATTCATTTCCGAAGCACCTGAAGAAAAATCCGGCGCTCAAAAACATCCGTTAGTGCGGCTGTAGCTTCGCCTTCCAGGCAGCTTCCTGATCGGGCCTGGGCCAGCGCTGATACAGGTCGACAATCTGCCGGCCGGAGAACTGGATCCATTTTCGTTGCATGGCGGGCATGCGCGGCGCGCGCTGGTTGAGCCCGTCATATCCCGCAAGCAATAGAGGTTCGGCTTCGCTGAACTTCCGTTCTCCGCTCAACGCCGCTCCCAGAAAGGCTTTCGCCCGAAAGCGGCGCCAGTCATCGGAAGCGCCCTTCTCACGAAATGCCACAGCCTCGCGCAGCAGCGGTTCGGCCTGAACGAATTTGTGCTGACGAA
Organism: Candidatus Sulfotelmatobacter sp.; assembly: GCA_036490405.1. Lineage (GTDB taxonomy): Bacteria > Acidobacteriota > Terriglobia > Terriglobales > Acidobacteriaceae > Sulfotelmatobacter. The sequence goes on along the minus strand of DASXDY010000051.1, from coordinate 17,919 downwards.
CCAGGTTTTGCCCCAGCATCTCCGATTCGTTGGCTGCCGCGTCCTCCTGATCTTTGCCGAGGGCCTTGTAACCCTGGAGCGTGTTGCGCCAGATTTGCTCCGCGCGCGGCAGGTCGCCCTTGGTGTCATAGGCCCACCCGAGATCGTTGGCGAGATTCAGTGCATTGGCAGACTTTGCGCCGAAGGCCTGGCGGGAAATCTCCAGCGTGTTGCCTAACAATGTCATGGCTTCATTGAATTTGCCTTCCTCAACGTAAGCCAGCCCCAGGTTGGTCTCTGACGCGATGACGTCGAGATGCTTCGGGCCTTTCAGCGGCAACTCTGACGCCAGCACTGCCGAAAACTGCTTTTCCGCTTCGGCATAATTGCCTTCTCCTAATGCCACCTTAGCCATTCCGTACCTCTCGCGGTGCGTGAAGGGATGGTCGGGCCCATAGACCCGGCGATAGCTGTCGAGCGCCTTCTCCATGAGCGGATGCGCTTCGCTGTAGCGGCTTTGCATGATGTAAAGCTGAGCCAGACTGTCGCTGGTATTGAGCGTATCGATGTTGTCGTAGCCGTTTTTGGCGGTCTGGATCGCGAGCGCTTTCTTCAGCAAAGGCTCCGCCTCGGCGAACTGGTTCGTGAACAGGTACATGACGCCCAGGTTTTGCATCGCGACCACCGTTCGCGGATCGTTTGGGCCCAGCCCGCGGAGATCTGCTTCGTAGGCGGTTTCTGCGTCGGCGGCGGCGGCTTCGTTCTTGTCCTCTTCGGACTCGACGCCGGAGAGTGACATCAGCATGTCGAGCGTTCTCGGAGCGTCGGGCCCAAGTTGCGCCTTGCTAAGTTCATAGGCGCGGCGCAGATGCTGCTCTGCCTCAGGCAGAAGGGCGAGGCCCTTATACGCGTCTCCAATGGTCATCTGAATTTCCGATTCCACCAGGGGCTTGTCGGCGAAGCGCTTTTCAGCCTGTGCGGCGGCGCGGTCGAGTACGGTCCGCACCTTAATGTCGGGATCGGGCTTGGTTTCCGCTCCGCCCTGCGCGGCCGGATCGGCGGCTGAGAGCAGATCGTCCTTCAGAAATTGATTGACCGCTTTGGCGTCGGCGGTCTCGAGGTCGGCGCGGTCGCGCTGCCGCCGGGCGAGGATGCTCTCGCGAATGCTGATCGTGGCCGCGGCGACAAGCACGAGAATGAATGCCGCCAGCAACGCCAGCGGAAAGCGATGCCTGCGGGCAAATTTTCGCGCGCGATATGCGGCGGAGTAAGGAACCGCCAGCACGGTTTCGTTGCGCAGGTACCGCTTTACATCAGCGGCGAAATCTGTGGGAGAGTTATAGCGGCGGGCGCGATCTTTGTCGACCGCCTTCAGCACAATCGAGTCCAGATCGCCTTTCAGTTGATTGGCCAGCGTGATCGGCTCAGAGTGCCGCTTGCGGGCCAACTCAGTCGAGGTCGATGCATTCTGGGTGCGGAAACGCGTGCTCGGACGCGGCGCTTCGTCTTCCTTCAGCCGCCTGAGAAATTCATCCAGCGGAGTGTCCTTCATGTTGAGCGGAAGCGCTCCAGTCAACAGTTCGTAGAGAACGATTCCGAGCGAATAGACGTCGGTGCGCGTGTCGATATCTTCGCCCGACGAAACGGCCTGTTCCGGGCTCATATACTCGGGCGTGCCCACGAGCGCGCCAATGCGCGTGAAAACGGTTTCATGAATCAGCCGGTTGGTAAGCGCTTTGGCGACACCGAAATCGATGATCTTGGGAAGGGCATGTCCGTCAACCTCGGCGACCAGGATGTTCGAAGGCTTGATGTCGCGATGGATGACTGCTTTGTGGTGCGCGTGCTGCACGCCCTCGCAGATGCGTATGAAGAGTTCGAGGCGTTCGCGCATTCCGAGACGGTGATCGTCGCAATACTTGGTGACGGGAACGCCCGCGACATATTCCATGACGAAATATGGGACGCCCTGCGCGGTGGATCCGGCATCGAGAACTTTCGCAATGGCCGGATGGTCCATCAGAGCGAGGGTTTGACGCTCGGACTCGAAGCGGGCGACGACCTCCCGGCTGTCCATGCCGGCTCGGATCAGCTTGATGGCGACCCGGCGGCGGATCGGCACCTTCTGTTCCGCGAGCCAGACTTCGCCCATGCCGCCTACCCCAATCCGCTGCATCAGCCGGTAACTTCCAATGATCGGCCCTGCGCCTTCTCCGGGATAGAGGTCGCGCGTCGCCTCCAGGCTGTCGGAAGCCAAAGTATTTTCAGCGTCGGGATATTCGGCGGGGGACAATTTTAGAACTCTTGGAGCGCTAAGAGAAATATGACGAGTATAGCGTCAGGTCAATGCTAAATTTTGGAACGGAGCCGTGACTGGACCATGCGGATTGAGGCGCAGCATTTAACGTCCACTAATTTCCGACGCACTACACTAGCATGGACAAAACGTCCCTGAGAAAATGGCTCCGCCGCGGACCGGGTCACACTTCGTCTTGTTCTTTGAGCTTTGAGATCACACTGAAATCTTCCAGCGTGGTGGTATCGCCTTTTACCTCGCCGTTGGTGGCCAACTCGCGCAGCAGGCGGCGCATGATTTTTCCGCTGCGGGTTTTTGGCAGCGAATCGGTGAAGCGAATGTCGTCGGGCTTCGCCAGTGCCCCGATTTCCTTCGCGACCCACTTGCGCAATTCTTCTTTCAATTCATTCGTGGGCTTTCTTCCCTGCTCGAGCGTGACGAAGGCAGAAATCGCCTGTCCCTTCAGCTCATCGGGACGCCCCACCACCGCCGCTTCCGCGACCGCATCGTGCGCCACCAGCGCGCTTTCGACTTCCATCGTGCTCAGGCGATGGCCGCTCACGTTGAGCACGTCGTCGACGCGGCCCATGATCCAGTAGTAGCCGTCTTTGTCCTTGCGCGCGCCGTCTCCCGTGAAGTACATGCCGGGAATCTGCGACCAGTAATTCTTCACGTAGCGGTCGGGATCGCCATAGACGGTACGCAGCATGCCGGGCCACGGGCGCTTGAGGACGAGAAATCCGCCGGAGCCCTCTGGAACCGGTTGGCCGTCCATGGTGACGATATCCGGCACCACGCCGAAAAATGGCTTGGTCGCCGAACCGGGCTTCGTAGCGATGGCCCCCGGAATCGGCGAGAGCATGATGTGGCCGGTTTCAGTCTGCCACCATGTGTCAACGATGGGACAGCGGTTGCCGCCGATGGTTTCGCGATACCACATCCAGGCCTCAGGATTGATCGGCTCGCCGACTGTCCCCAGCAGACGCAGGCTCGACATGTCGTGCTTTTTCGGCCACTCGTCGCCCCACTTGATGAACGTGCGGATCGCGGTGGGCGCGGTGTAGAAGATGTTGACCTTGTGCCGGGCGATGATCGACCAAAAACGGTCGAACTCCGGAAAATTCGGCGCGCCTTCATACATCAGGCTGGTCGCGCCATTTTGCAGCGGCCCGTAGACGATGTAGCTGTGCCCCGTCACCCATCCGATGTCAGCGGTACACCAGTAGGTGTCTTCGTCTTTGAGATCGAAAACGAGTTTAGTTGTGAGATAGGTGCCGACGGAATATCCGCCGGTGGTGTGTACTACGCCTTTGGGCTTACCCGTTGTGCCCGAGGTATAGAGGATGTAGAGCGGATGCTCGGCATCGAGCGCTTCGGCCGGACAGACGTCGGAAGCCTTCGCCATCAGCTCATGCCACCAGTGGTCGCGGCCTTGCTGCATGTTAATCGGCGTGCCTGTGCGTTGATAGACGACGACGTGCTTCACGCTGGGGCACGACCTCAGCGCTTCTTCAACCGCGGGAAAAAGCTTTACCTCCGCGCCGCGGCGGTACGAACCATCCTGCGTGATGACGGCGCTGGCCTGCGAGTCATGGATGCGGTCGATCAGCGCGTGGGAAGAAAACCCTCCGAAGACCACCGTGTGGGTCGCGCCGATGCGCGCACAGGCCAGCATGGCGATCGCAAGCTCCGGCGTCATGCCCATGTAGATGGCGACCCGGTCGCCTTTTTTCACGCCCAGAGACTTCAGTACGTTGGCAAACTTCTGCACCTCGCGATGCAGTTGCTGGTAAGTCAGGGTGCGGACTTCGCCGGGCTCGCTTTCCCAGATGATCGCCGCCTTGTTCTTCCGCCAGGTCTGCACATGGCGGTCGAGGCAGTTGTACGACAGGTTAATCTGACCCCCGACGAACCACTTCGCCCACGGGCAATTCCACTCGAGGACCTTGTCCCACTTCTTGAACCAGTGCAGTTCACCGGCTATGCGCGACCAGAATGTGTCGGGGTCGTCGATCGATTGCTGGTAGAGTTTTTCGTATTCGGCGAGACTTTTAATGTGCGCGGCCTGCGCGAATTCCGCCGGCGGATCGAATTTGCGCTGCTCCTGGAGCACGGAGTCGATGTTCGTGGATTGGGCATGCTTGTTATTGGGATCGGCGACCGCATTGTCGGCCATGAAAACCTCGGCTGGGAGGAAGGATTGCGCCGTGCAGGCGCGAAAATCGCAGTTCATTTTACACGGAACGTTTCCAGAAAATTATTCAGAGATCGAGAAATCGCCCACGTGTTTCTGCATCCGGAAGTGGGCACGTGTCGTACTTCCCAAAGACTCGGTAGCGGATCCTCGCGATAATTCCATAGCCCCAATCGCGAATCGGCCGCGGAATGCAGCGCGGCAGGCTTCCGGTTGCACCCCAGAATCCGCCGAGACGTTGCATGATATAAAGCACCGCATCGGACCGGGCCAACAGTTCTTCCCCGGTGTTTTCCGTGCCCGACGGATCGCAATGCAGGACGACGTACACGGAGTCGAGATCGCTGGCGTCGCGGCCATGCCGGTCAAGGATCTGCGACGCCAGCGGACTTTGCAGAGAGACGAAGCGAAAAGTTTTATCCCGGTCGTGCCTCAGAACAAACTGCACGCTTCGATTGCACAGTCCGCACACGCCGTCGTAGAGCACAATCGGGGGCAAGGTCCGCCGCCCGTTGTCCGGGGGTGAAGTGCCCGGTCGTTCACTGTACGCCTGAGTGCGATCGCCTTTCATATCGATTCACAGCAACATCATATCGGGGTTCTGAATCGAAAATCAGTGGGTCGAAGTTTCAGGGGCAAAAGAAAGGTCCGGAACGACGATGAGTGGTCCAGTTGACGAAAATCCGCTGCTCGAACTGCTTCACGATATGATCGACTCGATCGAGCCAATTGAGAGCCGCGTCGAAGCTCTTTACCAGTTCGTGAAGGCAAAGGGAATCGCCACCGAGAAAGAACTCGCCCCTTATATGGAGCAGGCCGCGAATGCCAACGACGTGCGCTGGAGGGCCTTCCGCGTGCGGGCAGAGATGCTTATGTCGGAAGCGATGAATCCGCCGCAAGAAGAAAGCGTCGGGGAAGCCGGACCCGGAGCGGAAGGCGACTCGGGGAAAAAGCCGGCGGCCTGAAATCCAAAGCATCGCGCTATCCCGCCAGCAATGCAACCCCCGCCGCCACGAGCAGGGCGGAGATCCACCGGCGGCGGTCCACTTTCTCGCGCAGGAAGATTCGGGCGGCGAAGGCGTTGCCGATATAGGTCAACGATGCCGCGGCCGGGCCGACAAGGCTTACGTCTCCCCACGAAAGCGAAAACAGGAGCCCGAAGAAAGCGGCCGCCATGGCAGCCACGCCGATGAAGAAATTCGCGTTGGAAAAAATTCGCGTGACCACACGCCAGACGCCCGACTTCCGAAGAAGCGCGTGAACATCGCCCACCTGCTTCATGGCGCGCGCCATCACCACATCCCCCACAACCGAGAAGAACACAACAAATAAAATTCCGCCCCAGGTGTAAAGATGTCTCATTGCCGCGGTCCCCTCGAAGCCACCGGGTGACCGCCGGATGGCCCACTCAAGTCCGTGTCTGGGTTGAGTGGGGATTCGGAACTCTCCTCGGCCGCCTGCGAAGTCAGCGCAGGCCCTCCCGCAACGAATCCCACGCCTCCCGAGATCAGCGCGATGCCCATCCAGCGCATCGGGCTGACCTGCTCGTGCAAGGCGAAGCGCGCAACGAAAGCCAGCAGAACGTATCCCAGGGACGTTGCGGGCAACACGTAGGTAAGGTCGGCCCAGGAAAGCGCATTCGTGTACGCGGCAAAGAATGCGAGCAGCAGCAGAATGCCGATTGCAACCCAAGGATTGCGGACGGCGAGGATCACGCCCTGGAGGTGATGCAGCGAGATTCCGCCGTTCTGCTTCATCCCGTGCGAGAGCATGGAGTCACCGGCCGCGGCGAAGACGGTCACTCCAGCCAGTACAAGATACTTGCGAAAAGTCACGCGGGATTGCGGAGCAGAAGTCCTGCTTCAGTATAACTAAGTATGGGATGCCGTGCGGTTCCTGCCCGCGCAAAAGACGGCCATCCGGGCCGTTTACGGATCGTAGGTCGGCGTGTGCATGCCCGCTTGCCGGGCTTCCTCCTGCATCTCCTCAAGTTTTCTTTTTTGCGAGTCGAGTTGCAACTGGGTTTCGGAGCGGCGCTGCATGAGCTTGGCGCGGTCGCGGCTCGGCGGACCGTCGAATTCCGCTCCCCCTGGCGGATCGATTGAAGCGTTCAGTTGCTCAATCTGCGCCTGAAGCGTCCGTATCTTTTCCTTCTGCTCGAGAATTTTCCGCTTCCAGGCTTCGGCCACCCGGGGATCGATCTCTTTCACGGGGCGTACGGACGGTTTTTGAGTCTTGGCGGACTTCGGAGCATTCGGGCGGGACGTATCCGGCGAAGCCTTGGAATCGTTCTGCAAATCGTCGTTGGTGACGACTACCGTGGCTTTCGGGGTTTCCCGGTCGCGGTTGGTTTTGGCGACGTCGCCCAGCGACTGCGCGCGAATCAGGGTTGCGGTTGAAAACAGGAGCAGTAGAGCCAAAGGATATTTGCGCTGCATAGTTCCCCAAGGCATGCGCACGCTCTGGCACGCATGAACCCGCCGGCGCTCGATTTTCATAAACCAAGCGCCAACGTTCCACTTCATTTTTCAGATCACGATGATATCGATCGGGAAGCGACAACCGGAGAGACCTTTCGTTCCATGACTCCAATCGAAAGGACTACCCAGAAGGTAATACCGCCTGCGCAAACACGGGGACTGGAAGGCCCAGTAGACCCTAGTCTGACATTCCTGCAGCCGGAGCGGAGGCCGCAGCCGCCGCTTCCTGCGCGTGCGTTTTCACCAGCTTGTTGCGCTGGGAGCGCAGTTTCAGGAACGTTTTCGCTTCTTTGTACAAGCGCTTGCGGTCATTGCTATCGAACGCGGCTTTCCTCAGAATGCGGAAGACCGCTTTCGGGCGGAAGTAGTACTCATCATAGAAGCGATGCACCGCGCTCAGGATCTCATCCGCCGGCAGCCCTGGATACTGAATATGGGCAAGCTGGTGTCCGCCTTCGTCGACCATCTTGTTGTCGCCGACGATGAATCCGTTCTTTACTGCGAAGTCATACAACTCGGTGCCGGGGTATGCGTGCGCGACCGAAACCTGGATGGTTTCGACATCAAGTTCCTTGGCGAAGGCGATCGAGTTGTTGATGGTCTCGCGCGTCTCACCGGGCAGACCCATGATGAAGTCGCCGTGGACTACCAGACCGAGCTTGTGGCAGTCCTTCGTGAACTGGCGGGCGCGCTCGATGGTTGCGCCTTTCTTGATGTTCTTGAGGATCTGCTGGTCGCCGGATTCGTAGCCGACGATCAAAAGCCGGCAGCCGGCGTCTTTCATCGCCTTCAGCGTTTCGAAGTCGGTGGTGACACGTGAGGTACACGACCACGTCATGCCGATCGGTTTCAGCTTGGCGCAGAGCTCGACAGTCCGCGCTTTTTGAATGTTGAAGGTATCGTCATCGAAGAAAAATTCCTTCACGTTCGGCCAGTATTCTTTGGCCTTTGCCATTTCGCGGGCGACGTCATCGGACGAGCGCTTGCGCCACGGATGTCCGCTTAAAGTCTGCGGCCACAGGCAGAACGTGCATTGCGCCGGGCACCCCCGCGTTGTGTAAAGCGAAACGTACGGGTTCAGCAGGAACGGCACGTTGTATTTCGTGACATCGAGGTCGCGCCTGTAGACATCGGTGACGTGCGGAAGCGCGTCCAGATCCTGAATTTGCGGCGCGTCCGGATTGTGGACGATCTTGCCGTCTTTCAGGAATGAAACACCGGGAATATCGGCGAGCGGCTTGCCATTGGCGTAGTCGCAGATGGCGTAATCGAATTCCTTGCGACAGACAAAGTCGATATCGGGACAGTCGCGCAAAGATTTTTCCGGAAGTACGCTGACGTGAGGGCCGACAAAAGCAATCCTGATCTTGGGGTTCGCTTCTTTGATCGCGCGAGAGATGCGGACGTCGCCGGGAAAACCCGGCGTCGAAGTGAACAGAACAAGGAACTCATAGTCCTGCGCGATTTTGATGGTCTCTTCCGCGGAAATGCGGTGCGGCGGCGCGTCCAGCAGCCGCGAGCCCTCCAGCATTCCAGCCGGATAAGCCAGCCACACCGGATACCAGAAACTTTCGATCTCGCGGGTGGCGGGCCACCGGGAGCCGGCGCCTCCGTCGAAATTCTCAAAAGAGGGCGGGTTCAAAAACAGTGTCTTCAAAGGCATATTTGGTATGGCTTCATTTTATCACCTGCGCCGGGCTTAAGGCCGTATTCGCCTATGCTTTGGAAGGTTCTCCAGGGCGTAGCAGGCACACAGCCTCAAATTTGATGCTGCGCTCCGGATGCCGGGTTCTTAAAAACGAATGGATAACTGAGGTACCGATGCAGGATTTCCTGGATCTTCGTGCTTTTTGTGGGTTGGTGCCGGTTCACCTGGGCCGAGCGCTTACTGCGCTTCGCTGCCAGCCGGAACGCGGAAGGTCACGCCCCGGTCATCGTTCGCCTTTTCGGTCGCGGGGAGATCCAGACTCGACAGCGGAATCTTCTGCGTTCGCCCGGGCGCAAAGCTCCAAAGAGTTTGCCCGACGATGGCATAGTTCTGGACTTCCTGCTGGTGCTCATCGCGAAAGACGAGGAGTGTCGCAGGCATGAGAGGGCTTCCCTGATTCTCCCCAGCGCCCTGGTGGTGAGGGGACTGCCGCGGAGCGTATGAATCCTGATCGCCGTCCTGCTGCTCCTCTCGGAACATGCGGTCCTGCTCAAGATTCTGCTGGCTCAGGCTTTGCTGGTCCATCTGGTTCGCCTGCGCGAGGTCGTTGTAATAGTCGGCGTCGAAACTGGAGTCCATGTCGGTCCAATCCGACCACAGCCACGGATCGTAGCCCCACCACGGATTGACGAATCCGGTAGCGCAGCGGAACCCGAAACAGTTCCCGGAAAATCCGCGCCGGCGAAAATTATTGCGAAAGCGGTTATTAGCGACCGGGCCGCGAAAGCGGTTGAAAGCACCGGAGTTGCGAAATCCAGAGCGGCCAGTCGAAAAATGTCCCGAGCCCATGTGCCCGCCGCTGAAACCCCGGGAGGCAAAGCCGGCGGAGTGCCCGCCGAAGGAGTGACCTCCGGATCCCGCATGCCCGCCACGCTGCGCCCAGAGGGGCAGGGCAAGAAACAGAGCGAACGCCGAGATGTACATCAGGCGGCGCATACGGGCCTATTATAGGCCCGTTTTGGGGCGGTTGGGGCCAGTTTTTGCGGTCAGGAGATGGGTTCGCGGTCAGGGTTGGCGGACAAGAGTGTCCGCCCCACACAGGACGATGCCTGGATGGAAAAGTGTTCCCGCGACCCGGTTTGCGATGGCAATCAGGTCGCGCTGGCTGCTGAATACCTTCACCTGGCGGGCGCGAGAGAGTTCGGGAAGATTGACGGTCCGCCCGTTGCGAATGTGGGCGGTCGCCAGTTCATCGGCGGTAACGGCGGGCAAATGCGGCAGAAGCTTGCGAGGATGGATGAAGAAGTCATCCAGCGTCTCAGCGGCTTTGAGAACAGGTTCATGGCTTTCTGTCAGCCGCGCAGGACTCGCGGGCAGGAGCGCCCGCGCCAAAGCTTCGAGAGTGTGCGCGTCGGCCAGGGTGAACTCGGCTACGGCGGTGCGGCGAAGCGACTCCAGATGGGCTCCGCAGCCCAGCAACTGCCCGATGTCGTGCGCTACGGAGCGCATGTAGGTCCCGGACGTGACGCGGGCGCGAAACCGGGCGCGGTCCGATTCGACAGACAGGATATCGAATTCCTTGATCTCGACCCGGACCGGTTTGAGCTCCACGTGCTTTTGCTTGCGCGCCAGCTTGTAGGCGGGAACACCATGGATTTTCTTGGCCGAAAATGGCGGGGGCGCCTGCTCGATCACTCCCCGGAAGCGCGCAGCGAGGGGCTCCAGTTGGTCCTTTGAAAGATCCACGGACTGCGGGGTTGAGGTTGGATCGCCTTCCGCATCGTAGGTATCGGTGGAAAAACCGAAACGGATCGTGCCCTGGTACGATTTCTCCGACGCGGTGTAAAACTGCGCCAGGCGCGTGAAATTGCCCGTCACCAGCGGGAGAACGCCGGTGGCCATGGGATCGAGAGTGCCCAGGTGTCCGACGGATTTTTGCCCAAGAATGCGGCGCACACGGTTGACCACGTCGTGCGAGGTCAATCCGCCGGGCTTGTCGATGATGAGGACGCCGTTCATCTGGGGAATTGGGTAATTTGGTAATTTAGTAATTGGGAAATTGAGAATCTCTGAAGTCGAGGCGGCCTTCGGGGCCCTCGATTTTCCAATTTCTTAATTACCAAGTTACCAAATTACTCGATCCACTCAGACAGTTCCTCCATGCTTCCCCTCAAAGACGATCAGCCGCGCTACATCACCCCTTACGTGAACGGCTTCCTGATTGGCTTGAATATTCTGATTTTCTTCTTTCAGTCCACGATGGGGCCGCGGCAGGCGGAGTTGTTCGCGCGCCAGTTTGGGGTCGTGCCATCGCATCTGTCGGCGTTCGTGTCGGGATCGCCGCAGTACCCGCTGGCAGCGGTCATCATTCCCTTTTTCACGTCGATGTTCCTGCACGCGGGCTGGCTGCACGTGCTGGGAAACATGTGGTTCCTGTTTATCTTCGGCGACAATATCGAAGACTACCTTGGGCACTTCAAGTATCTGGTGTTCTATCTGCTCGCGGGATTGTTCGCCATGGCGACGCAGGTCGCGATTTATCCGCATTCGAATGTTCCGACGGTAGGCGCGAGCGGAGCCATCGCGGGGGTGCTGGGCGCCTATTTTCTTTTGTATCCGCGGGCGCGCGTGCTGACTTGGTGGTTCGTATTCGTGCTCTATCTTCCGGCCTGGATCGTGCTGGGAGAATGGTTCGTACTACAGTTTTTCGCCGGGGCCGCTTCGCTGTCGATGGCCACGACCAAAGATGTGGGCGGAGTTGCGGTCTGGGCTCACGTGGGCGGCTTCGTAACCGGGATGATCATGATCAAACTGTTCCCAGAGCGGAGGCAAAGATATCCCTATGCGACGCGAAGGGTCGAGTACTAGCTTCGGTCTGGCCTCGATCCAGAGTCGAGAAAAGATCGAGAAGTCGAAAATAAGAATCCCCGCCTGTCGCGCGTAAGCGCGATACAACGGGGACCCGCAGCTTTTCTCGCCCGGTCTTATTTCTTGGGACGCGATTCCGGCGGCACCAGTCCTGACAAACGGTAATAAACGACGAGTTGCCCGTAATGTTCGCCGCTGTGCTCGATCAAGCCATAGGCCATGTCGAGGACGCGCACTTCCTGGTGCGCGAACGGGTCTACGACCGTGAGCGACAGGCCTTTTTCACCCTTCGACTGAATGGCGGCTGCGCCATCGGCAAAGGCCTTTTTGACGAACGCGACGACAGCGGCCTTGGTCTTGTAATTCTCCCGCTTGGGGTCTTCGCCCGCCGGAGGCTTCTGTCCCATGACTGGATTGGTGAAGAAATACGTGGCACCTGCCGCGTGCAGCAACTGCTCGGCGAAGCTGCGCTGGGCGGGCGTGGGCTTGAAGTCATATTTGTCCTCGGGAAAATCTTCAGCCATGGCGACGAGCTTGCGCCCGATCTCGTTCCAGGAGTCGAGTACGACTTTCAGTTCCGGGTCGGCGGGCTTGACGGCGGCATCTTTCTTCATTGCATCCTGAGCGCCGGCCGGAATGGCGAACGAGCCAGCGAGCAGGGCTATAGCGAGAAACGGTAGTCTTTTCATGATTTTTCTCCGCGAAGTGTTTGGTTCTGGGCGGTGGCCATTCTATGCGAGGCGGATGGCGAAGGAAAGGCCGCCGGCCTTATCGATGAGGACGGCGGCTGCTCGGTCCACCTGACCGCGGAGCGGCCGCCAGCCTCCAAGCGCGGGTGAGCGCCAGCAAAACGCCCCCCCTACACTCCGTTCGGGCGCTGGCGGATCAGCGAGAGAAACTCGGAGCGCGTCTCTTCATTGTTGCGAAAAACGCCGAGCATCGATGATGTAACTGCGGCTGAGTGCTGCTTTTCGACGCCCCGCATCATCATGCAAAGATGCCGGGCTTCGATTACCACGCCGACCCCTTGCGGCGCGATCACACTCTGGATGGTTTCGGCGACCTGCGTCGTCAGGCGCTCCTGGATTTGCAAGCGCCGCGAAAACAGTTCGACCAGGCGAGGAATCTTGCTGAGCCCGATCACGCGCCCGTTCGGAATATAGGCAACATGCACCTTGCCAAAGAATGGCAACATGTGGTGCTCGCACAGGCTGAACATCTCGATGTCTTTGACGATGACCATCTCGTCGTAGTTGACGGTGTAGAGCGCACCCTTGAGCAGGGTCTCAGGGTCTTCCTGATATCCCTTAGTGAGGAACTTCATGGCCTTCTGCACGCGCTTGGGCGTGTCGGCAAGGCCTTCGCGGGCGGGATCTTCGCCGAGACGGATCAGAGTTTCGCGCACCAGGTCTTCGTAGCTGGCGCCGGTTAGGGTTGAAGTTTCGAGTTGGGCTGGTTTCATAGGATTCGTCGCCTGGAGAAGTCCTCGTCAATGCAGCGGCATCAGGTCCCTGCCGCCAGCATATTCAAACGAGTTCATCATAGTTTCTTCGAGTCTTACTCTTTCCAGATGCGCTTGGGAAAAGGTTCGCTGCAATATTTCGAATATCTGAATGCAGAGATTTTCCGTGGTGGGAACGGTTACAGCAAATTCTTTCGCCGTATTCAAATTTTCGAGATGGTAACGGGACAACACTTCCTTCTCGACGCAGAAGTCGAGATCCACAAGATTGCAGACCATGCCGGTGGCGGGATCAACCTGCCCGCTCACCGTCACTTCCAGCGCATAATTGTGGCCGTGTCCGTAAGGATTGTTGCACTTGCCGTAAACCGCAAGATTCTCGGACGCCGACATCTGCTCGCTGTGCAGACGGTGCGCGGCGGAAAATAAATAGCGTCGGGTGAGATGGGCTTTCATTTCCCGCCCACTGGGGCTAAAGCCCTGTCGACAGAAACGCTGCTGACGCGGCCCTGAAGGGCCGCTCTTCCACCTCCACCCACTCTTCCGCCGGCTTCTCCACCCACTCTTCCGCCGGCTCCTCCGCCCACTCTTGCAGTGACTCTTCCACCGATTTTCTCACCGCAGTGCCATGGCCATCTCACGACTCTTCTCCGTAGAAGTCGACAAACAAGTCCGGAGTCTCGTACACCCGGACGCGATGCAGCCGGGCTTGTTGCAGCTTCGCCTCGAGGCGCTGCCAGACGGCGATCGCAATATTTTCTGTCGTCGGAATTTGCGTCATGAACTCGGGCACTTCCTTGTTCAGGAAGCGATGGTCCATGGCCTCGAGCACCTCGCGATTCATAACTTCTTTGAGTTGCTTGAGGTCGACGACGAAGCCCGAGCGCGGATCGACCTCGCCCTTCACCGTGACTTCCAGCATGTAATTGTGTCCGTGACCATTGGGATTGTTGCACTTGCCGAAAAGGCGCAGGTTCTCTTCCGGGGAAAAATCCGGATTGTGATAGTAGTGCGAAGCGGCGAATTCGGCTTTGCGCGTCAGGTAGACCATTCATTCCTTTTTGCTACGAGCAACGAACAAGACATTGACCGTGGATTTTCACCGATTTACACGCATTGACCGGCTCTATTTGGATTCATTTCACTCTCATTGTGCTTCAGGGCTTAATTCAATCGGAGGCTCGACGGAATAGGGCTTGATTTGCTGCCACTTCGGGGAGCCTGTCTTCTCCTGCTCGGGGCAGAAATCCTTGTTTGGGCCGAAGACGATTACTTTGTAGACATAGCGCTTGCGGCGAGATGGATCGTAGGCAAAAACGAAGGCGATTCCCCGCTTCTTGTCCATCCAGAAGACCAGCGGGCGGTCACCGAGCGCGGCTACCGGCGGCGTCAGCAGCACCCAGGCGCGCAAATCTTTGTAGGAGTTTGCCACTTTTTCCGGGCCATCGAATGTGGTGATGCCTTCCGCCGTCTGAAATCGCGTGGTCGACGATTCAATCTGGAATACCTTGCCCTTTTTCAGACGAATGTGTAGATCGCCGCGGCCATTGGGATTGGTGGTATCGACCCAGTCAATCATCGTGCCGCACTGGTCGTCCCACTCCTGGTCTTCCGGCTTTTTGGGAAAAAGTTCAAGCACGCGATCGTGACTATCGCCGATCTTGAGAGGACCGACGCTCAGGCCGGGTTCGATGGTCGTGGTGGCGAAATGAGGCTCGCTCTGGCCGACGCCCCGGATTGTGGCGAGCGCGATGAAGATTGCAGCGGCAAAGACGGTGGCGGACGTTTTCATGAAATTCTTCCGGCAGAAACGGCGGGCTGCCTGTTACCTTTGGCAGCGGAGTCGTTTTGGTCGTAGCTTCGGCCCTTCCAGTCGACCGAGCCTTTGGAATGCACGCGTTTCGAACGAAGCAGGAGATAAGCGAACATGGGCATGCCGAATGACATGCCTAGAGATTCCATCATTGAGCTAAATTTTGCCCGTCGGATCCCGATTCGGTTGTGAGCGGCCGTTATCGCCACAATTCCGTACCAAACGAAGAACCAATGCCGGATCAAACGTGCAAGGGCGAGAAAGATCTCGTGTGCCCTCGAGTCCGCGCGCAAAAGATGGACGCCGAGGGCGACGGCTAGCGGCATAAGAAGTCCAAACAGAGGGAGTGCCCAGAAAAATAGCGTCTTCGCGGCGAGCCAGCCGGGATCCGGAAACAGCAGCGCCAAATTCTTTGTCCAGCCTTCGCGGAGCTGGCGGAAGTTGCGGTACATGCGGGTGCGCACGGCATCCGGCGCATAGCGAAAGCGGATTTTGTAGCCCGCCTTTTTGAAAGCCCGGGCCAGCGCGACGTCTTCGAGAATTTCCGAAGCCACTGCGGCATGGCCTCCAATGGCTTCGTAGGCCTTACGGTTCACGAGGATGTATTGGCCATTGGCCGCGGCGTCCGGCCAATTCGGATCGCTTACCTTCGATGGCGGATATTGGCTTGCCAATTCCGCGAAGACGACAGGCAGGGTCGCCCGCTCCCAAAATGTGACCGCAATCTGCTCGGGAGAATACGAAAGTAGGTCCGCCTGGTATTCGCGGGCCTCGGACAACGCCCGCTCCAGAGATCCTGGTAAATGAACCGTGTCGGCATCCGTGAACAGGATCCACTCGCAGCGTGCCAGGCGAAGTCCGGTCGCGATGGCATTGTTCTTGCCGGTCCAGCCGGGCCTGAGCGGGTCCGCCTCGATGATCTGCACGCCTGCGGCTGATTTCGCAATCTCCTTCGTACGGTCGGTGGAATGGTCGTCAACCACGATGACTTCGAAGCTGAACCCGCCTTGCTCACCGAATGACTCGAGACATGCGCCCAGGCTCGCCTCTTCGTTGCGGGCGGGAATAATCACCGAGACTTGCGGCGCCATCACCATGGGTTCTAGAGAAAGCTATTATATCTGCGGCCTTTGATTCACTTGTTCGGCACGGATACGGCTCGAAGACTGCGGTTGACAACATCTGTGTTGTTTCGTCCATCATTGCGGACGCTCAGTTGAGTTCGGTCCACCGATTCGGAAAGGAATGCTTCCATGCGAAGTGTGTCTGCGCGATTCGTGGCGATGTTTCTGGCAGGTTTGTGTTTGTTCTCAGTCGGAACAATTGTCGTCAAGGCAAGATCCGGCAGCGGGCCGGCAGCGAACGACGCACGATTGAAAGCTATCGAGGCGACCGCCGTCGAGTTGCCGAGCGCTCCCGGCGAAGCACCTGTTCGCCTCAGTCTCGCTGACCTCATGAAGACATACAACGACCCCGGACTGAGTATCGCGATTATTGAGAATTACAAAATCGTCGAGGTGAAGGCCTATGGCGTGATCGCTTCCGGCTCGACGACGGAGGTCACGCCCCGGACTTTGTTTCAGGCTGGATCCATCAGCAAGCCGGTAGCTGCGACCGGAGCGCTTTATCTCGTCGAGCATGGCAAGCTGGCGCTCGATGAAAACGTAAATGACGAACTCAAGACGTGGAAGGTCCCGGACAACGAATTCACCAAATCGGAGAAAGTAACGCTGCGGCGGCTGATGTCGCACACTGCCGGGCTGACGATCCATGGATTTCCGGGTTACGACGTTGATGCGCCCGTACCGACGCTTGTGCAGATTTTCAACGGAGAGAAGCCGGCGAATACGGAGCCGATACGGGTTGATACCGTGCCCGGGACTGTCGAGCGCTATTCAGGCGGAGGTGTCACCATCGAGCAGCAGATGGTGATCGATGTCACCGGCAAGCCTTTCCCTGCATTCATGCGGGAGACGGTGCTCGACAAGCTCGGAATGAATGACAGTAGCTACGAGCAGCCCTTGCCGGCACACCGCGCGGCGATGACCGCGGGCGGGACTTACGCTGACGGCAAGCCTGTTCATGGAAAGTGGCATGTGTATCCGGAGATGGCTGCGGCGGGATTGTGGACCACGCCAACCGATCTGGCGAAGTTCGCCATCGAGATCGCGCTGTCGAAAAAGGGAAAGGCGAATCACGTTCTCTCGCAGAAAATGACGCAGGAAATGCTGACGCCGGTGAAGGAGGAAGCCGGGCTGGGATTATTCATGGAGAAAGACAATCCCGGGCAGTTTGGACACAACGGCGCCGATGAAGGCTTTCAGGCGCTGTTGACCATGAACGCCGATACAGGCAATGGCGTTGCGATGATGGCGGATTCCGACAATGGCATTTCCGTGATCAACTGGGTCTTTCGCCGCGTCGTCAAAGAATATTCCTGGAATTACAAAATGCAAGAGGATGTGGGCGACGAACTGTTTCTGCTCGCGAAACTGAAAGGTACGCCTCCCGCATTGCAACTTTATGATGGGCTCAAGAAGACGCCCGGCAAGGTCGACGAAGGAACTTTGAACGGTCTTGGCTATCGCCTGCTGTTTTCCGGCAAAGAGTCGGATGCGGTCACAGTCTTTCAGAAGAATGTGCAGGAGTATCCGCAGTCATCGAATGTTTACGACAGTCTGGGGGAAGCCTACGCAAAGGTTGGAAAGAAGGATCTCGCGATTGAAAATTACGAAAAGTCACTGCAATTGAATCCGAAGAATGCCAATGGGGCGGAGCAACTGAAGAAACTCAAGGGCGAGAAATGAATCCGAAGATAATCGAGCAGGGCGAGTTTACGGTCGTGGGAATCGCGGCTCGCAGCAGCAACGCGAAAGAGATGACAGGCGAGGGCATCATCGGCAAGCAATGGGGACGGCTGATGCAGGAGAACTTCGTCAGCAATATTCCGAACCGGTCCGATCAGTCAATCGTCGCCGTCTATACCGATTACGCCAGCGATCATAATGGCGAGTACACGTTCCTGCTCGGTGCGCGTGTGACTTCCGATAGCGACGTGCCCGCGGGCATGGTTGCGAAGAAAGTTCCCGCAGGAAAGTTCGCCCTGTTTACGTCAGAAAAAGGCCCTGCGCCGCAGGTCGTTCCGGCTTTGTGGATGAAGATCAATTCCCTGCCGAAGA
>DASXDY010000013.1:0-16367 GCA_036490405.1 Candidatus Sulfotelmatobacter sp. | reverse complement strand
AAGAAACGTAAGCTGTTTCGAATCGGCCGACCATGCAACGCTGCGGAGTTCGAGGTTGCCCTCGACCGTGATCGAGTGCGAAGAGTTGTCGGGCAGCGAGGCAACGGTGAGTGCGCCATCGACGATGTAGGCGACGTGCGTGCCATCGGGAGAAATCGCCGCCTGGTCGATGCGCTTCGCGCGGGGCATGGAGTCAATTACGCTCGCGGCGCGCGAGGGAGCGATCTGTGCCGAAATCGCCACCGGTAAAGATGTCACCGCACAGAGTAGGCCAAAGGAAAGCAACCGCGCGTGGAGGATCATGGCTCAGGAGTATACAAGGCCGGACCGTAGTAAGCAGGTGCACGCGACCAAGGTCGAACGCTTGTAGCCGACGACCGAAGGCCAACGACCAACGACCAACGACCGCTTTCAAAACCCCATGATGTTATATCCGCAATCCACGAAGATCACTTCGCCCGTGATGCCGCTGCTGGCGTCGGAGGCGAGAAAGACCCCGGTCGATCCAACTTCAGCGACTTCAACGTTTCGCCCCAGCGGCGCGCGTTCTTCGTGGCTCTTCAGCATTTCTCCGAGGCCGGAGATGCCGCGGGCGGCGAGGGTTTTGATCGGCCCGGCCGAGATCGCATTCACGCGGATCTTCTTCTTGCCCAGTTCGTAAGCGAGATACCGCACCGAGCATTCGAGTCCGGCTTTCGCGACCGCCATCACGTTGTAGCGCGGGACAACTTTCTCGGACGCGTAATAGGTCATGGTGATGATCGAGCCGCCATCTTCCATCAGCGGCGCAGCCGCGCGCGCGACCGCGATCAGCGAGTAGACGCTGACATCGAGCGCGACACGAAATCCTTCGCGCGTGGTGTTGATGAAGTCGCCTCTGAGTTCTTCCGCAGGTGCGAATGCGACGGAGTGCACGACCGTATGCAGTTTGCCGTAGCGTTCCTTTAATTTGGCGAACAGGCTATCGATCTCGGCATCTTTGGAAACATCGCACATGAAGCCTTCCGCGCCGGGAAGAGACGCGATCAGATCTCGTGCCTCCTGCTCCAGGCGCTCGTTCTGATAGGTGATGGCGAGCTTCATGCCGGCGGCGTGCAATCCCTGAGCGATGGACCACGCGATGGATCGCTTATTGGCTACCCCGAAAACCACGGCATTGCGGCCCTGCAAGTCTGTGAACATGGTTGCTCCTTGGGGAACGGGAAAGGATATCAGTCCGAGATTTTCTTTACCACGCAGGCGGGCAAGATCAAGATCGAGAACAACCACAGGGGCACAGAGGAACGCCGGGGTCATGGTTCCGGGTTCCTCTGTCCTCCGCGGTAAACGCCTTCCTCACTCCGCAGCGATTTCTGCGGCAACGGGGGCCTGTACGGGCCAGCTTGCGGCAACGAACGAGAGGGCATAGACGCAGCCGAGGATTGCGAACGCGAGCACGAGGCTCACTTTATGCGCGACCGCGCCCACTATGATTGCCAGTACGAGCTGTAGCGTGGTTCCGGCGAAATAGAACGCATTCTGTACGCGCCCCATCAGATGTCTTGGGACCATTTCCATCAGGCCGGTGTTCATCGCCACGCCGCCCACGCCACGCGCCGAGCCCATAACGAAATAGGTTGCGATGGCAAGAAACAGAAAGGCCGAGATCGGCGCAAACGCCATGCAGACCGCAAGCAATGCCATGGAGAATGCCAGCGCCCGGCGGCCGCCGAGCCGGTCAATCAAGCGTGGAGCGTACAGCGCGCTGACGAATGCTCCCGTGCCCCACCCGGCATTCAACCAGCCATAGCCCTTGGCTCCCGCGTGAAATACTCGATCGCTGAGCGAAGGAGTGACAACGACTCCCGTAATCATTGCACCGAGGAAGAGCGCCCATGCGATGCCCAGCAATACGACCGGGCGATGGTCGCGCAGAAAGTGCAGGCCCTCGCGCATTTCGCGCCAGAAGCGCTCCAGTTGGCTTTCCGCCGCCAAAATGTCTGCTTTCAGCTCAGACGGATGAATCACGATGTGGCGCCCTTTGCGAACTGCCAAATAGCAGAGAAACGAGACCACGTAGGTTGAGACGTCGAGCGTCAACACGCCGCCGAGGCCGATGCGGTCGTAGACGAATCCCACGATCGCTCCGGCGATCAGGAATCCGCCCTGCACGCCCGCGAGTAGGAAGGTGTTCGACTGTACGAACTGGCTTTCAGGCGTGAGCTCCTGGATCAGCGCGGTGATCGTGGGCCAGAACATCCAGAAGCCGGCTGCGACCAGCGTGTTCATCAGGTAGAGCTGCCAAACCTGAACGCGATGCTGGAAGGCGAGGACCGCGACGATGACAATGATGACGGCCCGGACCGCGTCCAGCCACATGACGAGCCGCCGCCGGTCTTCACGGTCAATGAAAACGCCGGTGAACGGAAGCATCAGCATGGCGGGTAAAGTTTGCAGGACGGCAAAGGTGCCCAGCGCCATCTCCGAATGCGTAGCCGACAGGATGTACCAGGCCACCGCGGCAGAGTTCATCCCGCTGCCCACCATCGAGATCAGGTTGGCGGCGAAAACGAACCGCAACGGACGCTGGCCCAGAATGTCGCGCATCTTTCTACTCTAGCCGAGCCCAGGTAAATTCACCACGGAGACACAGAGGCACAGAGAATTCGCAACATCAGGTCATGACGGCTGCATGGACCAGTTATTTTCTCGTACTTTCCTCAGTGCTTCCGTGGCTCCGTGGTGACTCGAATCGTGCTCCAGAAAGTGAACGCTCCCTTGCATGGGAAGCGGTTCAGCGCTACGATGCGCCTGCGGTTCGAAGTCGAACCCCGCATAAAGCCGGAGGGCGCTATGAGAAGCTGCAAGGTCTCTTGGTTTCTGGCTGTTCTCGTCAGTATCACATTCCTGATTTCGCGGGCGAACGCCCAGGTCGATCACATCACGATTGCGGCCGGCACCGACGAAGACAAAGCCCTTCAGGCCATCACTAACGAGCAGGACAATCAGAAAAAGCTGGCCATGTACGAGGACTTCGTGCAGAAGTTCTCCGGCAATCCGCAGGCCGTGGCATACGGAGATTGGCAGATCTCACAGATGTATCAGGCGAACGGCGATCTCACGAAAGCGCTGGATTACGGGGACAAGGCGCTCGCAGGCTCTCCGCACAATCTCGACATTCTGGTTTCGCAGGCCAACATCGCACAGCAGGCGAAGAACAATGCCAAGCTGATGGAATATGTTTCGAAAGGTGGCCAGGTTTGCACGGCGGTCGCGAAACAGGCCAAGCCCGACGGCATGAGCGATGACGATTTCTCGCGCAAAGTCACGGAAGACAAGTCCCAGGTCCAGGGCAGCTGCGATTTCTTTGAAACCATGGGCATCAACGTTATTTCCAGCGAAAGCGATCCCAAGGAGCGAATGAATTATATAGACGAATTCACCACAGGCTTTCCGGCTTCGAAGTATCAGGAAACAGTCTCGAGTCTTGCGCTGGAATCGCTTAGCCAGTTGAAAGACAATACGCGCCTGGTTGCTTTCGGCGAGAAAATGCTGGCCGCGAATCCCAACTCGCTTCCGGCCCTGCTGCTGCTCGCCAACTACTACTCCGAAGACAAGAGTGCCGGAAGCTCCGCCAAAGCGGTCGGCTATTGCCAAAAAGTGATTGAGGTTGCAAAGGGGGATGCTCCCGATGCCGACAAATCGCGCAAGCTTTCCGCCGGCGCTGCCCATAGCACGATCGGCTGGACTTATCTCAACCAGCAAAAGACAGCGGCGGCGATTCCGGAACTCAAAGCCGCATCCGCGCTACTCAAGGGGCAGGACGATCAACTCTACGCCCGCTCGCTCTATGGCCTGGGTTTCGCCTATGGGAAACTCAACAAGCTGACCGAGGCCCGCGAAGCGCTGAACGAAGCGGTGAAGATTCCCGGGCCGTTGCAATCCATGTCACAAGATTTGCTGGCAAAGGTGAATGCGGCGCGAGCGAAAGGCAATTAGCAGAACAGCTATTTCTTTGGATTTGTCAGGTCTGCCGAAAGCGTCTGCGCCTTCCAGGCCAGGGTGCGGGCGCGTTCGGTGTCGCCTGCTGCCACCGCCGCCTTCGATTGCTCTATGAATTGCCGGGCTTGCGCCAGAGTGTCCTGTTCAGTTGCGCTGAGCTGCCGCCCGGAAAGCTTCTTCAGATTTCCCTCGGTAGAATCCAGCATTTGTGTGACGTTATCTTTTGCCTGAATGGACTGGTTTCCTGCCGGGCCTCCCGCCAGCTGAATGCTCGGCTCGGATGTTCCGCCCTGCCGCACCACGATCTTTGTTGGCGGACAATCTTTTTGAGCCGGGGGCGCACCGGTAGCTTGCCCGTTCGATCCTTTGGAAATTGCGGAAGCCGCATTCGTTCCTGACGTTGGAGAGCTCTTGCATCCATCGGTTTGCCTCTTGCGTTGGGAGCGTTTCGCGGATGCGGTAGCGGAAGTTCTTTTGGCCGAGTGAATAGCTGGAGACTCGGGTTTTGTCGCAGGAGCCGGTGGTTGAACCGGTTCTTGCGTCTGCACGATCTGAGGGCCTGCCTGTGCAGACGAGTACACCGCGCCAGCGGAAAGCGGCAAGGGGGTGGCGAAAACGCCCAAGAGAACAACCAAGGCCAGAGTCATGCGGGATCCCAGATGGCCGGACCGAAAAGGCTTTTCAAATCTTACGCCTCGAAACCTGCGACGGCCAGCCCC
Organism: Candidatus Sulfotelmatobacter sp.; assembly: GCA_036490405.1. Classification (GTDB taxonomy): domain Bacteria; phylum Acidobacteriota; class Terriglobia; order Terriglobales; family Acidobacteriaceae; genus Sulfotelmatobacter. The sequence goes on along the minus strand of DASXDY010000013.1, from coordinate 11,667 downwards.
GGTCCTCGCGAGGGTCGGATAGGAGGTTCGGAGAAAGAGTGTTGGCGCGGAATTCAGACTCTCCGGTGCAGCGCGGCATAGTTGTCGCCGCTCTCCGCCGGGGTTTCAATCAGCGGGATCTGAAAACGAAAGATGGTGCCGGCGCCTTCCGCGGACTCAAAGTCCACAGATCCGTAGTGCCACTGGAGGATCTGATAGGTCTGGGCCAGGCCAATGCCGCTGCCTTCTTTTTTGGTGGTGAAATAAAGCTCGAAAACCTTGTCGTGCATTTCTTTTGGAATGCCGGGACCCTGGTCCTGAATTTCGGCGATCGCAATGGTGTTATCGCCGCGCGCCGAAATGGTGAGGACGCCGCCGTTCGGCATCGCCTGGACTCCGTTGATGACGACATTCAGGAACGCCTGCTTGATCAGGTCCACGTCGACTTTCACCGGCAAGACCAGATCGGGGAGATGTTGCTGGATGATGACGCCATGCTGCTCCGCATCGGGGGCAGCCAGCATGGACACATCTTCGAGCACGCTGCGCAGATCAATTTCTTCCAGATGCAGATCGCGGGGCCGGGTGAAATCGACCAGCGTCTGCACCACGCGGTCGAGCCGCCGGATTTCACTGTCAATGATGTCCATATGACGGAGCGTATCGGGTTCCTGCTTGGCGAGCTTGTTTTGTAAGAGTTGCAGGTGCAGTACGATTGCATTGATTGGATTCTTCACTTCGTGCGCAACGCCGCGAGTGAGGCGTCCGCTGGCGGAAAGGCGGCGCGACATTTCAATTTCGTCGCCGATGCGACGCACGGATTCTGTGTCGCGCATGATCACCAGAGCGCCAATCTGCGAATTTTTTTCCTGCACGAAATCCAGCGAAAGCTGAATGTACTTTCCGCCCGGGGCATCGAACTCGCGCTGCATGATCGGCTTCCGCCGCTCGAAGGCGTCAAGCAGCGCGCTACCCATCAGAGTGTTGCGGTCGAAGATCTCCTGGACTGTGCGACCCAGCAATTCGGCGCGCGGGCGTCCGAGAAACCCCTCCACCGGAGCGCTGACCAGCACTACGCGCGAATCGCGGGCAAACAGCATGAGCCCATCCTGTAGTTTCGACATCAATTGATCGACGTTGTCCTTGAGTGCGGTGAAGATTTCTTTGCTATCGCGGATCTGGCGGCCCAGGTTGGCGATCTTCAGGCTGACCAGGCCGTATTCGTCGTGTTCCGACTCATCCGGATCAGCCGGGGGAGCATCGCCCGCACTGACACTGTCGAGGTTGAGATTGATTCGCTTCAGGGGGCCGAGCGCAAGATTGGAGATGCCCGCGGCCAGCAGCAATGAGACGAAGATGACCGCGACCGAGATATACAGCGCTTTCATGAGACGGGTGGCGACTTCGCTTTTCAGAAACACCGTCTGCACGCCGATCCGGATCGTGCCAAAAGGAGCCCCATTAAGCTCCAGCGGATAGCTCACGTCATAGACCTGCGCGGGGCTGAACACCAGGCGGAGTTGCTCACGGAATCGAGCGCCGACCACCTTCTGGAAGTCCGGCCGCTTCGCGATGGCCTTTCCCGTCAGGGCGGCATTGGTATCGAGCAGCGCCTTTCCGTTGGTGTCGACAATTGCGACGTCGTAAATGAACCGCCAGTCGCCGGGAACGGATTGCAGCAGATTGTTGAGGCTGACGTCAGTGGAAACGTAGTCGGCCAGCGCGCGGCTCACGGCGGCGGGATCGTTGGTGTCTACCGTGGTGCTGCTGAAATCAGGCACCGCATTGCCTGCGGCATAGGCCAGTTGATGGGTCAGGCTGGTCGCGGTTTCATTCGCCGCCGCGATGCGGAGCCGCATGATTTGCGAAATATAGAGATACGAGAAGGCAGAAACCATCACCGTCACCATCACGGTGATGACCAGCACGATGATGGTTTTACGCCGCAGCATTAACCCCCGCTGGGTGGTTCCTCCTTGCCCGCTTCCGGCGTTGAACTGCCGTATTCCTTCAGCTTGTTATGGAGCGTCTTCAGGCTGATTCCAAGGATTTCCGCCGCACGCGTCTTATTATTACTGGTCGCCTCCAGCGTCTTGAGGATCAGCATCTTCTCAGCTTCTTCCACGGTGGTGCCGACGCCCAACCGGACGGCGTCGGGATCGTTCGCCGAGGTCCGTAGCGGCGCCTGCCCGAACCCCGGAGGCAAGTGTTTCGTTTCGATCACGCCTGAGTCGCAGACAATGACGGCCCGCTCGATTGTGTTTCGCAACTCCCGAACATTTCCCGGCCAGGAATAATTTGTGAATTGATGTAAGACCGCTTCGCTTACGGCGCTGACTTTACGTCCATGCTTGTTGCTCATCTCCACCAGCAAGAGTTGAACCAGGGCGGCAACATCTTCCTTGTGTTCACGGAGCGGCGGCATGTGAATGTTGAAGACATTCAGCCGGTAATAAAGATCGCTGCGCAGTTCCCCGCGCGAAACTGCCTCGTCGGGGATCTTGTTAGTTGCGGCAAGCACGCGAACATCGACCGCCGTTTCAACCTTGCTTCCCAGCCGCCGCAGCTTGTGGTCTTCGAGAACACGCAATAGCTTGGCCTGGGTCGCGACGGGCATCTCGCCGATTTCATCCAGCAGAAGGGTCCCAGCCTCCGCCAGTTCGAAGCAGCCGGTACGCCGTTCCAGGGCGCCGGTAAACGCGCCCTTTTCATGTCCGAAGATTTCGCTTTCGATGAGCGTTTCGGGAATGGCGGCGCAATTGATGGCCACAAACGGACGATCTTTTCTGGGGCTTAGATCGTGGATCGTCCGGGCCACCAGCTCTTTTCCGGTTCCACTGGCTCCGGTGATCAGCACGGATGCGGTGCTGGGCGCGACCATCTCGATCAGCCGGAAGATTTCCTGCATTTTGCGGGAAGCCCCGCTTAGCCGGCCCAGCGATCCCGTATCGCGAAGCTTCCGCCGGGTCGCTTCGAGTTCTGCCCGCGTTCCCAGCAGGGCAGAGGCATTGGCTAAAATCGTGCGCAGCCGGTTGGTGTCGATCGGCTTGGTGATGTAGTCATAGGCTCCCATTCGCATGGCCTGGACCGCGCTGTCGATCGTTCCCTGGGCGGTGACCAGGATCACGGCGATGGTCTGCGCCTGTTCCGCCAACTTCTCCAGCAGTTCGATGCCCCCCATGCGCGGCATCTTGAGATCGGTGATGACGATCGAGGGTGTCCATTGGGCGGCCTTTTCGAGGCCCTCCGCCCCATCCTGCGCCGTTTCAATGCGAAACCCCCAGGAAGAGACCAGTTCGGCCAGGCCGGAGCGTTCGTTCTCCTCGTCCTCGACAATCAATACTTTTTCGTGGCTCATCGTTGGTTGTTTTGCCAGCCGGGATCGCGGCGACTCCAGCCGCAACCGAGAACCCCACAATACGCGGCCTCGCCTTGACGGGCAAGCTCCGACCGTCCACTGCGCCTCATGCACTGAAAGGTCGCACCCTGTTTCAATTTGAGATAACTTTACAATTCTTTGTTATCAATTTCGGCAATACTTCGAGTCTACGCTTTCGCTTTAAGCGTCTGTGATATAGAATTTTGCGTTCCAAGACAGGTCTCGTCTCCACGGAATCTTGCTGAGGCTTCCCGATCAGCGTGTGGTTGTGCGCGTGTCCGGCGCACATAACAATTTTTGGAGGAAAGTATGAAAGCTCGCGTTACAAGAAGCGCACGCGGCCCGATGTTCGCTTGCGCATCTGCAATTATCACGATGTTGCTGATTTCCGCATCTGCATTCGCGCAAAGCGATTCTACCCCGAAGTGGGACCTGTTCGCCGGGTATCAATACCTTGGCCCGGGCGGTACGGTTCCATTGTCGACCAGCGACCCCAGCAATCCAACTCCCTTCAAGCTTCCCGGAGAGGGCCGCGGCCTCGGCTCGGCGCTGACCTACAACTTCGATCCGCATTGGGGTGGAGAACTCGATTTCGGTTACAGCCGCGATTCCGGTTCTGCATCGTCGGTGTGGACCGTGAGCGGTGGTCCGCGCTATATGTGGCGCACCGATGCCGTGAATCTTTTCGCTCATGGATTGGTCAGTTTTAACCGCCTCTCGTATGACGCCGGTTTTGCGACCCACAACGGCATCGGACTGATCGCCGGTGGCGGAATGGATATTCCTTTCAGCAAAATGTTCTCCTGGCGGTTATTCGAAGCCGATTACGTCTATTCGCGCCATAACTTCGCCAACCTCGCGGGCCCTGAGTTTCCTGATCTGCGGCGCCCAACCCTCAACGGCGCGCGCCTGCGCACAGGTGTTGTCATCAGTTGGGGCGGAGCGCCGGCTGTTCTGCCTGCGGCCTCCTGCTCGGTCAAGCCGACCGAAGTTCTAGTCGGTGAACCCATCACGGCCACCGTAACCGCAAGCAACTTCAATCCCAAGCACACCGGGCTGACCTACGCCTGGAGTGGAAATGGAGGAACGGTCACCGGAAAAGACACGACGGCGACGATCGACACCGCCAATGCGGCGCCCGGAAGCTACGCAGTCACGGCGCATGTGACCGATCCCCAGGCCAAGAAGATGAATGAAGCGAGCTGCACGGCGAGTTACACGGTGAAGCCGCTTCCTCCGAAGAATCCGCCAACGATCTCGATCTCGGCGGAGCCGACCGAACTTGTGCCGGGCGGAACGGTCAATTTGACCGCCAACTGCACCAGCCCCGACAGCGTTCCGGTCTCGGTTGCCAACTGGACGACCAGCGCGGGAACGGTTTCCGGCACTGGCACGACTGCCACGCTGAACACCGCCGGCTTGCCTCCGGGCCCGGTCACGGTGAACGCAACCTGTACCGATTCGCGCGGTCTGGCTGGACAAGCCTCCACGCAGATCACGGTGCAGAACCCGCCGCCTCCGCCGGTAGACAAAGCACTGGAAGCGCGTCTGGCGCTGCACAGTGTCTATTTCGTCACGTCGCACCCGACGCTAAAGGATCCGAACGGTGGCCTGTTGCCCAGCCAGCAGAAGATCCTGTTGAACCTTGCCACGGATTTCAAGAAATACCTTGAGTCCAAGCCCGATGCGCACCTCACGTTGAGCGGCCATGCCGATCATCGCGGAACCGTCGAGTTCAACCAGGCCCTGACGGAGCGACGTGTGGCGCGCGTGAAGGCGTTCCTGATCGAGAACGGCATCCCGGAGGCGGATATCGAAACCAAGGCCTTCGGCAAGGAGCGGAACCTTACCACGGATGAAGTGAAGCAGGCGATTGAACAGAACCCCGATCTCACCACCGAAGAGCGCAAACGCGCGACGCGGAACCTCGTGACCATCCGCATGGCGAGCAATCGCCGCGTGGATGTCGCGCTGCACTCCGGCGAAGGTGAAACCGAGCACTCGGTCCGGCAGTTCCCGTTCAACTCCACCGACGCCATGCAGTTGATTGGTGGCCGGGAGAGCGAGCGGAAGGCTGCTCCAAAAGCCGCACCGAAAAAGAAGGCCCCTGCAAAGAAGCAATAGCCGCAGGACAGTAAACGAACAATGGCAGCGGAGGGCGTTTACGCCCTCCGCTTTTTTTATCTCTGCTTTCGAGACGGGCTTCCCAAGAGCTGGTTGGCGGGTTTGGGAATCTTCTGAAGGTTATTTGACACCTCCGCTTGGGAGTTCCGAACTCTCGACAGCCAACACCGAAACTCCACCAAAAGCCGCTCAAACGGAAAAATCTACACAAGCCATCTGGGCTACAAACACGCAAGTGCTTGATTTCCCTGAGCATAAGCTTGGTATTCGGCTTGCCACTCCCTTTTTTAATCGACACGGGGCAAAGATGTTTCAGATGGCTCGACGCGGCGGCTTTAAAAGTGTCTTAATACGAGCGATTCTGGTTAGCCTGCTATGGGAGGTGGGCTGTTCCCGTCAGATCGGCGTTCCGGCAGAAGAAGGAACGGAGCAAACCTCTCAGACCCCGTTTCAGGATGAGGCGAGATCTGGAAATTCAGCCGATTCGTCATCGCTGGCAGCGGGCCAGTACGTGGATTCGACCAGCCAGCTGCCTTTTCATCAGATCCAGAGTCTTCCTGCGGGCACGCTAATCATGGTCCGCCTGAAGGCGCCGATCCTGGCCGAAAAACCGGCTGCCAAAGACTTATTCCAGGCGGTGCTGGATGCTCCCCTTGTCGTCGAAGGCGCCACGCTGATTCCGCGCGGAGCGGATGTGACCGGCCGCGTAGAATCCGCCCGTACTTCGCAGATGAGGCCAGGGCGAGGATATATCCAGCTTGCCTTGCAATCGGTCCGCATCGGGGGCATCGATGTGCCCGTGCAAACCGCAAGCCTGTTCGTCCGCCAGGCGCAGCAAAAGGACCATTCCGCGCCGGCAATTCATCTGGAAAAGGGCCGCCGTCTTACCTTCCGCTTGATTCAACCTGTCTACGCATCGAACCAGACCTCTCAGATCGCCCGCTAAGTAATCATTGCTGAGTTTTCCACAGGGAAAAATCTTTTTTTGGTGACATCTGCCCTTAGCAGCCATAGGCGTGACTCTCTATAGTGCCTTTGGGATGAGGGTGGGGTCAGAGAGCGCGGCCTGGCGGTTCCCGTTTCAGGAAGAACCAAGGTATCAGGTGGCGGGATTGCGGTTGGTTTCGGGATTTTTTCCGCGCAGAGTAGGAATATGAGCGCCTTTGCAGGATTGAAGCACGCGACAGAGCCACGAAAAGACGATCCGAAGGCGGAATTTCTGTCGTGGTTCCAAAATGCGCCGATGGGCATCGCGTGGTGCGACGCCGAGGGCCGGCTGCTGGCCTGCAATCCCGCAATGGAACCGCTGCTCGCGAGTGTGAAGGCATCAGAAATATTCCATCTGTCAGATATCAACTTCAACCAGAATCGCGAGAGGACAGCCGAATTGCTGTCCGGACAATGCGCGAATTTTCAGATGGAGAGCGCCGCCGGACCATCGAAGCCCCCGCTGCACTGGAGTGCGTGGCGCACGGTCCATGCAGAAGGCCCATACATTTTGGCATCGGCCGAGACCTTCTTATCGACGACAACCGCTCCGCCGGAAGATCGCCTCGAAATGCTTGGGCGGCTCACCGGAGGCGTGGCACACGACTTCAATAACCTGCTGACGGGAGTCTTGCTCTATTGTGACCTGCTGCTCGCGACCCTGTCTTCGGCTGACCGGGCGCGCCGCTACGCCGAAGAAATCCGCAAGGCCGGCTTTGAGGCAAGCGGTCTCGTGCGCCAGTTGTTGTCGTTGGCGAAGCCCGATGGCGCGGCTCCACGGGAGTTCTCCTGGAACGAAACCGCCTTGGGAATGCGCAATTTTCTCGCCCGCCTGGCCGGGGAGACCATCGAACTGAAGCTCCATCTCGACCCCGGTGTCGGATTAGTCCGGATGGATCCTGCCAAGGCGCAGCAGGTGATACTCAATCTGGTTCTGAACGCGCGTGACGCCATGCCCCGCGGCGGCCAGATCACGGTCGAGACCAGCGACTGCAAAGTCGAACTGCTGGGCGGGCCCGGTCTGGATAAAAAGTCTGGCCTCCATTGCGTGCTGCTGGTCGTCGGCGACAACGGCGACGGCATGGATGCGAACACCCGCACCCATTTATTCGAACCATTCTTTACGACAAAAGCCGGGAAGGGAACAGGGCTAGGTCTGGCAACAGTCCGCGACATCGTGAGCAGTCACGGCGGCCTGGTCCATGTGGAATCCGCGCCCGGGCGGGGTACGCGCTTGAGCGTGCTTTTGCCCGTATTGCCGGCTACCCGGTCCGAACTTTCGGGGCCTATAGATTTTTGTCCCGCCAGCGGCGGGAATTTCCGATCATCCAACGAAGAGGAATGACAGCCATGACGTCAGCAGCACTCCGGCCGGTAACGGCTACGCCCCAATTCGAACCAGCCAACTTTCTCAACCTTCTTATCGTGGACGATGAGCGCTCGATCCGCGAGGCTTGCCGCGAAGTCGCCCATTCGCTGGGATTCTCCGCCCAGGTCGCCGATTCCGCCGAACAGGCCTATCGCGTGCTCGAAATGCAGCCTTTCGATGCCGTCCTGCTCGACTTGCGACTGCCGGGCGCGGGGGGCTTGGATGCGCTTCGCCGTATTAAGGAGCGCCGGCCCGAGGCGGTGGTCATCGTCGTAACCGGATACGGCACTGTGCAGTCCGCCGTACAGGCCATGAAGCACGGCGCTTACGACTACGTGACCAAACCCTTCAGCGTCGATGAATTGAAGCTTTTGCTGGAGCGTGTCGCCAGCCACCTGAAATTGAAATCGGAAAACCGGTTGCTGCGCGAGAAGGTGAAATCCAAGCAGGGCTTGGGCGGTATTGTCGGGCGCGCTCCTGAAATGGAAAAGCTCTATCGCATGATCGCTAAAGCTGCCAACAGCGCGCACCCAGTCCTCATTCTGGGCGAGAGCGGCACCGGCAAAGAGATGGTCGCCCGCTCGATCCACTATTCTGGTCCATTCCGCGACAAGCCATTCATTCCCGTCGATTGTGGCTCGCTGGTCCCGACATTGATCGAGAGCGAACTTTTCGGATATGTCAAAGGCGCGTTCACCGGGGCCAATCAGTCCAAGGACGGACTGATGTCGATGGCCGAGGGTGGGACGATTTTTCTCGATGAAGTCGGTGAGCTTCCGGTGGACTTGCAGGCGAAGATGCTGCGGGCGATCCAGGAAAAGGAGATTCGCCCTGTGGGCGGTACGCGCCGCATCCCCATCAACATTCGAATTCTTGCGGCCACCAACCGCGATCTCGAACGCGAGGTCATGCAGGGGCAGTTCCGCCGCGATCTTTATTTCCGGCTGAACGTGCTCAGCCTGCGTATTCCTGCGCTGCGGGAGCGCCGCCAGGACATCCCTCTTCTGATCGGGTATTTCCTCGAACGCATGACCCGTACTTCGGGGCAGGAGAAAATGCTGAGCGACGATGCCGTGAGAGCGCTGATGGCGTACGATTGGCCGGGCAATGTGCGCGAGTTGGAGAACTGCCTCGAGCGCGCTTATGCCTTCACCAGCGGCCCGCTGATTCATCTCGCCGATTTGCCTCGCGAGATTGCCAACCTGCCACTGACCGAATCGTCGAACGGGAACGGGCACAACCGTTCTCAGATTGTCCCCATTGCCGAACTCGAAAAGCAGACGATCCTGAAGGCGATCACTGAACTCAATGGCGACAAGCTGCAAGCTGCACGACTGTTGGGCATCGGCAAAACGACTCTTTATCGCAAGCTGAAGGATTACGCGGCGCAGGGAGCGATGTCGTAACCTCCGATCGGGCAAATCTGAAACTGGCTCTGCCCACGATGGGAAATGCGGGGCGGCATCTGAAACTATCCCGTTTGTTTTCACTGCGCCAGCAATGGATTCCGGCGTGCAACCAGAAAGTCCATGATCTTACTCATTACACCGTCTTCCAGCGGATCGCAGAGCATTGAGGCTTTGCGCGCCGCAACCAATCTCGAAGTCCACTGGGCCCAGACCCCGCAACAGGCAGTGGCGCACTTGCGCGAGCAAACCTACTCTGCGGCGGTGATCGACGAGTTTCTGCTCGAGACCGAACCCGATGAAAGCGATCTCATGCTCGAACATCTGGGCACCGCCTTTCCTGTCTATATCAACTTCGGCGTGACCGGCCTGGATCGCCTTGTGCGTGAGGTGCGTTCGGCCCTGCACCGCCGGAAGCGGGAAGAAAACAGCGCCCGCCGCGCCGTCGCCGACCAGATGCACAGCGAGATGCGCGAGACTCTCACCGCGATGCTCCTTTCCTGCGAACTGGCGATGTCGGTCCCGAATGTTCCCAGCCCAGCAGCCGAGCGGATCAGGGCTATTGATGGTTTTGCCAGGGAACTGCGGCTTCGTCTTGAGGCAAGTTGATATTGTGCCCGTCCGCAGGTGACGTGCTGGCCGATGAAGCTGGGGAAGAATTTTGAGTGTCATGGCGATATTTCGCCAAACCCTGCCAAGGGACAATGAGTGCCATGGGGGTTTTTCAAACAGTTGACTATGGCCAAGGAGTCAGGCGTTCAAGCGTCTTAGTCCCGAGACTCGACGTAGAACCGGGGGAAATCATGTTGCCGATTGAATACAGCCCGATGACGTTGAGCCCACTCACCGCCGTCTAATCCAGCCAGTCGGCTGGGATGGCCCATCTTTCAACTCATTAGTGGAAACCTCACGCATATTCGTGTACTTGGAAGACACAACAGTTCTGTCGGGCAGGTGCCGAGGTCTGAAACTCACGCCAGGTGTTGCGCCCAGGCTGCGAAAGAATGCCACGCTCCGGTCATCCCGATCGGCACCCGTACCTGCTGCACGACAACCATGAAAATGCCCGCCCAGATGGTTACACGAAGGACTTTGCGCGTGGACCACAGGTCGTAGGCGACTAATAGCAGAAGGAAGACGACGGAAAAGATGCTTTCCATATGGGGATGGCCGGTAATCACGGAGAACGGCGGTCGCCCCGTGGGCGCGTCCATCAGTGCAAAGGTCGCGATCAGGATGAGACGCTTATGCACGGCGGAATTACGACGCTCACGGTAAGCAAAAAATGCCAGCGTCGAAAATAGGAGCATGCTCGACATCGGGATAACGTAGAAAGTCTGCGCGCCGAGCGGAAATCCTGGAGGCGCAAAGTTGCGCGACATGGAATTGGTCGCGGCCAGCACCCCGATGACCGGCACCAGACAGGCCAATCCAAAGCCCACGAGCCCCAGCTTGCGGTGAACATTGATTCGGTGCGCAGAGACCAGAGAAGTCTGCGTGACCAGCAGGAGTACCCAAAGCGAAAACACCACGGCGTGAATGTGGATGATCGGGCTGGGCAGGTGCGCGCGAACCGTTCCGGCTAGATAGTAAGTGCGCGCAAAGCCAACAAATACTGTCACCAGGATGAGGCCGGACATGGCAGAGAAGAAGATGTGATCGCTGCCAAAGCCCTTGCGGATCGGTTCGGCTGTTGCGGGTTGCGTCGTCGCGGTTGCCACGCGTTGTTCTCCTGAAAACGGGCGGGATTCTGCGACTTGCTCGGCGGATATTCTATATCGAATTCCTTCGGGGTAATCAACAGGAATCTAGAACCACAAGAACGGTTGGTGGCCAACGGAGCCTGTGTTTGTCGAGCCGGACATTGGATAGCTGTCGTAATCAGATGGGATGAGAAGGCCGGTCTCCTCATGGAAGGCGGTTACGCTCATCGTCTCCAAGGGATGAACCCAGGTCGACGAGTGTAATTGATTCCATGACAATGTCGGCTCCCGCACCCGGGTTAGAGTTGGAGGTGGCAAAACCAACCAACTGGCTCGGGAGAAAAGAGCCGAACGATGATCATTATAGGAGTAGATTTCCATCCCGAGTTTTAACAAATCGCTTTGCTCAACACCACGACCGGAGAGGTCGAGGAGAAACGGCTGGCACATCCCGACGAGGCGGAGAAGTTCTACCGTGCTCTGGCGAGTGCGAATGAAACCGTGCGCATCGGCATGGAGGCCAGTGGGCACGCACGCTGGTTCGAGCGTCTCCTGGCGGAGTTGCAGTTTGAGTTGTGGATCGGCGACGCGGCGGTGATTCGTACGAAGCGGGTGCGCAAGCAGAAGACGGATCGGCAGGATGCGCAGCTGATCCTGAGCCTGCTGCTCGAGAATCGCTTTCCGAAGATCTGGGTACCGAGCTCGGAGAACCGGGATCTG
>DASXDY010000012.1:0-237815 GCA_036490405.1 Candidatus Sulfotelmatobacter sp. | reverse complement strand
CGGACCATCCGTCGCGGCGACAACGAGAATGCCGCCATCCATCTGCGCCGCGCCCGTGATCATGTTCTTGATGTAGTCGGCGTGGCCCGGGCAATCCACGTGCGCGTAGTGCCGGTTCGCCGTCTCGTACTCGACGTGCGCCGTCGCGATTGTGATTCCGCGCGCTTTTTCTTCCGGAGCGTTGTCGATCGAGTCAAACGACCGGAACGTGTTCTTCGGATTGTGCTTCGACAAAACCTTGGTGATCGCCGCCGTCAACGTGGTCTTGCCGTGGTCGATGTGACCAATCGTCCCTACGTTGCAGTGCGGCTTTGTCCGATCAAATTTTTCTTTCGCCATTTCTGCTTCTTCTCTTCCTCAGGGGCTAAAACCCCGATGATTGCCTGCCTTACGGCACGGCTGAAGCCGTGCCCTGATACGAAACCTGGATCCTTCGCAAACAGCGCTCAGGATGATCGCTGCGGGCTCACGCCCGCAAAGCGCGATCAGTAGTACTGATACAGCTTCTTAAACTTGTGCCGCAACGACTGTTCAACCGTCTCCAGCTTCGACAGGTACAATTCGCGCATCTGCGCCTGGTCCGACAAGGTCAAAGCCCGGTACAACTGCGCTGCATCGATCTTCGCGCCAGTCACACTTTCCAAAATCTTCTTCGCCAGCACTCCGTCGAAATCCCTGATGCGGAGACTCTTGCGGTCCATCTGCTTCAGGAACTTCTCCGCCTGCTGCGGCCGGAAAGACTCTTCTACCGCGGCTTGCAGGGCGCCGAACTCCTGCTGTTTCTCAACCTTAATCGTCGCCTGTTCGAATCCCATGTTCTTGTCATCCTGAGGCGACATGTTCTTCGTCGCCGAAGGATCTGAACGCGCCGCGCGATCAATCTCGCGCTTTTTGCGAGATTACTAACTCGCGCGTTTCGCGCGCTTCCAAATTCTGGAGCGGGAGACGGGAATCGAACCCGCGACCAACAGCTTGGAAGGCTGTGACTCTACCACTGAGTTACTCCCGCCTTGAAAGCAGCTGTCAGCTCTCAGCTGTCAGCCTTCAGCTAAACCTCAGCGGCTAAAGCCGCTCGTTGCGCGACTCTCAGCGGCACGACTGAAGCCGTGCCCTTCCACAAACCCGAGCAATTGCTCGCGACTCGGGACTCGCGACTGAGGACTAAAATGGAGCCGATGACCAGGATTGAACTGGTGACCTCTCCCTTACCAAGGGAGTGCTCTACCAACTGAGCTACATCGGCCCTGTACAACAGCTGTCAGCCCTCAGCTATCTGCCCTCAGCTCTTCAGCCAAATCCTTGCTCTTCACTTCTTCGTCCGCGTCGGGATGAAGCACTTCGTTCCGCCGCAGGATCGACTTCACCGCAAACATCCCCAGAATCAGCAGCGGAAACGCCCGTATTTTCGGATCGCTGATCGTCAGCCACGACAGCCCGGCCAGCACTGCATACGCGATTAAGGCTCCCGTCAGGCGGTTCATCTTAAGTTCCCTCGCAAATCCGCTCGGGACGAATCATGGTGCACAGGGAAGGATTCGAACCTTCGTACCTCGCTAGGAGGGACAGATTTACAGTCTGTTGGCTTTAACCACTCACCCACCTGTGCAAAAACCATCGGGCGATGCAGCCGCCGCAGCGCGTCCGGAGGTCATTAAAAGTGCAGATGCCGGAAACACTCACGGAAACCCGCAGACCAAAAACACACGCGCAATCTACAAATGAAGACAGCTACGCTACAAAACAGCTTCGCAAAAGCAGGGAAACCGAGAATCGCGCAAGTTCACGCGAAGATCACTGCACGCCGGAAAAGATCCGAATGGAGTGCGTTGGGAAAACCTGTTGCGCCGCCTGACTGAAACCGCCGAATACCTCTGTTCAGAATACCGCTGTTCCGAATGCTTCCGTCGGAAATACTTCCGTTTCTGGAGCTGGCGATAGGATTTGAACCTACGACCCTCTGATTACAAATCAGATGCTCTACCAGCTGAGCTACGCCAGCAAATTCTAAGGATAAACGCGCTTCCGCGCAAACTTATCCCTCTGATCCCTTCCAGATGTCCGGGACAATTATATAAAGTACCACAGGGGGAATTCGGGGCGCAAACGGGACGGCTGGATATCGCCCGAGCCCTGAATCCTACCCAGGGTCATCCTGAGCGAGCCGCCTTTCAGGCGTAGCGAAGGATCTCAGTCACAACGAATGCCGGGGTTTAGGGACATCCCTCGCCCCAATAGTAAAAAGAGCGGGATTTAGGGTTGCCGCTACTCATACCGCAGCGCCACCATCGGATCCACCCGCGCCGCCCGACGCGCCGGAATTACGCAAGCCGCCAGAGCGATTGCAGCCAAGATCACTGCGACTACGATAAACGTCGCCGGATCCCGCACCGGCACCCCGAACACCAGGCTCGACACAGCGCGTCCGAGCGCAAGCCCTCCGGCGAGCCCGATCACGACTCCGATCAGCACAACTCTCATCCCTTCGCCGACGATCAGGCGGAGCACGTTGCCCGGAGTCGCTCCCAAGGCCATGCGCAGGCCAATCTCGCGAGTGCGCTGGTTCACGGAATAGGCGAGCACTCCATAGATTCCGATGGCCGCAATCAGCAAGGCACCGATGGCGAACACCGACAGCAGTTGGGTGTTGAGCCGCGGCTGCGCGGCGCTGTTGGAGAGCCACTGGTCCATGGTGCTGACGTTGGCCAGCGCAAGGCTGGCGTCGAGTTCGTGCACTTTCTCGCGGATCGCGGGTAACAGCGCCTCAGGCGAACCATCTGTGCGGACGACGACATCCATCAGCGGCCAGGAGCCGCGCTGCGGGATCGCATAGTAAAGAGACGGCGTATCGAGGTTCAGCGCCTGGTCTTTCACGTCGCCCACGACTCCGACGATGGTGTAAGCCAGCTCCGGCTTGGCGCTGGGGCGCAGCGCCTTGCCCAGCGGGTCGGCATCGCCGAAGAATCTCTTGGCCGTCGACTCGCTGACGATCATCACCTGTTGCGACTTGGCCGTATCGGCATCGGTAAAGACCCGGCCGCGCAGCAGCGGAATGTGCATGGTGTCGAAGTAGTTGTTGCTGATGCTCCGCCAGTCAATCGGCACCTGCGTTCCCGGAGGCAGGACTGACGTGTCGGTCGTGATCATAGGATGCCGCGTGTAATTCCCCGCTCCGAAAGGAATGCCGCTGCACACCGCCGCCGAGCGCACGCCGGGAATCGCGCTCAGATTGTCGATCAGCGTGCGATAGAGCTGCGGACCCTTATCCGCCAGGGGATATTGCGAAACCGGCGGCGCAAGCTGGAAGGTCATCAGCCCTTGCGCATCGAAGCCGAGCCGCACGCGTTGCAGATTGGCGAGGCTCTGAATCAGCAGTCCTGCTCCGATCAGCAGAACCGCGGCCAGCGCTATTTCTCCAGCGGCGAGGCTGTCGCGCAGCCAGCTTCGAATGCCTCCGGTCGAGCCGCGGCCGGCTTCTTTCAGCGTTTCGTTCGTCTTCACTTTCGCGATGCGCAGCGCGGGCGCCATTCCAAACAGAATTCCGGTCGCGATGGTCAGCGCGAAGCAGAACCACAACACGTTCGCGTCAACACTCACATCTGGAATCGGCAACGTACCCACAGGCAGTGAGCGTGTCAGCAAGCGCACGGCGACGAATGCCCCTGCCAGTCCAGCAATCCCGCCCGTGAGCGCAAGCGCAATACTTTCAACCAGAAGCTGACGAATCAACCGTCCGCGCGTCGCTCCAATCGCCGTACGCACCGCCATTTCTTTTTGCCGCGTCGCCGCGCGTGCTAGCAGCAGATTTGCAATATTCGCGCACGCGATCAACAGCACGAAGAACACAGCGACCAGCAGCACCAGTAATCCTGTCTTCAAATCTGGCGACACAAACGTGTCGAACATGCTCAGCAGATGAATTCCCCAATACCGCACTTCGGGAAATTGCTGCCCCACACGCGCCGAGATCGTATCCATCTCGGCCTGCGCCTGATGCGCCGTCACGCCGGGCTTGAGCCGCCCGAAGGTGACGATGGTGTGGTTGAGCCGAAGTTCTTTGCTGGGATCGATGGTCAGCGGAACGGAAATATCTCCGCCGGTGATCAGCTTCACGGAAGCGGGAGCAACACCGACGATGGTGGTAGGCTGCCCATCGAGCGTGATGGTATGGCCGATGATGTTGCGGTCGCTGGCGAAGCGACGCTTCCACAATCCCTCGCCAACGATGGCAACGGCGGCGCCGCCCGGCTTCTCTTCGCTCTCCATGAAGTCGCGGCCCAGCAACGGCCCGACTCCCAGCACCCGCGCCAGCGCCGGACTGATCTTATTGCCCGAGAGCTGCTCGGGCTCGCCGCCGCCGGTAACGGTGAAGGTCGCATAGCCCACTCCGGCAAGTTCCTCGAACGACTGCGTCTGCTCGCGCCACGAAAGGAAGTTCAGCACCGATGACGCGAAGGTCGGCAGGTTGAGCTTGTCGTTCTTTTCCGCCACCTGCATGATGCGGCCCGGTTCCCGGAACGGAAGCGACCGGATCATCACCGCATTGACAATCGTAAAGATGGTCGCGTTCGACGCGATGGCCAGCGCCACGGTAAGAACCACAGTCGCAGTGAACACCGGCGTACGCCGCATGACGCGGAAGGCGTAGCGGATATCGGCCCAAAGAGTATCGGCGTTGAGCATAAAGAGTTGGACGCGCGAGAACTGAAACGGGTTAGTTCTGCACGAAACACTTTCTAACACAAGCTGTGAGGGCTCACCCACCAAAACATTTTTTCTTCCCATAGACGGCCTAGTGGTGTATGCTCGTTCACCTAGACATTCGAGTGGAGGACATCAATTTTGCCGGAGAGCAAGAATTCCAATTCAGAGATGGTGCAGGGCACCCTCGACATGCTGGTCCTGCGCACGTTGATCACGGGCCCGGCTCACGGACACACCATCGCGCACGTCATCGAGCATTCTTCCGACAATGTGCTGGAAGTCGAGCAGGGATCGCTCTATCCGGCATTGCACCGGCTCGAGCATCGTGGATGGGTTTCGTCGTATTGGGGCGTCAGTGAGAACAACCGCAAGGCCAAGTTCTACAAGCTGACGGCGGCGGGGAAAAAGCAACTTACGGCAGAAACGAACCGCTGGCGGATGGTCGTGGCTGCGATCGGGCGCGTCATGGGCGAGAGCGGGGGCTAGCATTTTGTCTTGCAACCACCCACCCGTTGTCATTCCGAGCGTTCCGTTTTTTTGAAGCGAGGAACCCGCTGTTCGCTGGCGGCGAAGAAAAAGCAGGTTCCTCGCGTTGCTCGGAATGACAAAAGTTGAGGCTGTCGAATGACAAATATCAGAACGAAATGATGCGGCCGACCGCGGAAGTCAGAGGCATTCACCCCAGAGGTCACAGAGGCACCACAGAGGAAAGGCCATGAAACTCAGACAGCTTTTCGGACGCCGCAAAGAAGACTCCGAACTCCTCCATGAACTCGATTCCCATCTCCAGCACGAGATCGACGACAACATCGCGCAGGGCATGAGCGCTAACGAGGCCCGCCGCCAGGCGTATGTAAAAGTTGGAAACCCGCTCGTCATCCGCGACCGGGTGTTTGAGACGAACCGCATCGCCTGGCTCGAGGATCTCTGGCGCGATCTGCGTTACGCCGCTCGCACACTGCGAAAGTCCCCCAGCTTTACTCTGGTTGCGCTTCTCGTCATGGCGCTCGGCATCGGCGCCAATGCGGCCATCTACAGCTTTCTCGATTCGCTTCTGCTGAGTTCGCTGCCGGTTTCCGATCCGGCGTCGCTGGTTGTCATCAATTGGCACGGGAAGGGTTGCTGCGACGGAGATTCGGTCATGCACAGCATGAGCGGCGGCGTCTATGACGATGAGCGCGGCGGTTCCATCAGCCCGATTCTTCCCTTCGGTGCGCTTTCTGTCCTTCAAGACAGCTCTATCTTCTCGGACGTCTTCTCTTATGCCCATACGAGGGCAGTCCGCGCCATGAACGTTTCGGTCAACGGACAAGCCGAAGTCGTAAGCGGGGAACTGGTCTCTGGGAATTATTTCCGCGGCCTCGGGATCTCGCCTGCGGCGGGACGCCTGATTTTTTCTGAAGACGACCAAGTGGGCGCGGCCCCGGTGATCGTGGCCAGTTATGCATTCGCCGAAAGGCATTTTGGCGGAGCAACGAGTGCTCTGGGTCAAACGCTCACGCTCAACGGCGTGCCTTTTACCGTGGCGGGAGTGGCCCCGCCGGAATTCTTCGGCGTCGATCCCTCCCAGGCCCCCGGCATGTATGTGCCGATGCATAACAATCTTCTCTTGGGAGCGAACGATCCCTACCCGTTCACTGCCAAAGATTACCTGGACAACAACTATTACTGGGTGCAGGCGATGGCGCGTCTTCGCCCCGGCGTGACGCTGGCGCAGGCCCAGGCGCAACTTGCCCCAAAGTTTCATCAATGGGTGCAGGCGACCGCGGCGAACGATAAAGAACGCGCGGCCCTGCCCGAACTCGTTCTGCGCGAAGGCAGAGGCGGAATCGATTCGCTGCGCCGCGAGTACTCCAAGCCGCTCTTCCTTTTGATGACGCTGGTTGCGCTGATTCTGGTGATTGCATGTTCGAACGTTGCCAATCTGCTGCTGGCGCGGGCCAGCTCGCGCCGGCGGGAGATTGCGGTGCGGTTAAGCGAAGGCGCCAGCCGGGCGCGGGTCATCCGGCAGTTGCTGACGGAAAGTGTTCTGCTCGGCGCAATGGGGGGTGCACTCGGCGTGCTGCTGGCGTTCTGGGGGATTCGCCTGTTGAGTGCGCTGCTCGCGGCCCATTCAGACGAGGGCGCGATGCTGCATGCGCACCTGAATTGGCATGTGCTGGCCGTAGCGGCGGGGCTCGCTGTGCTCACCGGCCTCATCTTCGGGCTGATTCCGGCATTGCAATCCACGCGCATGGATCTGGTTTCGGCCTTGAAAGAAACTCGGACCAGCCAGTCCCATTCCAAGCCCTCCGGATGGCGGGTCAGCATGAGCCAGGTCCTGGTCGTCGGCCAGATTGCAACCACGATGCTGATGCTGGTCGCGGCCGGGCTCTTTGTGCGTACCCTCAAGAATCTGGAATCGGTCAATCTCGGCTTCAACCGCAACAATGTTCTGTTGTTCACCATCGACGCCACCAAGGCTGGCTACAAAGATCCTCAAATATCGGAACTCTACGGTAGGATCCTGGATCAGCTCGCGGCCATGCCCGGCGTTCGCAGCGCGGGCATCGCTCGCGGCTCTCTGATTGACGGCGAAGACTCGATGCCCATCAGCACCGTCGGCGGCGCGCCGAGTCCGGAGACGCGTTACATGCAGATTGGACCGAATTTCCTGACCACGATGCAGATTCCGATTCTCGAGGGCCGCGACATCGGCGAACGCGATCGGCCCGGATCGCAGCCGGTTGCGGTCATCAGCGAAGAGTTCGCCAGACTCAACTTCCCCCGGCAGAATCCTCTCGGTCAGCACGTGATGATTTGGCACGACGGGGAAAAAAAGAAGCTGGCGCGCGACATGGAAATCGTGGGCGTGGCGAAAAATGCACGTTATGGCGGCTTGAAGCGCGAGACCCTGCCCGTGGTCTACATCACATATAACCAGGGATTCCCGCCCCCAGACGAGATGATGTATGCCTTGCGGACGGCGGGCGATCCGCTCGGCTTCGTCGATTCCATCCGCAACGTCGTTCGCCGGGCCGACGCGCACCTGCCGGTCTCCGAAGTAAGAACTCAGGCAGGCGATGTCGAAAGCAAGATGCACAACGAGAAAATTCTCGCCGAACTGTGCACGGCCTTGGCGCTGTTGGCATTGACCATCGCCTGCGTCGGCCTTTACGGCACGATTTCCTACACAGTCGCGCGGCGGACGGGAGAAATCGGAATCCGCATGGCCCTCGGTGCGCACCGCGGCCCGATTGTATGGATGGTGCTGCGTCAGGTGATCGTGATGGCGGCAGTGGGCCTCGCGATCAGCGTGCCCATCGCGCTTGGCACCTCAAAGTTTGTGGCCTCTTTGTTATTCGACATGAAGCCCAACGATCCAACGGCCATTGTCCTGGCTGTCCTGGTTCTCATCGCCGCAGCACTGCTGGCCGGAGGCATCCCCGCCCGCCGCGCCTCGAAGATCGATCCCATGACGGCGCTGCGACACGAGTAAAACGCGCTTCAAACGATTCGGATCGGGGCGTGGCTTTAGCCCAACGGTTCCGTTTGTTGTGATAGATGGACCATTGAGGCACGGCTGAAGCCGTGCCCTATACAAACCCGACCCACCGGTCCCCTCAGTGCTATCATTCCCTGACCGCATTTCATGCGAATTCGACGCACCTTCCCCATTGCGCTCGCGGTCGTTACGATCGCCGCGGCGGTTACGCTCACCGTCGAACTACGCAAGCACGCTCCGCCTGAGTCTGCCCGCCTGCTGCCGGGGGCCGACGGATTCCTCTACGCCAACTTCAACTGGATCCGCAAGGCCAGCAATGGCAAGCCTTTCCTCCCGGTTGCGCACGATCCGGAGTATGACCGCTTCATCCAGGAAACCGGCTTTGACTACGAGCGGGATTTGGAGGCCGTGGCCTTCGCCGTCCATTATCCCGAAAAGTGGCCGGGCGGCGGAACCGGCGGGGCTGCGCCGGAGGCCCGTTTTTCCGAGGTTTTCGTCGGGCACTTCGATGGCGACCGGTGCCTCGCTTACTTGAGGCACACGGCACAGTCGATCGAAAACTATCACTCCGTCGATATCTTTACGATTCCGATCTCCGGCCGCACCTTCCGGATAGCCATGCTCGGCGTGGATATCGTCGGCGCCTCGAACCACGATGATCCCAACGTCATCCGCGGAATGGTGGACCGCTCGCGGCGGCTGGCCTCGCCGTTCGGGGGCCCGGCCTTGCTGCGGAAGTATTACAAGCGGGTGCAATTGGCCAGCCCGGTATGGCTGATTGCGCGGATCGAGCCCTCGGCTCCGGAATTCGAGGGATGGTCGCACGTCTTCGCCAAGCCCGCCGACCTGGTGCTTTCCGCCAGCTATAACCCATTGCATCTGCCGCTTCGAACAGGTGCCCTGCACCTGCGGGCCGAAGCCTGGGCGGCCACCGGAGAGGATGCGCGTGACATCGCCGACAAACTGAATGTGTTTCTGGCGATGTTCCATAGCGCGGAAGCGTCGGTCGGCTCCCCTGGCACGGATGCGGACGTGAAGGCCGCTTTCGATAGCCTGCAAGTCCGCCAGGAAGACAGCCGGGCCACGGTCTTGGCCACATTACCGACCGAGTTTTTCCGAAAGCTGATGGATTCTCCCGACCAGTTGCCCGGGATGGCCCCCGGCCCGCCTGCCAACCCGCCAGGGACGACCAAGCGTTAAGCGGGCTCAGATCTTCGGCTTCAGGGGCCTCAGTACTGAATTTTTGGCGGATGGCAGGTTCGCGATCCGGGCTTTTCTGCAACTTCTTCCCCGGTCACACGTCTGATCTTGGGAACATACCAGCGCTACGGGTACAATAAATAACGATGTCGAGCCTCCCACTGCCGGTCGCTGCGTTTCTCGCAGGCCTGATCTCGTTCCTGTCGCCCTGCGTTCTGCCGCTGGTGCCGGGGTACGTTTCCCTGATCTCGGGCGCAGGGCTCGACGAACTCCAGACCTCCCACGGGCAGCTGAAGCGCCGGGTGATGGTGAATTCCCTGGCCTTCATCCTGGGATTTTCGCTGGTGTTCATCGCGCTGGGCGCGGCCGCAACCGAAGTCGGGCAGGCCCTGGGGCAATACAAGGCGGTGCTGGCCCGGGAAGCCGGAGTCCTCATCATCCTCTTCGGCCTGCACATGACCGGTTTGGTCACCATCAAGGCGCTTTACTCCGACGTCCGACTGCACAGCGTGAAGGGCGACAGCACTGTCTGGGGATCGTTCGCCGTCGGCTTCGCCTTCGCCTTCGGCTGGACGCCCTGCGTCGGCCCCATTCTTTCGGTGATTCTCGGCTTCGCCAGCGCCGAGGGCTCGGCGCTGAAGGGTGTGCTGCTGCTGGCGGTGTATTCGCTGGGCCTGGCGATGCCGTTTCTTCTGACTTCGCTCGGCATCGGGGCGTTCCTCAAGTTCTATAGCCGCTTCAAGCGGTACATGCACGCGGTGGAGATCTTCAGCGGAGTCGTGCTGATCGGGCTGGGCGAACTGCTGGTCTTCGACCGCTTCACCTTGATTTCCTCGTCGCTCGCTTTCCTCGGAAAGTTTGAGGTCTGGCTCGAAGGCGCCGTCTTGCACGATTTGCCGGTCGCCATCACCCTGCTCGTGATGGTCCTGCTGGCCCTGTATTTTGTATTTCGACCGGCGCGTGGAGCGAGCGCTGAGGTTCCTTCGGAAGCTCCGGCGGCGAATCCCGCGCAGCTTGCGGGTGAAATAGACGCCACTGACGCCGCGCAGACGGTCGTCGTTCCCGACAAGCGCAGCGCGCGCAATCCGCTGGCGCTGGTGGTGGTCGCGCTGGTCGCTGCGGCCATGCTGTACTTCGGCGTCCATGCGGCTCGCAGTGAAGGTGAAGGTCCGCCGCCCATCCTTGGAAAAACTACGCCGGCGCCCGATTTTACCCTCGAATCGCTCGACGGCCAGAGCGTGACGCTCTCCGGCCTGCGCGGTAAAGCCGTCCTGCTGAATTTCTGGGCGACCTGGTGCGGCCCGTGCAAGATCGAAACCCCCTGGCTGGTCGAACTGCAAAATCAATACGGCAATCAGGGACTGCAAATCGTCGGCGTCGCCATGGATGATTCGGGCAAGGACGAGATCGAAAAGTTCGCCAAAGATATGGGCATGAACTATCCGGTCCTGATCGGCAAAGAATCCGTCGGCGATGCATACGGCGGAGTTCCCGCGCTCCCCGAGAGTTTCTTCATCGGGCGCGACGGAAAAATCGTTGACCGCATTATCGGCCTGGAAGGCCGCGGCGAAATTGAAGATGCCGTGAAGAAAGCCTTGAGCACGCGTTCCATCGCCAGCCAACCGGCCGCGTCCGGCTTGCAGGCTCAGAATTGACAATAGAAGATTGCGTCCTCGCGATCTATGATTTCCGAGGATGAGTCTTTTTAGGCCTTCGGGGCCACGGTGCTCGGGATCACTGTGCCGTCGGGGTCACTGTGCCGTCGAGGCCGCTGTGCCGTCGAGGCCGCTGTGCCGTCGAGGCCACCGTGCAGTCACGCCAGCCGTGCCGCCGGGGCCACCGTGGAAGAGCGGCGCTTTAGCGCCGCGTCAGGATCGCTCGCTCGACCCAACTATGATCTCGCATCGTTTCTCGACACTATTGCTTTTCGCCGCAGCGGCTTCCTTCGCCCAATCCGGCAAAGCGCCCTCAGTTTCCGTCGCGCCCATCGAGACGGTCACCGCGCAACGCGCCGCGCAGACTCCAGTCAGCCTGAACTTCCGCGTTTCGGCGGGATTTCATATCAACTCCAACACCCCAAAGTCCGAATTCCTGATTCCCACCGCGCTCAAGATGGATCTGCCCACCGACATCGTGCTCGGTAAGATCGATTACCCCGATGGCAAGGACTTGACGTTTCCCTTCTCGCCCAACGAAAAGCTGAATGTCTATAGCGGAGATTTCGAAATCAAGCTGATGGTCCACCCCCTGCACTCGGTCACGCCCGGAAAATACGTTATGCATGGGATGCTGCGTTATCAGGCCTGTGATAACGCCCAGTGCTTCCCTCCGAAAAACCTGCCGGTGAATTTCGACGTGAAAGTGATCAAGGAGCCGCCCGGCCCCCGCCACAATCCAGCGCAAAGCCCGCACGTACACAACTAGCTTTCAGCTTCTCAGCTAATTCAACCGAACGATGTAGGGACAGCCGCCGCTTTAGAGCCTGCCCTGAGCAAGCGAAGCGCGTCGAAGGGGCTGTCCGGTCGAGCGAAGCTCGACGGTTGCCGCCAGCGCCGAACACTTTGACTGATCCCACTCTGCACCCTAAGATTCCTTTCCATGAGACGCCTTCTCCTGTGCGCGTTCCTGGCCGCCAGCGCCATCGGCTTCGCCCAATCCACGCAATCCACCGTCTTCTCCATCATCAACGTCACCGTGATTGACGTAGCCGAAGGCCGCGCCCGCCAGTTCCGCACCGTGATCGTGCGCGACGGCAAGATCGAAGAAAATCGCGACACGCTCATCAAGGGTAAGCTGCCCGGAGTGCATATCAACGGCACCGGCAAATTCCTCATCCCCGGCCTCTGGGACATGCACGTGCACACCGTCTTCGGCGACTGGTTTCCCAGGGCGAGAGAGATCACGCTGCCATTGTTTATCGCGAATGGAATCACCGGCGTGCGCGACATGGGCAGCGAATTGGAAACGCTGCAAGAGTGGCGAAAAGAAATCTCAACGGGAACGCTGGTCGGCCCGCGCATGGTGATGGCCGGCCCGATGCTCGATGGTCCGCAGCCGCGCTTCCCAAGTTCGATCGCAATCAAGACCCCCGAAGATGGCCGGCGCGCGGTTGACGACCTGAAAAAACGCGGCGCGGATTTCATCAAGCTGCAATCGCTGATTCCGCGCGATGCAGTCTTCGCGATCGCCGATGAAGCGAAAAAACAAGGCATCCCGTTCGTCGGACATGTGCCGGACTCCGTACGCGCGTCTGAGATGTCGAATGCGGGGATGAAAAGCTTTGAGCACCTGATCGGAATCTTCGAAGGCGCATCGCCGCTCGAAGATCAATTCATCAAGGGACCAAAGAGCGAAAGCAAATTTCTCTCGACCTACGATCCGGCGAGGGCCGCAAAACTCTTCGATCTGCTCGCCAACAATCAAACCTGGCAATGCCCCACGCTCGTGTGGGAGCGCGGAGGAAACCTGATCGAACTCACCGACTATCACGATCCGCGGGCGAAATATGTTCCCGCCTCGTGGAAAGACGGAACGTGGAAGCGCTTCACTGGCGAAATCATGCACGACTTCAACACGGATGATTCCGCGACCCGGCGCAAATTTGTCGCGAAAGAACTCGAAGTCGTGAATGCGATGCACAAGGCGGGCATCCCATTTCTCGCCGGCACCGATACTCCTCCCGGTGTCTATATCTTTCCGGGATTCAGCCTGCACGAGGAATTACAGCGCTTCGTGGCCGCGGGATTCTCGCCTCTTGAAGCTCTGCGAACCGCGACCCTGAATCCCGCGAAATTCTTTGGACGTGAAAACGAGCTGGGAACAATCGAGAAAGGCAAGCTGGCCGATCTAGTGCTGCTGGATGCCAATCCCCTCGAGGACATCCGCAACACGCAGAAGATCGCCGGCGTGGTTGCCAATGGCCGCTATTTCTCGCGCTCCGATCTGGATAAGTTGCTGGCAGGCGTAGAGGCTGCGGCAAGCGCGAAGTAGTCACATCCGATGAATCGACGGCCTTGTCATCCGGAGCGAAGCGAAGGATCGATGCACTCCTTAGCGCCTCGTTGCTGTCTGCAACCTGCATAGATCCTTCGGCGCAAAGAGCGCGCCTCAGGATGACAAAACACCCATTTCCCAGACCAGAGTCTAGTCCGCTGCCGGCGTCGCGCGGGCCAGCGCCAGAATCGCTCCCGCGAACAGCAGCGTGTCGGCGAAGTAATTGAGGCCCTCGACCTTGACCGCGGTGCTCGGGTCCAGCAGTGACGTGATCAGGATCGGCCCGTAGACGAATATCACGAGCAGCAGAATCCAGGCGCCGAGATAGGTCGCGGCCATGCGCATTTTCTGGGCGATCAAAATAAGGATTCCAGCAATCAGCAAAATTGCCGCAGTCAGGTAGCCGATGACCGCCGGCGCCGGAATCCACGCGGGCATGGGCTTTTCCAGAGGCACACCATAGGCCAGCGTGGGATGCAGAAACTGCTGCACGCTGAAAAATATCGAAGTGATCCCGAGGATGGTGCGTCCCACAATGATGAGCGTTTGCTTTCCCCGTGCCGGCCATCCGTTCGCCGCACTTGCCGCGAGAAGCCACGCCCCGGCTGCAAACGACGGCTCTCTGAACACAACCACCCATGAAGCTCGTTGATGATCGGTCAGCGCCCCAGGCAGATGGATCATCGCGACGAACAAAAACATCATGATGCCAAACAGCAGACCGGACCAGCGCACTCCGGTTTTCGTGGCGATGCTCAACGACGCCGCGACCAGTGCGAACCCGACAAAATAAGCCCAGAACAAATGCCATGGCATGTACGCGGGCACTGCGCGCGAAATGCCGTTCGCCGCCGAGAGATGCTCCGCTCCGAACACCGCTAGCGGGATGGCGAAACAAAGATTGGCCAGGGCGACGACCTTGCCGAGTCCATCAGCCTGGGCAACATCGCGCTTCGCGGCCCAGAGCGCGATGACGAAGAACACGACAAGGGCGATCGACATCGAGAAAGCAGTGCGCGAGAACTCGAAAAAGACTGCGAGGATGGTTGGGTGCATGGATTTTCCCAAATCGGTAATGAGGCTCAAATTTTACGACGAGAGTCGGTTGATGGTGAGGATTTGTAATCTTGCCTGGGGCCCGTGGCGTAACTGGCAGCACGTAAGCCTGTCCAGCTTTAAGGTGCGGGTTCGAATCCCGTCGGGTCCACCGCTTTCCCAGCTTGGTAGGGAAATTGGTGGGGAGTCTCAGGGCAGGGAGACTCCTCAAGTAACCTTGACTTCAAGCCCTTGATCTACCGATAATCGACTTGTAGCTGGACAGGCTTACATGCTGGCCCCGAGTGGAAGACGCGCTCGGGTTTTGCTTTTCTGCGCTAGCTCTTCCCGCCCTGCTTCCTCTCCACCTTCGCCCACGTATCCTTCAGCGCTACCGTGCGGTTGAAAACGAGCCTACCAGGCTTCGAATCCGGATCGACAGCAAAATATCCCAACCGCTCGAACTGATAGCGCGCTCCGACGACCGCGTTCGCCAGCGACGGTTCCAACTTGGCGTTCGAGATTACTTCCAGCGAGTGCGGATTCAGGTTCGCGGTGAAATCCTGACCTTCTTCAACATCATCAGGATTTTCTTTGTTGAACAAGTGTTCATAGACGCGAACTTCCGCGTCGATCGCGTGCGCCGCTGAGACCCAATGGATTGTCGACTTCACCTTCCGTCCATCGGGCGAGTTGCCGCCGCGCGACGCCGGATCGTAGGTGCAATGCACCTCGATCGGCTCGCCCTTGTCGCTCTTCACGACACTCGTGCAGGTGACAAAATATCCGTAGCGCAGCCGCACCTCGCGGCCGGGCGTGAGCCGGAAATACTTCGGCGGCGGAACTTCGCGGAAATCGTCGTACTCGATGTAAAGCTCGCGCGAAAACGGAATCTTGCGTGTCCCGGCGCTCTCGTCCTCCGGATTGTTGATCGCATCCATCTCTTCGGTCTGGCCTACGGGATAGTTGTCGATCACCACCTTCAGCGGATTCAGAACCGCCATCACGCGCAGTGACCGCTTGTTCAGGTCTTCGCGGACAAAATGCTCGAGCATCGCCAGTTCGACGATGCCGTTAGTTCGCGAAACTCCCGCCGCGGTCACGAAGTTTCGGATCGCTTCGGGCGTGTATCCCCGCCGGCGCAGCCCCGAGAGCGTGGGCATGCGCGGGTCATCCCATCCTTTGACCCGGCCCCCTTCGACGAGCTGCCGCAGTTTGCGCTTCGACATCATTGTGTAGGTCAGGCTCAGGCGGTCGAACTCGATCTGCTGCGAAGGGAAAATTCCCAGCTCATTGATGAACCAGTTGTAAAGCGGCTGGTGGTCCGCGAATTCGAGCGAACACATCGAGTGCGTGACTTTTTCCAGTGAGTCTGACTGCCCATGCGCAAAGTCATACATGGGATAAATCGGCCATTTGTTGCCGGTGCGGTGATGCGCCGCATGCAGGATGCGGTACATGACGGGGTCGCGCATATTGAAATTCGGCGACGCCATATCAATCTTTGCCCGCAGCACGCGCGACCCATCCGGAAATTCTCCGGCGCGCATGCGCTCGAACAAGTTCAGGCTCTCTTCTACCGGGCGATCGCGGTACGGACTGTTCTTCCCCGGCTCGGTCAACGTCCCGCGATGCTTACGGATTTCGTCGGCCGACAAATCATCCACATACGCCTTGCCGTCTTTAATCAGCTTGATCGCCCACTCATAAAGCTGGTCGAAATAATCCGACGCGTAGTAAAGGCCATCCCACTTGTAGCCCAGCCACTGCACATCCTGCTTGATCGACTCGACGTACTCGGTGTCCTCCTTCTCAGGATTCGTGTCGTCGAAGCGCAGATTCGTATGTCCGCCGAATTCGTCGGCGAGCCCGAAGTCGAGGCAGATGGCCTTGGCGTGGCCGATGTGGAGATATCCGTTGGGCTCGGGAGGGAAGCGAGTCTGAATCCGCCCGTTGTACTTGTTGCTCTTGAGATCTTCGATGAAGCGCTCGCGAATGAAGTTCGACGGGCGCGGCTCGAGAGCTGCATCCGCCACAGGCTTTTCCTCAGTATGTGGCGAAGTCATGCCTTGATCTTATCGCAACCATTATCCGACGCGCGCGAGCCGCGGATGGCGAGCGCGGTGAAAACAGTTGAGGCTCAGGATGATCAAATACATCGGGAACCGTTCGGGATTGATCAGCTCCTCCGATCGTTGAAGCGGGCGAAGGTCCATAGGTGCCTCTCTTCAGTTTGCAGCGCCGTGCCTGAAACTCTATGACTTTTGCAAAATGCGTTCCAGCGATCCGTTGATCCGTCCCCATTCGAAGAGCAGTTGCCGCAGGACGGTCGTGCCAGTCTCCGAAAGACGGTAGAAGCGCTTGTTGCGCTTGTCCTCCTCCCGCCACTCACTGACCAGCAATCCCTGGCTTTCCAGCCTCCGCAGCAGCGGGTAGAGCGTGCCTTCGTCGATCTCCAACCCGTCTTCGGCCAGGGCTTTCCGCAGTGTGTACCCGTAGCGCTCCATGCGAAGCTGAGTCAAAACGGCAAGTGTCAGGCATCCGCGGCGAAGCTCAAGTCTAAGATTATCAAAGACTTCGCCGTTGTTTACAGTACCGCTTGCCATACAGTGTACGACACATACTGTATGTCACATGCTAAATGTGGTCAACAGATTTTTGAGGATTCTGAACCAATTTCTCTTGGTTTCGGCCGATAATGCCGCATCGCCTCTTGGGAGGTACGAGTTGAATTCGGAAGCTCGTCCGGACGACGCGCGTCCCATTTCCGTTACCGTATTGGCCTGGTTGTTTATTGCCGTCGGCGTGATTGCTTTCGTCCGCAACTTCCCATCCATCCTGCATCTCGAGAAAGACAGTTTCCTGATTGAGTTCGTCGAACTCGTAGGCCTGACCGCCGGCATATTCATGCTGCGACGCCAAAACTGGGCTCGATGGCTGGCCATCGTCTGGATGGCGTTTCACGTGGCCGTGGCCGCATTCTTTCGCGTTCAGGGACTGCTGGTTCACATTCTCATCTTCGCCGGAATCACTGTGCTTCTTCTCAGATCGGACTCAGCGGCGTATTTCCGCCGGACGCGAAGCGACACCCGGTAAGCCGCACCTTCAGACCCCAGCCGAAACCACCTGCCCCGGAGCGGTCACGAACATTTCTTGCCGTGCGAGCTTTTTCCGGTACTGCACATGTCGAATCCGCGTCAGCTCGACTAGCGGCTTCCACACGGGATTCACCAGGTCATGCTTGATCAGCAGATGCCAGAAGCGGTTCGACCGCTTGTAGAGATACGACATCGCGAGATACAACGGCACCGCTTGCAACTGTTCAGGCCGGCGTCGCCAGATCGAAGAGTGCGAGAAGAGCCGCTGGTAGATCCAGGAGTAGCCGCGCTCGAGTTCGTCAGGCGTCATGTGCTTCGGACGAAAGACGGCATGCCCGGTGTCGTAGAGCGTCCAGTCCTTATGAAGAATTCTCTCCTCCGCGTCCATCTGCCGAAACAGCGGCGTCGCCGGATACGGCGTGAGAATGTGAAACGTCGCGCATTCCAGCCGGTTTTCTTCAATCCACTCGGCGGTACGCGCGAAGACATCTTTGCGGTCGTGATCGAATCCGAGAACGAACGACCCGTTCACCTGGATGCCGTAGTCGTGCATCATGCGCACGCGGCGCGCGTAGTCCGCGGTCTTGGGCGTCTTCTTGTTCGAATCCGATAGATTCTGGTCCGAAAGCGACTCGAAGCCGATGAAGACGCCGGTGCATCCCGCGAGCGCCATGTTGCGTATGAGCGAAGGATCGTCGGTCACGTCAATCGTCACCGCCGCGCTCCAGATCCTGTTCAGCGGCCGAAGCGCATGACATAGCGCGTGCAGATAGTCGCGGCGCGAGCCGAGATTGTTGTCGATGAAGACGGCATACGGCTGGTCGTCGTTCTGAAACTCGGCAGCGATCTGTTGCGGATGCTTCATGCGATACGGCATGCGAAGGCCGTCGGTCGCGAGATAGCAGAAGCCGCAGCGGTTGTGGCATCCGCGGGTGGCAATCAGGCTGGTCGTGGTAAGAAAACTGCGGCGCGGAAGCATCGACCGCCGCGGCGCGGGATCTTCCGAGTAGTCGTTTTCATAAGTCGCGACATAACGCGGTTGGAGCTTGTCCGCTTCGATATCGCGCAGAATCCGCGGCCACAGCTGCACACCATCTCCCAGAGCAAGAGCGTCGGCATGCGGTGCGCACTCTTCCGGGCACGAAAGAACATGCAACCCGCCGAGAATGACCTTCGCTCCGCGCGCCCGATACCAATCCGCCAGCTCAAACGCCCGCTTCGCAAATGTCAGGTGAACCGTAATGCCGACCACGTGCGGCATTGGCTGAAACGGAGGCCGTCCATCGAGCAGGTTTTCGTCCCAGTATTCGACGCGCCAGTTTTCCGGCGTGGTCGCCGCGAAACTCGTCATCGCCAGCGACGGCGTTAGCACATGCTTGCCAAAGCTGGCGTGTGCGTCCTTCGGGTAGAAAGGATTGATCAAGAGCGCGTAACGGCGTTCGAGGAACTCACGCGGATGCTTGTGATCAAGAACCGGAGCATGAATCATCTCCGGAGGAATCCAGCGCTTGTGAATCTTGCAGAGAAACGGCTCGTTCGAGTCGATCATGCAATGTACTTTATAGTACAAAGTACATCAGGTCAACTCATATGTGCGGGAGAAGGACGCATTCGACCGCGGTGAGGCGCAAAGCGCCGATTCCTGGCTGCCGAGCCGCGATCGAACTCTGCTCTGGCATTGCGCTCCGCCCAACCCGGACGAATGCATCCGGGGGCTACACGACTATTTGCCCATCGTCAGCACGACGCGGAAGCGCGCCTTGCCGCTCAGCATCTGCGCGTAGGCTTCGGCCGCCTTTTCCAGTGGATAGCGCTCGATCATCGGTCGCACGCCGCTGAGCAGGCTGAAGTTCAGTGTGTCTTCCGAATCGCGCGCCGTGCCCGAGGCCCATCCCTTCACATTCCTGTTACCGAAGATAAGCTGCGCCGGCGTGACAGTAATCGGATCAGGCCCTGCGCCGACGACCAGCAGAGTGCCGTTCGGCGCGAGGCCGTCAATCAGCGCCGACATTGCCTTCGAGTCCGGAGCAGTCGCCAGGACAAGGTTCGCTCCGC
Source organism: Candidatus Sulfotelmatobacter sp. (assembly GCA_036490405.1). GTDB lineage: Bacteria > Acidobacteriota > Terriglobia > Terriglobales > Acidobacteriaceae > Sulfotelmatobacter. The sequence goes on along the minus strand of DASXDY010000012.1, from coordinate 218,249 downwards.
CGAGCTTTTGCAGTGCCTGTGCAGCATCGACCGTTGCCGTATCGACGTATTCGTGCGCGCCCAGCTTTTTCGCGAGCATCTCTGTTCCTGCTCCGCGGCCGATCGCAACCGTGCGGAATCCCATTTGCCGCGCATACTGAATTCCCAGATGCCCGAGCCCTCCGACGCCCTGGACAGCAACCAGATCGCCGGCTTTCGCGCCCGACCGGCGCATCGCGTTGAATACGGTGATCCCGGCGCACATGAGCGGCGCGGCTTCGTCCGCAGGAAGATTCTCCGGCATCGCCGCGACCGCTTCCGCGGGCACGATGACATACTCGGCATAGCCTCCGTCGAAACTGAGGGCGGTGATTTTCTGCTTTTTGCAGTTGATGAAATCGCCCCGCCGGCAAGGCTCACACTCGAAGCAATGGCCGCCGTGCCAGCCGACGCCGACACGTTGCCCCGGCTTCCACAGCGTGACATCGGGCCCGATCGCATCGATCTTTCCCGCGATCTCGTGCCCAGGAACGCGCGGATATTGCAGGCCCGGCCAGAAACCTTCTTTCACCAACACGTCGCTATGACAAACTCCGCAGGCTTCGACCTTGATGCGCACCTCCTCGCGTGCGGGCTCAGGAATGGGGCGCTCTACAATTTCAAAATCACCACCGGGCTTGCTGATTTGGACGGCTTTCATGGATGGCATGGGGAAACCTCGTTCAATGAGATAAGAATTTCCGTGCGGCAATGGTTAGAGACAGCAGGGGACGTAGAGGATGCAAAAATCAGCGGGCGGCAGCGGCCCGCACCCTAAATCTTCAAGACAGCCTGCCCGATCCGCGCCAGCGTCACTTGCTTCCCCAGTACCTCCAGCGTTTCAAACAGTGGCGGGGCATTCTTGCGCCCGCAAACAGCGACGCGGATGGGCTGGAACATCTGTCCGGCTTTCACGCCGAGTTCCTGGGCGGCGGCGCGGAGGGCCTGATCGAGCGGGTCGTGCTTGAATTCCACGTTCGGCAAGACTTGTTGCGCCTTTTGCAGTGCTTTTAAAGCCATCGCCGCATCGCCTTTTTGCGGAATGAGTTCGGCGGGATCGTACGGGGGCAGTTGCTCGAGGAAAAAGAAATCCGCCGCCGTCAGAACATCTCGCAGAAGCTTGATGCGCTCGCGGATCAGCGGCGTGACCTGCAACATTTTCGCCGCGGTGGCCGTCGGAAACGCTTCCTGCACGATCGGCAACAGGCGCTGGCTGAGATCTCCGATGGGCAATCCGCGGATGTGCTCGGCGTTCAGCCAGACGGCCTTGGGATCGAAAGTCTCTTCGGTGGCGACAAAACCGAGGTTCCTCGCTTCGCTCGGAATGACAACATTTCCTGGAGCGGAAGATTCTTTTGCTAAAACGGAAGGTGCTAAAGCAGAAGGTTCTGAAGCAGAAGATTCCGAAGCAGAAGGTTCCTTGAAATTCACCACCGCATTCGCGCGGTTGATGCCTTCGAGGGAAAAGATTTCCGTCAGTTCGTGCAAGCTCATCTGTTCCCGATCGTTTTTCGGCGACCAGCCCAGCAGGCAGAGGAAGTTGATGAATGCCTCGGGCAGAAATCCCGCGTCGCGATAGGTCGTCACGCTGACCACCGGCCCATGGCGGCGCTTCGAAAGCTTGGTTCCATCGGGGGCGACCAGCAGCGGCAAGTGCGCGAACTGCGGCGGAGTGTACCCTGCCGCCTCGAAGATCAGTACGTGCTTGAACGTGTTCGAGAGATGGTCCTGGCCGCGAATGATGTGGCTGATACGCAGGTCGGCGTCATCGGCGCACGACGCGAGATGGTAGGTTGGATTTCCGTCGGAGCGCAGCAGCGCGAAATCTTCGATGTCTGCCGCGGCCTTCATTTGCCGGCCATAGACTGCGTCTTCGAAATGCACGGATAGTTTGCCTTCGGCAAACTGGACAGCCGACGGCGGCTGTCCCCACATGGGATGTGAATCTCCTTCGCGCGGCACGCGGAAGCGCACGGCGAACGGTTCCCCGGCAGCGGCGCGGCGGTCGCTCTCTGCGCTCGACATCTCGCGCATGCCGGCATTGAACAGCCATGTCCCCTGTGCGCCCGATTTCTCGCTGTCGCCGGTGTGTGCGGGAGTGAAGTCGCGGTAGGCCATTCCCTTCTGAAAAATCGCATTCGCCATCTGGCGATGCAACGCGCCACGTTCCGATTGCTTGTACTCCTCATCCCAGCCTAGGCCGAGCCATTTCAGTCCTTCGAAAATGGAATGGACCGAAGCATCGCTGTTGCGCTCGGCGTCGGTGTCGTCGAGCCTCAGGATCATCGTCCCATTGTTGCGGCGGGCATACAACCAATTGAAAATGAACGTGCGGGCGCTGCCGACGTGCAGAAAGCCGGTGGGAGAAGGCGCAAAACGCACCCGCGATTTACCGCCTGAACTGGTGTTCGATGTGTTCGACATGGCCTGTGGCTGGACTTCCGATGGTACGGGTCACTTTCGTCATCGTCAAGTTTGGTGCCATATCGATTTTCCATGCAACCCAATGATTCTACGGGACATCGAAGTTGGTCATTGTACGTAATTCTCATTGAATTCCACAGTTCTGATGTGAAACCATTAAGGTACAGTTTCTCCCGTCGCTTGCTCCTGATTCACAGCTAAAAGTGTTTTCTCCGGGTCCTATGAACAATATTTTCATCACGACGGTATTGGTTCCAGGATCTGTCTCCGTCCTGCTGTTTCTGGTCTTCACCTATTTGTACGAGCAGAGCCGGCAGCCCTACTTCCGCGCCTGGCAACTGGCCTGGGCCGCTTATTCGCTGCACTACGTGCTCGACGCATTCCCCTCGTCGTCGGTCGCGTTCTTCATCAGCGAACTTTTTCTGGTGGCGATGGCGCTGTGTGTTTTTGTTTCGACGCGCATGATGCGCGGGCCTTCGGCTTTCAAATGGTATGACGGCGCTGTCGGAGCGATTGGGGTAGTGCTTGCGCTTTTGACGCTGCGCGGCCACATCGTGCATGGCTTGTTCCGTCCCGACGCGCAGCCTGCGATCAGTCTGGGCGTGGGGCTGGCTGCAATTCTTCTGTATTGCTCCGCGGTTTTCCTGCTGAGTGGCCACCGCCGCGGGTCACTCGCATTCCAGGTGCTGGCCTTCGCTCTTGCCCTGTGGGGCGTGCTGATGGGCGTGGGGCAGATCCAGAACCCCGTGATCGTCATGTTCGGCAATGCGCTGCGTCTTTTTGGCCCGGTTCCGCAGATGCTGCTGGGCATTGCGATGGTGATGGTGCTGTTTGAAAATCAGCGCAACGCCGTGCAGGAAACCACGCTCGCCCTTTCGACCCTGGGAGTCGACCCCAGCCGCCTGTTCTTTGCCGAAGACCTGGTGCCGAGCATGCAGGCAGCGCTCGACCGCTTGCAGAGCTCCCTCACCATGGACAGCGCGGCCATCGTGATCGGCGAACGCTGGCGCAGCCTCTTGCCCTCGGTGCAGCAAGGTTTCCCGCATGGATTTCTCGACGCGCTGGAGCGCAGCGGCGCGGGCGATTACATCAGCGAGCTGGCCTACCGGCACAGTGGAATCTTCACCGTTCAAGAGTTGGCCGCCATGACCGAGACCCTGCCCGTCGGCTCGACCGGCACGCTCTCGGAATTAAAAAGAATTCTCGCCGAGAGCGGAGTGCGGCGCCTGACCGCGGTGAATCTTCAGACCCGCGAAAACAATTTCGGCGTCATCCTGTTCCCGCATGTGGAACGCCGGGCATTCGGAAGCTCGGGCCCGCATCTCATGGTGGGACTCACCCTGCAACTGGGTCTTACGCTCGAGAACTACGTCGTCACCCACGACGCTCACCGGCGCACGAAAGAGTACGAACTGCTCACGGAGATTGGAAAGGCCATCAGCTCGCGCCTCGATCAGGATGAAATCCTGCGGACCATCCAGGTCGAGCTCGGCCAGATCTTCGATACCGGCCACTTCTACATCGCGTTCCAGGAAACTGACGAGATTCGTTTCGAGCTGGAAGTGCGCGACGGACGGGTCCTCCCCAAGCGCACCCGCGAGTTGCGCAATGCCTTCACCGAATACGTGATCCGGACCGGCGAGCCGCTGCTCATCCGCGCCGACCTGGAGGCTGCCCGCCGGCGGCTTGGCATTACCCACATCCCGAAGCGCCCTGCGAAATGCCTGATCGCAGCTCCCGTTTTGCTCGGCAATCGCCCGGCCGGAATCATGGTCGCGATGAATCCTGACCGCGAGTTCGTCTTCGAACAGCGCGATCTTGACGTGCTCGTGACTGCCGCGGGACAGGTTTCCGTCGCGGTCGAGAACGCCCGCCTGTTCGCCGAAGAGCAACGCCGCTCCCGGCAGCTCGCCTTTCTGAACAATGTCTCGCGCACCGCAATTTCGAGCGATGACCCGGTCCAGATGCTCGACCAGATCGCCGGCGAGATCCACAAGAATTTCAGTTTCGATCACATCGGCATCGGGCTGCTCGACTACGGCACGAAGGAAATCGAGATCAAGGCTGAGGCCGGGGCTACGGCCCATGCGACCGGCCGGCGCATTCCGCTCGGGACCGGCATCCTTGGCCGCGTGGCGCGCACTGGCGAACGGGCTCTGGTGCAGAACGCCCTGCCCGGCAACCTGACTGGAATTCTTTCCGACTCTCGCGCCGTGCTTTGCATTCCGATCATCTACGGCGAGACGCTGTTGGGCGTCCTCAATGTCGAAAGCCGCGGCGAGAATGCGTTTTCGCCGCAGGATGTCCTCATTCTCAACACGCTGGCGGATTTGCTGGCAACCGCGCTGCACAATGCCTTCGTCTTCCAGAAGCTCCAGCAGCAGTCGATCACCGACGGACTTACCGGAATCAAAACCCGCCGGTTCTTCTGGGAAGCTTTATCGGCCGAGTGGAAGCGGGCTTCGCGCTCCGGGCGTCCATTCTCCGTGGTGCTCATCGACCTCGATAAATTCAAGCAGGTCAACGATGGCATGGGCCACTTCGAAGGCGACCTGGTGCTGGCGCGTGTGGGCCGGTTGCTGGAGCAGAAATCCCGCCAGTCGAACGTGGTGGCGCGCTATGGCGGAGACGAATTCATCGTGCTCATGCCCGAAACCGGCTCCGACCAGGCGGCCGTTCTGGCCGAGCGCCTGCGCCAGTGGCTGGCCAGCGATCCCATGCTCGCCGAACACCACATCACCGGCAGCTTCGGCGTGGCCAGCTTTCCCATGCATGGCTTCGCCATCGAAGACATCATCCGCGTCGCGGATGCGGGCATGTATGTCTCCAAGCGTTCCGGAGGAAACCTGGTTTCGACCGCGCAGGAATTCGTCGAAGGCCAGGATTTTGCCCGGCAGCGGCAGCAGATTTCCTCTTACATCGAAGGTTTCCTGCAACGCGAGCGCACCGGGCCCGATCAGATCGACGAAATCGCTTCCACTCTCTACAAGCTCTGCGGATCGGGGGAGAACTGCAATGTCCCGCTCTTGAAAGAGGCGGTCGAGACCCTAAGCCGCGCCGCCGAATCGCGGGAGCTGAATATGGGCGGACACGGAGACCTCGTCGCCCGCTACACCGAAGTGATCGCGCGATCCCTGGGCCTGTCCTCCAACGACACCGCCGACCTGGTGTATGCCGCGCGCGTGCATGACGTCGGCAAGATCTTCGTCCCCGAACACATTCTCAACAAACCCGGTCCGCTGGGAGACGATGAATATTTGCAGGTCCGCATGCACGCTCACGCCGGGGCGGAGATCGTGGGAACCATTCCCCACTCCGACATGATGCGCGAAGCGATCGAGCACCATCATCAGCGCTTCGACGGCTCGGGCTACCCCGACGGCTTGTGTGGAGAGCAGATTCCGCTGTGGGCCCGCATCATCGGCCTGGCCGACGCCTACGCCAACATGGTGACCGAGCAGTCTTTCTCCGCCGCGCGCACTCCCGAACAGGCACTCGATGAATTGGCCAAGATGAGTGGCACTCGCTTCGATGGCATGCTGGTAAGGTTGCTGCTGCGCGGCCTGAAATCGGAGCGGGCGTCTTCCGGCTCTGGAATCTAGTGAAGTGCGCAGCAGATCGACATTGATTGGTCGCCGGTTTCCCCCGTGATCCTCTGCGCCCTCTGTGGTTGAGGCCTTTGACCTTCTCGCCGAACACCACGGACCACGCGGATTGAGGCGCAAGACTGAATGCTCACGAATTCCGACGCACTACACTAGTCAACCGCGCCGTTGGCCTGTCGGCTTGTCTTCCCGCCGGGGAGAGCCTGCCCTGAGCTTGCCGAAGGCAGTGCCGCTCCCTCCGCTTGTTCCGCATTCCGGATAACATCGTTTTCCTGTTCTGTAGGGCCCGCGGGTAGTGTATCTTGCTGAATTCCTCGATACGAGGAGACGCGAGGGTGCGTGCTGAGTAGTTACTCTCCTGGTCGCTTGCGGCGAATTTCCGATTTCTTCGTGTCGATGGCCGCCGTAGCCGCGGTCTGCGCCGCGAATGCGGTGGGACAAGCCGGCTCCAAAGTCCAACCTCATCCTTCCGGGCGCGATCCGCAGCTTTCCTCGATTGCCGCGCCTTCCATCACAATTCCTCGCCTTCCGCGCGGCCCGTCGCTGGATGATTTTCTCTCCATGAGGCCCGAGGGTGAAATCGCCAGCCAGATGGTCAAAGTGACCGGATTCAAGCAGCGCACGCCCCACGACGGCGAGCCGGTATCGGAGCCGACCGAGGCCTATCTCGGTTATGACCAGAAAAATTTGTATGTAGCGTTCATCTGCTTCGACGACCCGGGCAAGGTCCGGGCGCGCATGTCTCGCCGCGAAGATATCTACGACGACGACCAGGTCGAGATCATGCTTGACACCTTCCACGACCGCCGCCGCGCGTTTGCATTCCAGACCACGCCACTCGGCGTCCAATGGGACGCCATCTGGAGCGAGGCCGCCCGTGAAGAAATCGGCGGCAACTGGGACCGGTCTTTCGATACGGTCTGGGATTCCCGCGGAAAAGTCACCAGCCGCGGCTTTGTAGTGCTGATTTCCATTCCCTTCAAGAGCCTCCGCTTTCCCGCGACCCAGGTCCAGGAATGGGGAGTCATCCTCTATCGCGGCATCGCGCGCCAGGGCGAAGATTCATTCTGGCCTGAGATTTCGCGGCGCGCGCAAGGCCGGTTGTCCCAGGCTGCCACTTTGAAGGGACTGGAAGGCATTTCTCCCGACCACGATATCCAACTCATCCCCTACGGCGTGATGCGCGGCTTCCGCGCACTCGATACCCGCGATCCCGCGAATCCCTACTTCCAACATGCCGACGTGCAGGGCCAGCCCGGCATGGACGCAAAGTTCGTGATTCACGATCACTTCACCATAGACGCAACCGCCAATCCGGATTTCAGCCAGGTGGAGTCGGAAGATCCGCAGATCACCGTCAATCAACGCTATGCGGTGTATTTTCCCGAGAAGCGGCCGTTTTTTCTGGAGAACGAAGACTTTTTTCGCACTCCGATGGACTTGCTCTTCACCCGCAGCATCGGCGACCCCTCGGCGGGAATCCGCCTCACCGGAAAAGACGGCCCTTACTCACTCGGTATCATGAGCGCGGACGACCGCAGCCCCGGTCTGGCGGTGCCGGATTACAGCCAGTTCTCGGGCATTCGCTCCTACTTCACGGCGGCGCGCGTCAGCCGCGACATTTTCAAACAGTCGAGTGTCGGCGCGCTCTATACCGACTGGGAATGCCCGGCCTCGGGCGAATACAACCGTATCGGCGGCATTGATACGCGGTTGAAACCCAGCACCACGTGGAGCCTCGAAGCCCAGGCCGTCACCTCATCGAGCAACCTCAACCTGGATTGCGAGGCCAACATTTATCCCTTCAGCTCGGGCAATCACGGCAACGGAAATCACTACGCCGGGCCGGCCGAAAAGGTAGACCTGCGGCACGATGGCATGCACTTCACCTACGAAGGAATCTACAACGACATCACGCCGGGTTTTGTCTCGATTCCCGGCTTCATCAATCGCGTCGACATTCGCGAGACGGTGCAGGATGCTCATTACCGCTTCCGGCCGAAACAGGGATGGGTGCTGTCTTGGGGACCCTCGGTGAACGTTCGTTACGACTTCGACCACACCGGGCTCCGGCTCGATACTTACTACCATCCTTATTTCGTCGTCCGAGGACGCGGGCAGACCACGATCTTTGTGGTTCCCTACGATGAGTTTCGCGAGCGGCTGCGTCCCCAGGATTTTTGCTATTACGGATACGCGGTCTACTGCACCCCAACCGCGCCTGGCAATGCCGACTATCACGAGCACGAAAGTGGAGCCACTTTTTCCACGGGATTTCTTAAGGCGGCGACCATCGGAGCAGGTTACTTCTGGGGCGATGGCACAAACTTCGTCGCACCCCCGGACGCCCCGCCTGCGCCGCCCACGCCCTACAACCTGCCCTTTATCGCGCGCCAGGACAGTGCCACAGCGAACCTGACCTTGCGCCCCATGAAGCCGCTGAAGATTGAGAATTCCTATCTGTTCGAGCGGCTGCGCGCGACCAATACCACATTTCTTTTCGAGCAATCGCAGTTTCCCGGAATCGGGCGCGGGATTTTCAATGACCACATTGTCCGCAGCAAATGGAACTGGCAGTTCACTCCCCAACTTTCCCTGCGGGTAATCCTGCAATACAACTCGCTGCTGGCCGGGACCCCGGGGCTGGGATCTCCTTATACCTATCTGCCGACGCAGAAAGAATTCAACGCGGACTTCCTGGTGACCTACCTCGTGCATCCCGGCACGGCCGTTTATGTGGGCTATAACAGCGATTTGCAGAACCTGAACGTGGTGGGCGCCACGCCGCTTCTGCCCGGCTCGGTCAGCAATACTGCAAGGGGCTACCTCAACGACAGCCGGCAGTTTTTCGTGAAGGTGAGCTATATGTTCAGGTTCTGAGGAGCGGGCTTTCACCCGATGTCATCCTGACCCGGCGAAAGCCGGGTGAGGGACCGTACCAGGGCCTACGGTCATGATGCAGCAGGCAAAGCCCACCACCGCAGGGCAGCAAAGCGCTTCCTCCCTTACCGCACCGAAGCTGCGAACCAACGTAAGATCCCTCGCACCGGCTTCGCCGCCACTCAGGATGACAGTTCTGAAGCTCTTACCGCCGCGCCACCAGCAGTTTGCCCGTTTGCTGAATCCTGTGGAAATCCGATAGAATCTAATGTCTCGAATCGAGGTAAACCCACATGAAAGCAGCTATTCATCCTTCTTATAACGAAGTCCGTGTGCACTGCGCCTGCGGCAATACGTTTATGACCCGCTCGACCCATCGGGGCGACATCGGCGTTGAAATCTGCTCGGCCTGCCATCCGTTTTTCACCGGCAAGCAGAAACTCCTGGATACGGCCGGTCGCGTGGAGCGCTTCCGCCGCAAGTACGCCAAGGTCGAGACCGCGAAGGCCGAGCCCGCGAAGGTCGAACCGGCAAAGAAGTAGGCCACGGATTTTCACGGATCCACACGGATACACCAGCGAAATTCAGCCCTCGCCCCGGCGGGGGCTTAGTTTTGACCGTTCGAATAAGATATAGAGGGTGGCCCATTCAAGCCCGCCTTTGGCTTGAGTGGGAACGGCACCCGTGCTGGTTTTTAGATGCGCAAGTTCTGGGACAACTCGTGTGGAGCGGACACTGTCGAAGGGAGTGCCCGCTCCACACAGGCCTCCTGCCGGATCGTCCCGTCCTCCCTGCAAATCGGCTCCGTACGAATCTCCCCGGCGACGGTGCTCGCGCCCATGGCGGGCGTCACCGACACCGTTTTCCGCCGCTTCATCCGCAACCTCGGCGGATGCGGACTGATCATGACCGAGTTCACCTCTGCCGACGGCGTCCTGCGCAAGAAAGATCAAAAGGCCAAGCGCTACCTGCATTTCTATGAAGACGAGCATCCCATTTCGGCGCAGCTTTTTGGCAGCAATCCGCAGGTGATGGCCGAGGCCGCGCGCATGGTCGAAGACCTCGGCTTCGATCTGGTTGACCTCAACCTGGGCTGCCCGGCGAAGAAAGTCGTGAAGTGCAATGGAGGTTCGGGCCTGCTGCGCGATCTGCCGGCAATCGGCCAGATTTTCGAGGCTGTCCGTGCCGCAGTGACGATTCCGTTCACCGTAAAATTCCGCGCCGGATGGAGCGAGCAGGAAATCGTCTGCGTCGAACTCGCACGTATGGCGGAATCCTGCGGTCTGGCAGCAGTCGCGCTGCACGCCCGCACCCGCGAGCAGGGCTACAGCGGCAACGCGCACTGGGAGTGGATCGCAGCAGTAAAAGATGCAGTCAAGATTCCAGTCATCGGCAATGGTGACATCCGCAGCCCGGAAGATGCGTGCGCGATGGTCACGCAAACCGGTTGTGACGCAGTCATGATCGGCCGCATGGCCCCGTCGAATCCCTGGATCTTCCGCCAGATCGAGCAATACAGCGCCCATGTAGCGGACGCATTCATCCGCCCAGCCGAACGAAGCCCGGCTGTTTCATCGGATTGTCATCCTGAGGAGCCGGTTTTTGGCGACGAAGGATCTATGCAATCCGTCGACCGCCATCATGCACTCGGCGAGAGCAGGAACCGGGCCGGTACGACTTCTCTTTACGACCACCCCACCGAGACCGACCGCTACCAGATGATCCGTACCTACTTCCGAATGCTGATCGAAGAAGAACTCCCCGACGCCGTCGGCAAGATGAAGCAGTTCGCCTCGTGGTTCACGCACGGAGTCCCAGGAGGCGCGGGACTGCGCAAGGAAATCTATGAATCGAAGAGCGCTCCGGAGATTCTGACGCGGGTGGAAAACTTTTTCGAAGCGCGCCTGGAGTTGTGTGGAGCGGGCGCCCTCGCCCGCTAGCGTCAGTCCGGCCGCAGCACCTATGATTTGCCCTTGGGAGCTTCCTGCTGAGCAACGGCCTTCTTCACGTCGACTGCGCCGCCGTCCTCTCCTGCGCTCCACGTTCCCACCAGTTTGTCCTCATTCATCCGTAGCGAAATGGTTCCCGGACCGTCGGCGTCGAACTGGATTGTGACCGCATCGCCCCGATGGGAGCCGCCGGTAATCGGGAAATCTCCATGCGACGATCGGATCATCCCCGATAGCGCTCCGTCCTTCTCGGTCAGCTCGAATGTGACCCGAATGTCTTCTTCGGCTTTGTTCTTCGCCGTGCCTTCATAGCGGCCTGTCAAAGATGAATTCGCCGGCGCGGCTTTGGCCTGCTGGGCAAATGAGATCCCAGACAACACGCCGAGAAGGAGAACGACAATCCCGGAGATAAGGAAGCGCACAGATACCATCGGACAAATTGTCTCCGACCTACTCTGTAAGCCTTTCATTCACACTCCTTTCGCCACCATCTTGCCAATCTCGTCTTTTTCCACATAGGCCCACGGCGTCTTCGGATCGTGCGTGAACACGGTCAGCCATTTCTCCGCCGTCGACTTGGCATAGTACGCCCTTTTGCTCTCGATGGTGTCGAGCGGATACAGATCGAATCCCATGCCCCACGCGATGTCGATGTGCGCGGTCGTCGGAATCAAATCGGAGATGTAGCAGGCCGTCTTGCCTCCGCTGGTCACGATTATCCCTTGCATGCTCGCCGTGTGTCCGCGAAAAGTCTTCACCGAAATGCCGGGAACGATTTCTTCGCCGCCCTTGAGCAAAGTCATCTGTCCGCTAGCGACTAACGGATCGTAATTGTCCGGGATGTAGCTGATCGCGTCGCGCTCGGTTGGCTTGCGCGCATACAGCCACTCCCCCTCGGGCGCATAGTATCTCGCGCGCGGAAACGTCGGCACAATCTTGCCGTTCTTGTCGCGGACGGTGTTCCATCCGCAGTGATCGAAGTGAAGGTGCGAGTTGATGACGATGTCGACGTCTTCCGGTGCGATGCCCCCGGCGGAAAGATCATCGAGCAGCCTGGCCGGCTGGCCGTAGAACTTCACCATGCGGTCGGCGAGCTTGTTGCCCATGCCCGTCTCGATGAGGATCGTCTTCTCACCGGTGCGAACCACCAGCGAGTTCAGGCCCGACGTGACGCGGTTCTGTTCGTCGGCGGCCATTCTGCGCGACCACATGATCTTGGGAATGACGCCGAAAAATGCGCCGCCGTCTAGGACGTAGGTTCCGTCAGAAAAAGCCATAAGTTCGAAGTCGCCGAGATTCATCCGCTGCATGAATTCAGTGTGCCATATCGTGACGCGCTCCATGTGGCTTGTAATTCCCGCATGGATTGTCATTCCGACCTTCATCGGAAGTTGTCATTCCGACCGCCCCGTTGTCATTCCTCCCGGCTTCGCCGCTCGGAACGACAAAAGGCACACGGGCGGGCGTTGAAGCAGTCTGAATCCCCATTGCATCTAATATTTAGTAGTCAGTTAATATCCATTGGAGAAATACTATGATCACAATTCGTCCCAGCGCCCAGCGCGGAGGCGGTGACCACGGCTGGCTTAAAACGCAGCACACGTTCAGTTTCAGCGACTTTTGGGACCCGAAGTGGATGGGCTTCCGCTCGCTTCGCGTCATCAACGAAGACTGGGTCGCCCCCAACACCGGCTTCCCCACGCACCCGCACCGCGACATGGAGATCATCACCTACGTGCTCGAAGGCAAGCTCGAACACAAAGACAGCCTGGGCACCGGATCGGTGATCCAACCCGGCGACGGCCAGCGCATGACGGCCGGCAGCGGCATCCGCCACAGCGAGTTCAATCCGTCGACCACGGAGCCGGTGCACCTGCTGCAAATCTGGATTCAGCCGGAGAAGGCCGCACTGCCGCCAAGCTACGAGCAGAAATCCTTCCCCGAGAAGGAAAAGCAAGGCAAGCTGCGGCTGATCGCGTCACGCGACACCAGCGATGGCTCGGTGAAGATCAATCAGGATGCCAAGCTCTACGTCACGCTACTCAAGCCGGGCGAAGAAGTCTCACACGAGTTTGCCGCCGGACGCCACGGTTGGCTGCAAGTCGCCCGCGGGTCAGTCGAACTGAACGGCAACAAGATGAACCAGGGCGACGGCGCAGCCATCAGCGATGAGAACACGCTGAGCATCAAAGGCACGACCGACGCCGAAGTGCTGCTGTTCGATCTCGCGTAAAACCCTGGCCACGGATTACACGGATTCTCACGGATAACCCTTTTTGATGATTTATCCGTGAGAATCCGTGGCCAAGACTCTTAGTCGTTCAGCTCCCGAATCCAGATATTGCGAAAGCGCACCAGCATCTCGTGGTCCTGCAAGCCCAGCGGAAGTTTTTCGGGCCCGGCCTTGTAAGGAGGCCTTTCGCCGTGAGCAGTCGGGCCGGTCATCTCGACATTGTCCTGCACCAGAACCCCGTTGTGAAGAACAGTCACCCGCGCCGGACGCAGCAACTTTCCGCCGGCGGCAAAACGCGCTCCGTGAAAAACGATGTCGTAACTCTGCCACTTTCCCGGAGGACGTGACGCATTCACCAGCGGCGGATACTGCCCGTAAACCGAAGCAGCCTGACCATCGGCGTAGGTCTTGTTCTCGTAAGAATCGAGCACCTGAATTTCGTAGAGCCCCATCAGAAACACTCCGCTATTGCCGCGTTCCTGGCTTTCTCCATGCGCTGGAGACGGCTCGGCAAACTCCACATGAAGCTGGCAATCTCCGTAGGAATCGCGGGTCGAGATATTTCCCGTGCCGGGCACAACTTCCATGTAGCCATTTTGGATCTTCCACTTCGCGGGCTTGCCATCCTTGTCGACCCACTTCGACAGGCCCTTTCCATCGAACAACACAACCGCGTCAGAAGGCGCGGCTCCCGGTTTTTCCTGCGTGCTCGCAGTTCCCGGAGTGATAACCGGCGGCAGCGGCCGGTCGGGATCGTGGATCTTCCACTTCATTTCGCCTTGCGCTGCCAAGAATGGGGCGAGCGACATCAGGATCAAAGTTGCCAGCACAGAAGGAAATCGTTTGGTCATCGGTGGCCTCGCGGAGCGAAACCATGATACCCGAAGAGATAAGGTTTTCCCTCCTCGTCTGTCATCCCCCGCCTTTCGTCCCGCGCCTTTCGTCCCGCCACTCGCCTGACTGTCATCCCGAGCGAAGCGAGGGATCTCGGTTCTTGCCTGCGGCAAAGTGTGCCCTCGCCTCCAGCAAGAACCCAAGTCCCTCGCTTCACTCGGGATGACAATGCGAGGGCTGACAAATGTGAGTGCTGCTACGCTTGTGCAATGGATCGTCCCACTGGCGTGACCGCAATCGGAATCTATTACCTGATGGTCGGCGCATACGCCTGCACGTTCGCGGCGCTGAAACTCATTACGTCCGGATCATTCGATCTGCCCTACTGGGCACCGCTATGGAACGAACTGGAATTCTACGGAGAGCGCTACGCCCTGGTCTTCGGCATCGCGTGGTGCCTGATCGGTTGGGGACTTGTGAAGTTGCAGCGCTGGGCACGCTGGGCGGGAATGCTGGGCATGGTCCCGGCGATTTTCTTGCTGGTCGCGCCCATCTCCATGGCGAAGATCGGACTGCGCTTGCTCTGGTACGGACTGCTGATTGCGCTTCACGCCGCAGCGGGCTTCTATTTGGCGCAAGCGCCAACCGCACTTGATGCGTTCGAGAACAAATAGAAGGTATGCCGCCGCCGCACGCATTCGCGCGCCCGGACTTACACGAATCTCACGGTTAGGCCGATAGCCTTATCCGCGAAAATCCGTGTCGATCCGTGGCCCAGGTTTTCACCGCTTGGCCTTCGCCGGTTCTTTCTCTCCCACGCGCTTGCTTACCGTGAACTTCATCTTGCCTTTCTCCGCGTCCACCACCACGTGATCGCCGTGCAGCACCTCGCCGTCGAGAATCTTCAGCGCCAGCGGATCCTGCACGAACTTCTGGATCGCCCGCTTCAGCGGACGCGCTCCAAAGTTCGGATCGTAGCCCTGGGTGAAGAGCAAGTCTTTCGCCGAGTCGGTTAACTCGAGCGAAATCTTGCGATCGGCCAGCAATCGCCGCAAATCTTCAAGCCGCAGGTCGACGATCTTCACCAACTGCTCCTTGCCCAGCGGATGGAAGACGATGATGTCGTCCACGCGGTTCAGAAACTCCGGCCGGAAGTGCGCGTGCAACTGGTTCATCACCTGCTCGGACGCCTTTTCGAAATCGGCGTCGGAGCGCAGACCTTCGGCCTGCAAGAACTGCGAACCGATGTTCGACGTCATGATCAGGATCGTGTTCTTGAAGTCCACAACTCGGCCCTTCCCATCGGTAAGGCGCCCGTCGTCCATCATCTGTAGCAGGACGTTGAACACATCCGGATGCGCCTTTTCGATTTCGTCAAACAGCACAACCGCATAGGGGCGCCGGCGCACCTGCTCGGTGAGCTGTCCGCCTTCTTCATAGCCGACGTAGCCCGGAGGCGCGCCGATCAGGCGTGCGACCGAGTGCTTCTCCATGTACTCCGACATGTCGATTCGAAGCAGAGCGTGCTCGTCGTCGAACAGAAATTCTGCAAGCGCACGCGCCAGTTCAGTTTTGCCGACGCCGGTCGGGCCCAGGAAAATGAAGCTTCCAATCGGCCTCTTAGGATCGCTCAATCCCGCGCGCGACCGGCGGATCGCATTGGCAACGCGCTCCAGCGCCGGATCCTGGCCAATTACACGATTGCGCAGGCGCTCTTCCATCCTGACCAGCTTCTTGACCTCGCCTTCGAGCATCTTCGAGATGGGAATGCCGGTCCACTTGGAGACAATGCGCGCCACATCTTCTTCGTCGACTTCTTCCTTCAGCATGCGCGGCTTTCCGGGGCTCTCCATCTGCTTGCTAAGCTTGGCGAGTTCCTGCTCCGCCTGCGGAATCTTGCCGTAACGAATTTCCGCGACGCGCTCGTTGTTGCCCTTGCGCAGCTCGCTTTGCTCTTCCACCTTGAGCTTCTCAATCTGCTCTTTCAGTTCGCGGATGCGGGCGATCAGGTCTTTTTCTTTTTTCCAGTTCGCCTTCAGCGTGTTCGCTTTCTCGCGAATCTCCGCCAGGTCTTTCTCAATGACCCCTAAACGCTCCTTTGAATTCGCATCGTCCTCTTTCTTCAGCGCCTGCTTCTCAATCTCAAGCTGGGTAGCGCGGCGATCGAGCTGGTCGATGTCCGTGGGTAGCGAGTCGATCTGGATGCGCAGCGACGCCGCGGCCTCGTCGATCAGGTCGATTGCTTTGTCCGGCAGAAAGCGGTCGGAAATGTAGCGATGCGATAGCGTCGCCGCCGAGACGATCGCAGAGTCCTTGATGCGCACGCCGTGATGCACTTCGTACTTTTCCTTCAACCCGCGCAAAATCGCGATCGTGTCTTCGACGTTCGGTTCTCCGACGAAGACAATCTGGAAGCGACGTTCGAGGGCCGCGTCTTTCTCGATGTATTTGCGGTATTCATTCAGCGTGGTTGCGCCGATGGCCCGCAGCTCTCCGCGAGCAAGCGCCGGCTTCAGCATGTTGGAAGCGTCAATTGCGCCTTCGGCCGCTCCGGCGCCGACCAGCGTGTGCAGCTCGTCGATGAACAGGACGATCTGTCCCGCCGAATCTTCAATTTCCTTCAGAACCGCTTTGAGCCGGTCTTCGAATTCGCCGCGGTATTTCGCTCCAGCGAGCATCGCCCCAAGATCGAGCGAAACCACGCGCTTGTTTTTAAGCGCCTCGGGCACGTCGCCGGAAATAATTCTTTGCGCCAGGCCTTCGACAATGGCGGTCTTGCCCACGCCCGGCTCGCCGATCAGTACCGGATTGTTCTTCGTACGCCGCGACAGGACCTGCACCACGCGTCGGACTTCTTCGTTGCGCCCGATGACGGGGTCGAGTTTGCCGCGGCGGGCCAGTTCTGTCAGGTCGCGGGCATATTTTTCCAGCGCCTGAAACTTCGCTTCCGGATTCTGGTCGGTAACCTTCTGCGATCCGCGCACAACAATGAGCGCCTTCAGGATCGCGTCATAGGTCGCGCCGGCGCGGGCGAGGGCCTGCTGGGCTGCATCGCGCTTCAGATGCGTGATCGCCAGCAGCAAGTGCTCGGTCGAGACGTACTCGTCCTTGAAATTGGAGGCTTCCTTGAAAGCCTGCTCCAGAAGCTGGTTGGCTTCGGAAGAAAGCGCGGGCTGGGCAGACTGTCCGGAAACCTTGGGCAGCTTTTCCAGTTCGCGATAAACTTCGCTCAGAACGGCCTGCGGCCCGATACCGATCTTCTCCAGCACCGGCGGAACAATGCCTTCCTTGTCTTCGAGCAAGGCTGCGAGTAGATGCAGCGGCTGCATCTCAGGATTGCCGTGCTCGGCGGCGAGTTCATTCCCGCGCTGGATCGCTTCCTGCGCTTTTACGGTAAATTTGTCCCAACGGATTGCCATGGCTGGTTCTCTACTTTCCTTTTGTCACTCTGGCGGAATGTTCTTTTGTCATTCTGAGCGAAGCGAAGAATCCATGCAATTGGGCTGCCTCGGGATACAGAGATGCTACGCTTCGCTCAGAATGACAAATCTCTTTCCCTAAAACAAAACGGGAGGCGGTCACCTCTGCCGCCTCCCGCTTCCGATCGCAGGGGCCGAAGCCCAATGAGATCCGTGCTGCCAGCGCGGCGCTGAAGCGCCGCTCTTCCACGAATTACGCGGCTTTGCTTGGACCCTTGCCTTCGAGTGTGGTTTCAGGCTTCACGCTGCCCTGCTTTCCCGACGCGACGCTGACCTTGATCTGCTTCGGCTTCGCTTCGGCCTTCTTGGGCAGGGTGATGTTCAACACGCCCTTATCGTAGTTCGCCGAGACGTTCTCGGTGTCCACGGTTTGGGGCAGGGTGAAGGTGCGGGTGAAGCTGCCGTACTGGCGCTCCACCCGGCGGTAGTTCTCTTCTTTCTCTTCCTTTTCGATCTTGCGCTCGCCGTGCACGGAGAGGGTGTTGTTCTCCACGCGGATGTCGAGGTCCTTCTCGTCGATTCCGGGCACTTCGATCTTCAATGAAACCTTGTGCTCATCTTCGTAGACATCGACGGCAGGGGCAAAGCTCGAGTTGGTCAGGGCATCTTCCTGGTTGCCGCTGTAGGACTCACGGAACACGCGGTTAATGCGGTCCTGCAAGGTCGAAAATTCGCTAAACGGCTGGAAACGGGTCAAAACGGTCATGGGTAAATCCTCCTTCAGAGATGGGTGAATCAGAAAATTGATGGATTTCGCGACCGGCCCGCGGATCCTAACCTCGGGCGACGATCACTTCATTAGATTCATACTTAGCATAGAAGAAGCATAAAACTTGAGCGTATCATTGTCAATTCATAGATGTGCTTATATTGCATCAACTTACATGTGCGATGACGCACTTGAGGTAGGCCGTTTCAGGGACATTCAGCAGTATCGGGTGGTCTTTGGCCTGGCTGCGAACCTCCAGGATTCGCAGGGTTCGATGGGCGTCCAGCGCGGCTCCGGCAAGCATCTCGAGGAAATCCGCCTGCCCCACATGGTACGAGCAGGAGCAAGTCGCCAGAATTCCACCCGGGCGCAGCATCTTGAGGGCGCGAAGATTGAGTTCCTTGTACCCGCGCAAGGCCGCATCCAGGTCGCGCTTGCTCTTGGCGAAGGCCGGCGGATCGAGAGCGATCGTGTCATAGCGATGGTCGGACGAGGCATAGTCCTTCAACAGATCGAAGGCGTTGGCCTCGATCCATTCGATGTCCTGCTGGTTCAGGGTCGCGTTCCGGTCGGCAACTTCCAGTGCGGGACGTGAGCTGTCGACGGCCGTCACCCGGTCGCAGACGCGAGCCAGGTGTAGTGCGAAGCCCCCCTGATAGCAGAAAACATCCAGGGCATCACCCTTGGCATAGCTGGCCGCAGCCGCATAATTTTCCCGCTGGTCGAGAAAGGCTCCCGTCTTCTGGCCTTCAAGCGCGTCGAAATGAAACTGCACGCCATTCATGGTGAAAGTGGTTGAAGTTTTCGCGCCTTGCAATAGGCCAGACTCACGCGGCGGAAGACTTTCAAGTTCCCGCACTCGCGGGTCAACCCGTTCGATGATCGCCTTCGGATGGAGATGGCCGTCCAGTTCAGAGATGATCGATTGCCGCGCAAGGTTGGCGTCAATCGCCTGGGTCAGAATTTGCAGCGAAACAATGTCGTTGTAGCGGTCGACGATCAATCCCGGCAGAAAGTCCGCTTCGCTGAAAATGACGCGATACGCGTCGGTGTCGCGCACCAGCGAACTTCGGTATCCGATGGCGTTCGCTATTCTTTCCCGCAGCAGCGCCGGAAAATCCCCGACCGCCTCCCGCGAAATCATCCGGATCGCAATCTGCGAAGAACTCGAATAGAGTGCCGTGCCGAGTGGTTTGCCGCGCTGATCGGCGACGGTAATCAGCGAGCCGGCAGCAACCTCGTCAGTCGTCGTAATGTCAGAGCGATAGACCCAGACGTGTCCAGACTTGAGGCGGTTCGCCCCGCGCGGAGAAATCTTGACGATGGGATGGGAAGCGGCAGACGGGCTCATGCCGCCATCTTAAATGCACACGCGAAAAACCCTAGCCACGGATTCACACAGATTTTCACGGATACAAGCGAAGATGTTCCCAGAGAAGCGTATCCGTGAGAATCCGCGCAAATCCGTGGCCAGGGTTTTCTCGCGACTACGGCAACGTCCGCGGAGCCGGCTTCCCCGCCGGCTTGAAATCTTTCGGATACACCACCAGGCACCGCCGCATGCCTTCGCCTTCGCTCTCCGTGTGCAGGTCAGCCTCATCACGAAGGGCCAAATGTACGATGCGCCGTTCTCTCGACGACATCGGACTGAACTGATACGGCGCTCCGGTCTTGCGGACTTTTTCGGCCGCAACGTTCGCGGCGGTTCGCAGTTCCTGGATGCGCTGCGTGCGATGCCCCTGGCAGTCGAAGCTGATCTTTTCATGCTCCCCGGAAGGCAATCGCAGCATTTCAAGCGCCAGCAACTCCAGGGCGCGCAGCAACTCCCCGCCGCGATCCAGCAGCATCGCGGAATCGGGCCCGGCGAAGTCCACCAGGATTTCCGGCTTCTCCCAATCACGGTTTTCAGGCAGCGGCGGGTCAACCACGATGCGGTATTTCAGACGAAGTCCGCCGTGCGTGACCACGGCCTGCAGGAAAGTGTTGATCTTATTGGCGGCAGCTACTTTATCGGGAATAGACATAATCTGGCTTTCAGCTCTCAGCCGTCAGCTCTCAGCTGGGCTGGAATGAAGTCGGGGACCTTCGCTTCCCCAAAATTATTCGCGGCGTTGCAGCGTGCGCCTTTGTGATCCAGCTGAAAGCTGAGAGCTGACAGCTGTAAGCTTCACTTGTCTTTCTTACGCGCGCGTTTCGCCATCATCTCGCGCATCTCTTTGCCCAGCGAGGTTCGATTCATCACCGACTGCTGTGCGATCGAAATCAGGTTCGCCTCTGCGTAGTACAGGTTCAAGCCGGCCTGCAACCGGAAGAAGATGAAGCCCATCATCAGCGGCATCATCACATTCATCAATCTCTGCTGCGCCGGATCCATTCCCGCCTGCGGCGTCATGCGCTGCACCACCAGCATGCTCACGACCATGAGCACGGGCAGAATGTAAGGGAACGGTTCCGCCGCGGACAGATCTTTAATCCACAGCCAGTGCGCGTGCCGCAGATCAATCGCCGCTCCGAGCATACGGTAATACGCGATCAGGAACGGAAACTGGATCAGCATCGGCAGGCACCCGCCCGCCGGGTTCACGCCCTCCCGCTTGTAAATCCCGCTGATCTCCTCATTCATCGCCGCCTTGCGCGGATCACGCATGCTGTATTTCTTGTACTTCTCCTGGATCGACTTGATCTGCGGCGCGACCCGCTGCATCTTCAGCATCGACTTCATCTGCGTGATGCGCAGCGGCAATAACGCCAGCGTGATGATCAGGGTTTGCAGAACGATCGCCCATCCCCAGTTCGCGACGATGTGGTGATACGTCCATTTCAGCCAGATGAACAGCGGCTTGGCAATCAATCCCCACCAGCCGAAATCTACCAGCCCGTTCAGATCGTTGTCCGCCAGCCCCGGCACCGGGATCTTTTGCAGGATTTCCAGTTCCTTCGGCCCTACAAAAACTCGCTCCGAAATCGGCCCATGCAGATTCCCCACGGCTGCGCCCAGAACATCCACCTTCGCCTTCTCGTTCTTCTGCGCGTCGGTGACTAGAGAAAGAGAATTCCGCAGCGTGACCATCGCCGCGTTCGCAGGATCGTCGGGAATAAAAACAGCCGCGAAATAAAGATCGGTCGGTCCGGCCCAGTGCAGCGGCCCGGGAATCGTCGCGCCGCCGCTGATCTTTTTTGCGGCCACCCGCTCGATGTCTTTGTTGAACTGGTAAGTAATCATCCCCGAGCCATAGAAAGCTGGGGTGGTCTGGTCTCCGAAACCCGCGGGCCACGTCGGCAGCGCCGGCGCCGGGCTGCCTTTGTAAGTAACACTCGCGCTCACCTTGACGGTGTAGGTGTTGTCGAACGTGAATGTCTTGCGGACCGACACCACGTCATCCGCGTATTCATAGGTCAGGGTCGCGGGCGGCGTGATCTTGCCTTCCGCCGACGCCACGTAAAATTCGGAGCTCAGCCGTCCCCGCAGATCGTCATCGTAGGCGAACAGCGAGAGCGGATATCCATATTGCTTCGCGGCCCCCTGGTTCACCAGATCGAGCGGGCCATTTTCCGCGTCGTTGTCGTATTTCTTCAGGATCCACGACTTCACTTCAGCCCCGCGATTGCTGAAGGTGATGCGGTAAAGATCGTTCTCGATGACGGTTTCGCTTTCGTGCGTGGCCTGCTTGGCGCCCTCTTTTTCGACTGGGGCAGCGGGCGGCGGCGCGCTGGAAGGCGCCGCAGGCGTCGTCTTTGTCTGCGCGGGCAGATTCTGCGGAGCTGGCGTCGCCGGCGGCGGAAAATACTTCTTGAACAGCGGCTGGAACAGCACGATGACGACAAATGCCGCCAGCATCAGCAGCAGCAGGCGCCGTTCATTGCCCGACTCGTTTTGAGGATTTTGATATTCGGCCAAAGTATGAATTCCTCAGTGCGCGCGGACCGCATCCGTGGTTGATCGCTGATCGTGATCCTTCGGCTCTGACCGCACTACCGGGTCATAGCCTCCGCGCACAAATGGATGACAACGCAACAGCCGCCGCGCCCCCATCAGCCCCCCGCGCAACACTCCGTAGCGTTCAATCGCCTCCATCGCATATTCCGAACAGGTCGGCACGTATCGGCACGCCGGCGCAAACATCGGCGAAATCGCCCACTTGTATCCCCGCAGCAGTTGCAGTGCGACGAGTCTCGGGAAGTTACGCATGGCTCAGACTTCTGGTTCAGACCGGGCACTTGGTACTTGATACTGAGTACTAGCTTTACCGATCACTACGAAAGCCCGCCGCACTTCGTTCAGCAGGCCTTCAAACTCCGCGGTCAGCACGACCTTCTTCGGATTGATCACCACGTCCACATCGGGAGTAACCGCTGGCCGCGAAAGCCGGACCGCTTCCCGCAAACGTCGCCTCATCCGGTTCCGCTGCACCGCCCCACCCAAAGCCCGGCTCACCGTAAATCCAATCCGCAGCCCTTGCGCCGCTACTGTACCCGGCGGCCGGAACAGATAAAAAACCGTCAGCGACGTCGAAAAGTGCCGCCGCCCCTGTTTGTAGACGCGTTCGAAATCGGCGTGCCGCAGCAACCGCATACTCCGGGGATATTCCTTCCCCCGCCGCTCGACACGTCTCTGCTCGATATTGGGATTCGATTCACCGGGCACACTGGCAGTCACAGTGCCTCTAAATTCTGGGCTGACTCATGGGTCGCGGGCCATGGCCCGCTCCGCATGATGATTCTCTCGCGGTTATTCTCTGAAACCAGGTTTCACAGAGACCCGCTTGCGCCCCTTGGCGCGGCGGCGGGACAAAACCTTCTTGCCGCCCTGGGTCTTCATGCGCGTGCGGAATCCGTGCTTCTTGCTCCGCTTGCGCCGGTTGGGTTGGAATGTACGCTTGGGCATGAAATGTAGCTGCTCCTGATTGTTGCGACGGTCTTAGGGCAAACAAAGAGTATAAATGACAGCGCGCGAAACGGGCAAAGTGCGCCACACGCCGTATAAGTGCGCCGTCTGCCAGCAGTGGGTCAGCTTGACCTATTATCGGCGGCGTCATCCTGAGTGTAGCCGCTCTTCAGGCGGAGCGAAGGATCTCACTCTGTATCGGCTCCGCGCGCGAGCCAAATTGCACCACTACTCTTGGGTACTGCTTAAACATTTAAGACACCACCATCTTGCACCCACTTGAACCCCGCTCACCTTCTAGCCTAGAATCCCTCGGCCATGCCATCCGAACCGCTCGAAATCGAGCGCCTCGATCGCGGAATCCTCAGCTTCCGCGGCCCGCTCACCATGGAGAACGTTACGCCCTTCATGAATGCGGTCCGCCGCGAGGCCGCGCCCACTATGATCCTCGACCTGTCCGGCGTTCCCTATCTCGACTCCTCCGGCCTCGGATCACTGGTCAGCGTCTGCACCTCCGCCACCAAGTCCGGACGCCGCTTCGCCCTCACCGGCGTCAACAAGCGCGTGCAAAAGGTCCTAGAAATCACCAAAGTCGAGCAGGTTTTCCTGATGTTTCCCACCCTCTCCGACGCCATCGAAGCCTTCACCAACGCCGGCACCGCATGAATGCTTGAACGAATCAACGATGAACGGGTGCCCCATTTCTCGCGCGCTCTTTGCGCGAGAAGTGGGGATTCTGAGGTTCGGCTCTCAAGTGGGGATTCTGATGTGGGGATTCTGAGGTTGGGATTCTCAACTGACGAATCTCAGGATGAATACCGAACGGAATCATGCGAGCGCGACAACAGCCGGAACCACCGTGGAAGAGCGGCGCTTCAGCGCCGCGTAGCGAACGGAGAGGCCAGGGGCTTCAGCCCCGGATCAAGCCACGCGCCCCGAATTCGACTTCTTCGCCCCCGCCGCATTGACCGTATCGATCCGGATCCGCGTCACCCGCGCCGTCTCCGTCACCAGATCGTTGGTTACCTTGCCGCCTTCTCCCGCCATCACCGAGCCCGCGGCCAGCGCAAACCGCAGCGCATCCGATTGATCTTCAAAGTACAGCACCACTTGTCCCGACATGTGACTTCTCCTCGCAGAGCGATAGCGGATTGACGATCTAGCAAAGACTTAGATCAAAGCTCAAAGAGCAAAGGACTTGCGTGTGCCACAACGTGCTGTGACGAGGACGGCAGCGAACGCCGCGTTAGCTTTGCCAATTCTCGAAGAATGCGCCCTGCACAAAAAGTGATTCTCTTGGTTCAGCCAAAACCACAAGTACACAAGTGTGGCGCGGACACCCCTGTCCGCGGATGTTCCATTTCTCAAGATTAACTTTCTGTGAGAAGCCGAGGATTGGGGTGCCCCATTTCTCGCGCGCTTTCTGCGCGAGAAGTGGGGATTTCCTGAGGCTCACCGCTGTTTCATCCGGCCGGACCGAGCTGACCAATCGAAATGGAGCGAACTTGCATTTGCTCTAGAATGCTCCCATGCCCGTCTACATCTCTATGCTCCGCGGCATAAACGTCGGCCCGCATAACCGCATCAAGATGGACGCGCTCCGCTCCCTCTACAATTCCCTCAGCTTCGAAGACCCCCGCACCTACGTCCAAAGCGGCAACGTAATCTTCCGCACAAAAGAAAAAAACACCGCCACGCTCGCCGCCCAGATTCAACAAGCCCTCGAGAAGAAACTCAAATGCTCCCCCGCCGTCATCCTCCGCACCACGGCAGAAATGAAGCGTTCCATCGCAGCCAATCCCTTCGCCGCACGCCGCGACATCGAACCCGGAAAACTCCTCGTCACCTTTCTCTCCGCCGATCCCGCGACAGGCGCCCAATCCATCTTCGACAAATTCAAGGACTATCCCGAAGAGCTTCATCTGATCGGCCGCGAACTCTACATTTACTTTCCCAACGGAGCCGGCAAATCCAAACTCCCCTGGTCGCAAGTCGAAAAGCTCCTCAAAGTCACAGGCACAGCCCGCAACTGGAACAGCGTCACAAAAATGTATGAAATGGCCGAAGCGATGGAAGTGTGAAGAGCAATGATGCGCAGTGGGTGTGAGAGTTAAATCCAACAGCAGCACCGCAGAAAGCCGCAAAGCGGCCAAAGAATGCAGCCCACGCCGCAAGGCGCGGGTTATCGGCCAAAGCAAGGAACCAGCCCCGAAGGGCCGAAAGAATACACACCCAACGAAACAAAGCAGGTCATGGATTCAGAACAGGCGATGGCGAGAGGTCCGTTTTGACATCAATCGTCCCACTTATCCCTGATCCGGGAAGACTCCATTGGCTGGAATAGGTCAACAATCAGAACTCTGTCCCACAAATAATCATCCTGGTTCCTTCGAATTATCTCGAAAGTTTTCCCACTTCTTCCCCTTTGACATCTCGAACACAGCGTAAATGCCCGAATAAATCTTACATTTCTCCCACAACTTAATGAAGTTGATTACCAACAAAAAAGGCGGCCAAAGGCCGCCTTAACTCGGGACTCGGGACTTACGACTTGGGACTACTTCACTTCTTCCCCCTCAACATCTCCACCACCCGGTCATAATCATCCACCGTCGAATACTCGATCACAATCTTTCCCTTGCCCTTGCGGTCGCGGATCCTCACCCGCACGCCCAGCATTCGCTCCAGGTCCATCTGCGCGGCTCTCACATTCGGATCCACCCATCGCGCTCCGCTGGTCTTTCTTTCCTTGACCACCCCCGGCATATCGGGCAGCGGATCGAGCAATCCATCCATCCGTAGCACCAGCATCTCGATCTGCTCCAGGTTCATGCCCTTCTTCACCGCATACAGCGCCGCTTCGGCAATGCGGTCATTGCCTTCAAGCTTCAGCAATTCTTTGGCCTGGCCGAACGTGATCGTCTTGTTCGCCAGCAATTCCATCACTTCACGCGGCAGCTTGAGCAGCCGCATATAATTCGCCACCGACACCCGCGACAATCCCACGCGTTCGCCAATCTGCTCCTGCGTGAGCTGGAACTGATTGCTCAACACGCGGAACGCCTCGGCCTGCTCCAGCGCGCTCAAGTCTTCCCGTTGCAGGTTCTCGATGATCGTCATCTCGGCTGCCTGCTGTAGAGAAACCTTTCGCACCAGCGCCGGAATCTGTGTCTTGCCCGCTTTCTTCGAAGCATGCAGGCGCCGCTCGCCCATCACCAACACATAGCGTGTATCGTCTTCGTCCGACGGGCGCACCACAATCGGCTGCACCACTCCGCTCGCCTTGATCGACTCCGCAAGTTCTTCCAGCGCTTCGTCATCCTGCACGTAGCGAGTTTGGAAAGGATTCTTGTCGATATCGCTGATCGCGATGTTGATGACCAGGTTCGCCGGCATCCGCCCCGGCTCCGCTTGCGCCTGAATCGTGATCGGCTCCGCGATCTCCTCAGCATCGCCGCTAGCGGCGGAATTGCCACTCCCCGCAGAATTGTCATTCCGAACGAAGTTCTCACGAACGAAGTTGTCATTCCGCACGAAGTGAGGAACCTGCTGTTCGCCGCCAGAGGAATGAAATGTAGGGACAGCCGCCCCCGGCTGTCCAGCCGAGCGCAGCTCGGCGTGTGGCGCGGACACTCCTGTCCGCATGCCGCCAGCTCCACCACTCTCGGGCGCAGCCGGCCCCTGGCCCACCGGCGCAGCCGCAGGCGCCACCACTCTCGGCCCCGGCAGCAACGAAGCCAGCCCCCGCCCCAAAGCCCGCCGCTTCTCCACCTTATCTTTATCCTTATCTTTGTCCGCCGCCTGCCCCGCCACTTTCCCCGCCGCAGCCGTATTGTTCATCGTTCGCCCTCTTGAATGTTCCCCTCTGTGGACCTCTGCGTCCCCCGTGGTGAAACGGTTCTCTCTTCGATACATCGATGTACGTCAATATAATATATAGACATCCATCAATATACTAAGCCGTCTTGTCCATATCTTCCGCAGCCGGAATCTCCTCAACACTAGCCTGTTCCGAGGGGCTGCCAGCACTGGCCGCGGCTTCCGGAGGCTCAACCGCCGCTTCGCCGCCAGCTGACGGCTGGGAGCTGAAAGCCGGCTGCCGCTCGATGATCTCCTTCGCCAGCCGTATGTAACTCTCCGCGCCCTTTGATCGCGGATCGTAGACCAGCGCCGCCTTGCCGTGGCTGGGTGCCTCGGCCAGCCGTATGTTCCGCGGCACAGTCGTGCGGCACAACTTTTCTCCAAAAAAATTCTTCAACTCAGTCATGACCTGCTGCGCAAGATTGGTGCGCTCGTCGAACATGGTCAGCACCACGCCCTCGATCGCCAGCTCAGGATTCAGCTCGGCGCGTATGCGCTCGATCGTGTCCAGCAACTCGCTCACACCTTCCAAAGCGAAGTACTCGCCCTGCATGGGAATGAGCACAGCGTCAGCTGCAACCAGCGCGTTGAGCGTCAGCAGATCGAGTGCGGGAGGACAATCCAACACCACAAACTGAAACCGATCGCGCAATGGCGCGAGCGCTTCGCGCATCCTGAACTCGCGTCCCTCTGCGTCAACCAGTTCAAGGTTGGCGCCGATCAGGTTCTTGTGCGCTGGAATCAGCCATAGCTGCTCGAGTTCAGTCGTGAGCAACGCTTCTTCGCCTGTGGCTGCGCCCATTAGAAGATGGTAGGAGCTGACCCGATCAGGGTCCTTGACGAAGCCCAGGCCGCTGGTGGCGTTCGATTGCGGATCGCAATCGACCAGGAGCGTGTTGACCTCAGCGGCCGCGAACGAGGCAGCCAGATTGATGGCAGTCGTAGTCTTGCCCACGCCGCCCTTTTGATTGGCAACAGCGATGACGCGTCCCATGGAATTCTTAGAGGAGAACCAGAGTCACCCGCAGCATACTGCCGGTTGCAATCGCAATGCAATGAAGAAGTGCTGTGCAAACGAGTGAATTGTGTGCAAAACGCGTCGAGTGTTCCTACAGGAACACTTTTCGCTCGGTTTGCCTTTCGCAACGGACCTCTAGGAGGCCACATCCCTAGCAGGAGTCCGTCCAAGTGATGGTAAATCGATCGACTGTTCCCATAGGAACACTTCATGACTTCATGAAGAGGCGGCTTGATTTCCTCTTATCGTGAAGTGTTCCTACAGGAACTATTGGCAGAATTGGAGAAATGTTCCTACAGGAACACTGTGGAAATCTTTGGGGAGCGTATCGGGAATTCCTTAAATTAGCATATCTTTCCCACTTTGCCATTAAATTTGGCCTGATTACACTTATGGCGCGATAAAATCGCCATCACTGCTCCACTTTATGTAATGTCTAGATTATTCCTCAATTAATTTTCTGGTTCCCGATTAACAATACTCGTGCTTTCGAGTCGGGGATTGTGATCGGTTCCTGCCAAGAGAACGACTGAACGACTCGGGCGGCGTCGAGTTGGGAGGAGCCAATCAGGAGGGCAAGGCGGCCGGCCGGGGCTACGAGGCTGGCGGCGACGGGGAGGACTGCATCGAAGCGTTCAACGGCGCGGAGCGTGACGACGTCGAACGTCGCGGGGGGGAGGGTTTCGGCGCGGACGTTTTGTATATTGACGTCCGTCAATATAAGAGCGCGGGCCAGTTCACGAAGGAAGGCGGCTTTCTTGTGGTTGGATTCGATCAGGGTCAGTGCGATGTCAGGCGCCCAAAGTTTGATGGGGACGCCGGGGAATCCGGCGCCGGATCCGATGTCGGCGAGGGACGGCGGGGTGGTGGCGGTCGCTGGCCGCTGGCCGGGGACAGCGACGGGGGCTAAAGCCCTGTCTTTCAGGCCCTTTTCGCGGCGCTGAAGCGCCGCTCTTCCACGGTGTTGCAGTTTCTCATTTTCGGCTGTCCCTACATGGGGTTCTTTGGGAAAGAGGTGGCGGGCGGCGAAGAGGCTTTCGCCGAAGTGGCGGGTGACAATCTCCTCGGGGCTGCGAATGGCGGTGAGGTTGATCTTCGAATTCCAGCGAAGCAGTATATCGATGTACGTCGATATACGAGGAACAAGACCCCGAGTGTCTGGCTCCGGCGCCCGGACGCTGGACTTCTGGTTGTCCGGTGGACCCAGAAAGGGAACAAGGAGCTCGGCGATGCGGGCCTGATCCATGGATCTGCGATTGTAAATTCCAGATTGCCGATTGTAGATTCTAGAATGGGTGGCAGCATTGGTTTCCACTAAAACTCAAGGCTCCAATGCGAAACTTTGGAGCCTGCGCAGGGTTGGCGGAATCTATAGGACGGGTGTCACTGTTCCCCCAAAGCGGTGGCTATGAAAATTCGCAGGGGATCTTCCGACGCAAAACGTGCATCCCAACGAGGTATGCAGGCGGAGAACCGCGACATCTTCGACGAGGAATACCGCGTGGTGGCGGTGGAGAGCGAACGACTGACCGTGAAGGGCGTCAGGAGCGGGAAGGTGCTGACGATCGTGAACCCCGCGGTGCCGTTGTCGCCGGAGGAGTATCCTCCGGGGAAGTTGATTTCGTTGAGCGATCCGTCGGGGAAGACGCAGAATTAGGGCCTGATTCCGTGGACATTGGAGTTGGATATTTTAAGCGGTTGCGGCGAAATTTTCATTCTGCCGGCAGAAGCGACCACCGGGGCTGAAGCCCGACCTTTTTCGCACCCCTTTACGCGGCGCTGAAGCGCCGCTCTTCCACGGTGCCGCACGCGTTTATCCCGAAAGATCGCCTGGAGTTTGGGATTTCTTCAGCGGTCGCAGGGAGATCTTCATTCTGCCGGCAGAAGCGACCACAGGGGCTGAAGCCCGACCTTTTCGCATCCCTTTACGCGGCGCTGAAGCGCCGCTCTTCCACGGTGCCGCACGCATGGCGGCGCTCCGCGCATGGCGCGCCCACATGAAGTGCTCCTCCACCTCGCTGCGTTGCTTTGTTCTTCCACGGCACTACGCCCTTTCTTGGCATTACGTGGCGGCGGCTGAGAGGTCATTGGTTAGCGAATCCAGCCTTCGCGAATCCAGCCTTAGGGGATCGAGGCGGGTTTGTTCGAGATCGTCGCGGTAGAAGAGGTTGTAGGTGTCGAAGGGGATGAGGCGGCCGTCGGGGTGGACGATGTGGACGCAGGTTTTCTTTACGCTGCGAACGTCGAAGGAGTGCGCGTCGAGGAATTGCATGATGATTACGCGGAAGATGTTTTCGTAGGTGATGTTGTCCGGAACGAGAACTTTCGGAAGGCAGCAGAGCAGTTCCCGGAGACTTCCAGCGCCGCTGCGCGGCGAATGATTGGTGGAGAACAATTTGAACAAGTTGTCGCGGACAGCTGCTTCCTGCTCGTAGAGGATTGTATTGGATGCGCCGTTGATCAGGATTTCGGGAGGAATCATGCTGGTCAGCGGGATAATTTTCCCCCCGAGTTTCAAGGCGTAAGCCATCGCCAGGGAATCGGGGTGGCAGGGGACGGGAATTACGTCTTCGGGGCGGAAGACGTTGGTTTGCTGGAGAATCTTGCGGCGGACTTCGGTGAGGGTGAGGCGGTCGGTGGCAGGGTTGAAGTTGCGGACGGACCGGCGGCCAAGGTCAAACCCAAGGTCCCTCGACTCCGCATGATCCTCCGCTTCGCGGAAGTTCATGCTGCGCTCGGGATGACAATCCTGCTCTGTCGCTCCGGGATTCGAATCGGCGGGGACCCAGGATTCGAGGCGTCCGGCGTCCTGGATGGGCTGGAAGGTTACGCCGCGGACGCAGGGTTGTTGCAGGGCATAGTCGATGGTTTTGCCGATTTCGTGGTCATTCAGACCTTTTTTCAGCGTGACCACAAGGTTGGTGGAGATGTTATAGCGGTTGAGTTTTTCGAGGGCGTCTTCGCGGACGCGGCGAAGATCGGCTCCGCGGAGTTGCATCAGGGGCTCGCGCTCGAAGGAATCGAACTGTAAATAGACTTCGAAATCTTCTT
Organism: Candidatus Sulfotelmatobacter sp.; assembly: GCA_036490405.1. Lineage (GTDB taxonomy): Bacteria > Acidobacteriota > Terriglobia > Terriglobales > Acidobacteriaceae > Sulfotelmatobacter. The sequence continues at coordinate 187,303 of DASXDY010000012.1, read as the reverse complement.
TTACTTGTGCCAGGCGCTTCACGAATTCTTCGTCCTGGGCGATGCGAACTCCGTTGGTGTTGACCATCAGATGCTTGATGGGGCGGGCCTTGGCGAGTTCGACAATCTCGAAAAAATTTGGATGGACGGTCGGCTCGCCGCCGGAGAGTTGGACCACATCGGGATGGCCTTCGTTGCGGACTACGGCATCGAGCATTCTTTCAATCTGATCGAGCGTGCGGAATTGCTGGCGTTCGGGGCCGCTGTCGGCGTAGCAGACGGGGCAGCGGAGATTGCAGTAATCGCAGATTTCCACGAGGGTCAGGCAGGAGTGCTGTTCGTGATCGGTGCAGAGGCCGCAGTCGTAGGGGCATCCCCATTTGACGGGAGTGTTGTAGACGAGCGGCATCTCCGGAGGCTTGATGAAGACTTCGCGGCAGCGCCGGTAGTAGTCGACATCGTCGGCGAGAAGAATTTTTTCCGAGCCGTGATGGGGGCAGCGCTTGAGCAGGTAGACGTTATCGTCCTGAAAAATAATCTTGGCTTCGAGCTTGCGATAGCAGGTGGAGCAGATGGAAATCGCGATGTCGTAGAAGAGGTAGGGGCGGGTTTTCGCCATCTCAGGAAGCACCCTGGTTGCGATTGAGTCTGATGATTCCCCAGATGGAAACGACAACGAAGGCGAGGGAAACGCCGCCGCTTATCAACGAGAGGGCCAAAAGCTGACGTCCGCCGCCGAACGCACACAGCGTGGAAATGAGCAAGATGAAGGAAAACCCGATGGCGACCAGAGCAAGAATGATGGTGGCGAAAACCTTCATAGGGGCTGGGTTTGTCGAACCGTAAGCGATGCGCTTCCTAGCCAGCGAGCCATGTCGCGGGAATAGTAAATCAGAACGAGGAGGCAAACCCACTGAATTCCTCCCAGGCCAAGGAAAAGGCGCGGGTAGGGCTTGATGAAATCGGCGAGCAGGCGGAAAGACATGTAGGCGACCATGAAGAGCTTGAAAGTGTCGCCGGGTAGAAAGCGGGTGAGCACGGCCGACGCATCATTGAAATGCCTGGACGCGGTTGGGGAGCTGACGGCGGACGTGGGATCCTTCGACTGCGTATCACCTTCGCTTCGCCAAGCTAATACTTCGCTCAGGATGACAATTTTACGGAGGATGCGGTAAAGCAGCGGGACCAGAGCAATGAGAAAAATGATTTCGTAGAGCTGGGTGGGGTGGCGGGGGATGCCGTCGCCAAAATTGACTCCCCAGGGAAAATTGGTGGGCGTGCCATAGGTGTTGTCGGAAAGGCCGGTGAGAAAACATCCGATGCGGCCGATGGCGATGCCGAGGGCGAGGGGGATGGCATAGAGATCTCCGGTGGATTGGGGAATTCCGATGGAACGCTTGACCAGTTCGACGGAGATCAGTCCGCCGGCGAGCGCTCCGACGATGGTTTTGCCGCCGAGCAGGTAGGCGGGATTATGAACGTTGTGCCACGTGAGCGCGGGGTCTTCGAGAAGAAAGAGCAGTTTCGATCCGAGGGTTGCGCCAGCTACGGCTGCGGCAATTACGGCCCAGCGAAGCGGAGTTTCGAGAGGATCGCGGAAGCGGCGGCGGAGCCCCAGGTAGACGCAGGCGCCGATGAAATAGGACAGAGATTCGAAGAAGAGATGCGGATGGATGATGTAGGGGCCGAAGTGGAGGTAGAACGGAAATGTGGTGGCGGGATGGATGAGGGATTATAGCGAGAAAGGAATCCGGAGTTGGCGGGAGGTTCCGGAGCGGGCAGGTTTCAGGGCGTAGCGAGAAAAATCCATTTGCCGGCTGAAGGCGACCACCCGGGCTGAAGCCCGAAGTAATTTTGCACGCCTTACGCGGCGCTGAAGCGCCGCTCTTCCACGGCGCCGCACGCATTTCAGGACTTTTCCTTAGCCTGTGGTGGGCCTTCTACGAAAGCATCGCCTTACATTTGCGGTATGCCTTTGCGCCATCTCGCCCCATCGCCTTTGCGGGTATCGCCATCGCCCCATCGCGCTTTGCGCTATCGCCCTTGCCACCAGCCCCTAGCGATGGAATCCTTCCCTGACGATCGAATCCTTGACTGGCTCCGCTGTATTCTGTATATTCTGTTTGTACTGAAAGAAACGTTATGCCTGAATTGACGGGAGTACAGAAGCAATACATTCTCCACTGGGGAGAGATGGGGACGCGGTGGGGGATCAACCGGACGGTGGCGCAGATCCACGCGCTGCTGTACCTGTCTCCGAAGGCGCTGCCGGCGGAGGAGATCGCCGAGACACTGAGCGTGGCGCGGTCGAATGTGAGCACGTCGATCCGTGAGTTGGAAACCTGGGGCATCGTGCGGGCAGTGCATGTGCTGGGCGACCGGCGCGAGCATTACGAGTCGATGAAGGATGTGTGGGAGATGTTCCGGCTGGTGATCGAGCAACGGAAGCGGCGCGAGATCGATCCGACGCGGGAAATTCTGCGGCAGTGTCTGGCGGATTTGGATCCGAAGGAAGCTGGAGCGGACTATACGCGGGAGCGGCTGGAGGCGATGGCGGGATTTTTCGAAGCTGTTACCGAATTGTATGACCAGATGAAAGGCTTGCCGACGGGGATGGTGCGGAAGATTTTGCGGATGGGAACCAAGGTTAAGAAGAAGGCTCGGTAGTTATGTGTTCCCCACTCAAGCCAACGGCGGGCTTGAATGGGCCACCCTCTGCTCGCCACTCAAGCCGACGGCGGGCTTGAATGTTGCACCCCAAAGCGTTCACCACAGAGGTCACAGAGGGACACAGAGGAAGAACATACAACAATTGCTGTATAGACTGGCTCGTCTCGGCTGCGCAACATCAGAGAACAGGACCCCGGAGGCTTGCCTCCAATGACACTCTGCCCGACATACAAGTCCGGGTTTAAGCCAACACGCTCTCGAAGGAATGCTCATGATCAACAAGCTGCTTGATCGCTGGCCGCTGATTCAACAATTACGAAACTGGAGCGACGGAACGGGCGCGGAGGCAATGAGCGAGCAAACGCGGAACCTGCGTCCGAAAACCAGCGGAGCGGAAGTGGCGCGATCGATTTGTCCTTATTGCGGGGTGGGATGCGGGCAGCTGGCTTACCACAAAGAGGGGAAGCTGATTTCGATTGAGGGCGACCCGGCGTCGCCGATATCGCGGGGGCATCTGTGCCCCAAGGGCGCCGATACCTACGAACTGCATACCCATCCCGGGCGATTGAAGACGGTCCAATACCGCGCTCCCTATTCGCGGCAGTGGAAGGAGATTCCGCTGGAGGAAGCGATGGATATGGTGGCCGAGCGGGTGTGGGAGACGCGCGCGCGCAGCTTTGAATCGACGCGCGACGGCCAGTCGCTGATGCAAACTACAGCGCTCGCCCACCTTGGCGGCGCAACGCTGGACATCGAAGAAAATTACCTCATCAAGAAACTGTTTACGGCAGGGCTGGGAATGGTGTGCCTGAGCAATCAGGCACGAATATGACACAGCTCTACGGTGCCCGGTCTGGGCACATCGTTCGGCCGGGGCGGAGCCACGACGGCGCAGCAGGATCTGAGCAATGCTGACGCGATCCTGATCATGGGCTCGTCGATGGCGGAAAACCATCCGGTGGGATTTCAGTGGGTGATGGAGGCGCGCGAGAAGGGCGCGAAGGTTATTCACGTGGACCCGCGCTATACGCGGACTTCGGCGATGGCGGACGTGTGGGTGCCGCTGCGGGCGGGCAGCGACATTATTTTTCTGGGCGCGCTGGTCCACTATGTTCTGGAGAACGGCAAAGAGTTTCGCGATTATGTCGTTCCTTACACCAACGCGGCGACGATTCTGCGGGATGATTTTCGGGATACGGAAGATCTGGATGGATTTTTCTCGGGCTGGGACGAGGAGAAGAAGAAATACGATCCGGAATCATGGCTGTACGCGGGCGCGCCGGCAAAGAAGGACGGCGGTAGCGCGCCGGGACACGCGGAGGCGGGTGGCGGGCATGGAAAGGATCGCGGCGGCGAGGCGCAGGACGCGGGTAAGTATGAAGCGGACCCGAGCCTGGAAAATCCGCGGTGTGTGTTTCAGGTATTGAAGCGGCATTTCGCGCGGTATACGCCGGAGATGGTGGAACGCTACTGCGGCGTGCCGCAGGAGCTGTTCCTGAAAGTCGCGGAAATATTTTCGTCGGCATCGGGGCCGGAGAAAACGGCGGCGATCTGCTACGCGGTGGGGTGGACGCAGCACTCCAAGGGCGTGCAGATCATCCGCACTGCGGCGATTCTGCAATTGCTGCTGGGAAATATCGGGCGTCCGGGGGGCGGGATTCTGGCGCTGCGAGGACATGCGTCGATTCAGGGATCGACGGACATTCCTACACTGTATGACATCCTTCCCGGTTATTTGCCGATGCCGTTTTTCGGCGAGGAATCGCGCACGCTGGACGCGTATATAAAGAAGCACAGCGCGCGGACCGGGCTCTGGTCGGGATTCGACAAATATTTCATCAGCCTGATGAAGGCTTATTACGGTGAGCGAGCGACGGCAGAAAACGAATGGGGATTTCACTGGCTGCCGCGGGTGACGGGAGATCACTCCCACTTCGGATATTGGCTGGAGATGGCGGACGGAAAGCTGGACGGGTTGCTGGTCATGGGACAGAACCCGGCGGTGGGCGCGGCGAATGGGCGACTGGAGCGCAAGGCGCTGGCGAAACTGAAATGGCTGGTGGTGCGCGACATGGTGGAGACGGAGACCGCATCGTTCTGGTATGCGTCGCCGGAGGTGGAGCGCGGGGAACTGTCGACGGATTCGATCGCGACGGAAGTGTTTTTGTTTCCTGCGGCGGGATCGGCCGAGAAATCGGGGACGTTCACCAATACGCAGCGATTGCTGCAACATCGCGAGAAGGCGGTCGATCCGCCGGGCGATGCGCGCAGCGAGACGTGGTTCATGGTGCATCTGGGACGACGTTTGAAAGCGATGGCGGAGGAGAAGCACGACTCGCGCGACGAGGCTCTGCTGGCCCTTACCTGGGACTATACAACTGAAGGCGCGATCGCCGAACCCCGAGTGGAAGAAGTGTTGCGGGAAATTAATGGATGGTCGCTGCCCAATCACAAGCAGCTCGGCAAGATCACAGATCTGAAGAACGATGGATCGACCGCGTGCGGGGCGTGGATTTATTGCGGAGTGCATCCGGAAGAGGACCGCAACCGCGCGAACGAGCGCGATTCGAAAGACCTGCTGGGGCACGGCTGGGGATTTGCGTGGCCAAACGATTGCAGGATTATTTACAACCGGGCGTCGGCGCGTCCGGACGGAAAGCCGTGGAGCGAGCGAAAGAAACTGGTGTGGTGGGACGAGTCGAAGCAGGAGTGGACGGGGCTGGATAACGCGGACTATGACAAGAAGACTCCGCCGAATGCGCCAGCGGACGTTCGCAACGGACACGGAGTCGAGGCGCTGGGCGGGGCGAAGCCGTTTACGCTGCATCCGGATGGCGTGGGCTGGTTGTATGTGGCGAGCGGACTGAAAGACGGGCCGCTGCCGGCGCACTACGAGCCGCTGGAGTCGCCGATTCATAATCCGATGTATGCACAGCAGACTAATCCGGCAGCAGATCGCAAGAAACGGCCAGACAATCCGTATGCCGCCGAGCACGATGCGCGGTTCCCTTTCATTCTGACAACTTATCGTTTGACCGAACATCACACTGCGGGCGGAATGAGCCGGCATCTTTCTCACTTGAGCGAACTGCAACCCGAGTTGTTTACAGAAGTGTCGCCGGAACTGGCGGCGGAGCGAGGATTGAGGCATGGCGAATGGGCGACCCTGATCACGGCGCGAGCGGCGATCGAGGCACGTGTGCTGGTGACTCCGCGCATGCGGCCGTTGCGGATCGATGGGCATGCAGTGCATCAAGTCGGGCTTCCTTACCACTGGGGATATGAAGGTTGCGTGACGGGCGATGTCGTCAACGATCTGCTGGTGATCAGCGAGGAGCCGAATGTCCGCATCATGGAGACCAAGGCGCTGACTTGCAACATTATTCCCGGCCGGCGCGGGGAAGGGCGAGCGGCGATCGATCCATTGACCGCCGAGACAGGAACCACGGCATGAGCATCACGGCATTTCTGACCGATTCGACCTTGTGCATCGGGTGCAAGGCCTGCGAGGTCGCGTGCAAAGAGTGGAATGGCCTGGAGGAAGACGGGCTGAACTGGAGCGGCCACTCTTACGACAATACGGGAGCGGTGGGCGCTTCGACATGGCGGCACGTCAAATTTGTGGAGCAAGCTCCTACCCCGGGCCTGGGCGGGAATGCGGGAGAAGCCTCGTGGACATTTTCGTCTGACGTGTGCAAGCACTGCGAAGAAGCGGGATGCCTGGAGGCGTGCCCGACGGGCTCGATCGTGCGAACGGAATTTGGCGGCGTTTTTATCCAGCCGGATGTTTGCAATGGCTGCGGATACTGCGTGACGTCGTGTCCCTTCGGAGTGGTGGAACGGAATCCGAAAGATGGGCGGGCTTTCAAATGCACGTTTTGCTATGACCGGCAGAAAGTGGGGCTGGAACCGGCATGTGCGAAGGCTTGTCCGACGGAATCGATCAAATTCGGAGAGATCGAGGCGTTGCGGGCACATGCCGATAGCCGAATTGAAGAGTTGCACCGGCGAGGCATCGAGGATGCGAATCTATACAATGCGTCCGATACCAGCGTTGGCGGCACGCATGCGATGTTCATCGTGCGAGGCGACCCGCGCAGCTACAATCTGCCGTCGGCGCCGGAGGTCCCGACCGTCTATCAGAGAAAGGCGTGGACATCGTCTGCAATCGCGGCGGCGCTTCTGTTTTGCGGAACACTGATCGCATTCGCTGCCGAGGGCAGGCACAACCACCGGTTGAAAAGTTGAGGGGACGACGGAAACGAGGATGAGCGACCCGATACCAGCACCGGATGCAGCCAGCGCTCTTAATCGCGAGCGGCGCCTCGAAGAAATTCGCCGGGAGGCGGAAGAAGGACGGTTGCGCATTGTTGGCCAACGGCCGGCGGGCGCGCCCTTTCCGCAGGCGTCGCCCGAGAATGGTTATTATCGGATTCCTTTGTTGAAGGAGCCTCCCTGGACGTGGGAGATTCCGTTGTACTTCTTCGTCGGCGGGGCTGCGGGAGCGGCGGCGGTGATCGGCGCGATTGCCGACTACACCGGCGCGGACCGCAAACTGGTTCGGGATGCCCGCTGGATTGCGGCTGCGGGTTCGGTGATCTCACCCGCCTTGCTCATCTCCGATCTGGGACGGCCCGAGCGATTTCTGGCGATGCTTCGGGTGTTCAAGCCGCAGAGTCCGATGTCGGTGGGAGTGTGGACGCTGGTGGGATTTTCCACCGCGGCAATTGCGACTGCGTTTGCCGGACACTTGCGCAGCCGGTATGGGCCGTCGCTGCCATTGCGAGTGCTGGAGAATGCGGGGCAGGCGGCGTCATTGGCTTTTGGATTGCCCTTCTCGAATTACACAGGAGTGTTGATCGGGGCAACGGCCGTGCCGGTGTGGAACCGCAATGCGGGAAATCTGCCGCTTCATTTCGGAGCCTCGGGCCTGGGCGCGGCCGTGGGACTTCTGGAATTGATGGGGCATCGCAAGAGCCGAGCGCTCCAGGCACTTGGGATGGGAGCGGCGATCTTCGAGACGCTGGAAGGCGCGCGCATCGAGGCGCGCGACCATTCGTATCTCGATCCTCTCAAGCGGGGAGCAAGCGGATGGATTACGCGCACCGGCGGCGCTTTGGCCGGACCGATTCCGGCTGCATTGCGAGTCGCGAGCTTCTTCACCGGCGAGAAACGGTCAAAATCGCTTCGGCGATGGGCGGCATGGTCTTCCGTTGTCGGATCGCTTGTGACGCGCGCCGGGTGGATCCATGCGGGGCATGTATCGGCGCGGAATTGGAAGCTTCCGCTGGAAATTGATCGCGAGTAATCCGGCGAGAGCGGCGGGGTGCTGGTGGCCAAAGACGACCACGGGGGCTGAAGCCCCAATTGATTGCACGCTCTACGCGGCGCTGAAGCGCCGCTCTTCCACGGTGCTGCATGCGCTGATCTTCGCGACTAATCCATCGAGAGCGGCGGGCTGCGGGAAAACTCTATTTGCCGGCCTTAAGACGACCACCGGGGGCAGCCCGGATTGATTCTGCTGCTCTACGCGGCGCTGAGGCGCCGCTCTTCCACGGTGCTGCATGCGCTGATTTTCGCGACTAATCCATCGAGGGCCGCGGGAAAACCTCCATTTGCCGACCTAAGACGACCACGGGGGCTGAAGCCCGACTGATTCTGCACGCTTGACGCGGCGCTGAAGCGCCGCTCTTCCACGGTGCTGCATGCAGATGTTAAGCCTTGACGATCAAGAGGCAACGATGGTCACGATTTCCAGTTCTTCATTGGTTTTGTGCTCGGGATGAACCAGGACTGCGTCTCCTCTTCGCTCCAGAACCAGGTTCACGGAGGCTTCTCCACAGCGCAGATTGCGGATGTGGAGTTGAGGGATGCCTTCGGGAAGATAAGGACGATCGAAGACGATCCGGGAGTGGGCGGGATCGACCGAGATGCCAAGGCAGCCCTCGAGGATAAACAGAGGAGTTGCGGCCGACCAGGATTGCGGCGAACACGCGACTGGGTAAAGGGTGGGGCCTTCGTTCACACGGCGATGGAGCCCACAAAATAGTTCCGGGAGACGGTGGAGGTCGACTTCTGCGCTGAGGTCGAGAAGGGCGAGCAGTACGTGGCCAGCCATTTTGCGGCAGCCGATTTTTGCCATTCCGTTGGCCGCGATTGAATTATCGTGAGGCCAAATGGACCCGTTGTGATAAGAGAGCGGGTTATAGCGGCTTTCGCCGGAAGCGACGGTGCGGATGCCCCAGCCGGTGAAGAAATCTTCGCTCATGAGAGTATCGGCAACCCTGCTGGCTTTGTCCGGGGCGGCGATGCCGGACAAAAGGCAGTGGCCGGCGTTGGAGGCGCGCACCCGGCACATCTTTTTTCTGCCATCGAGGGCCAAGGCGTAAATGCCGAGATCTTCACACCAGAAGGCTTCCTGGAATTTCTCTTTCAGGGCTTGGGCCTGAGACTCGAGTTGGCGGGCGCGGGCAGCATCGCCGAGAGCTGCGATCATGCGGGCCGCGGCGAGTTTCGCCGCAAAGACATATCCCTGGACTTCGCAGAGAGCAATGGGCGGCTCGGCAATGGTGCCGTCCTGATGAAATACAGAATCGTTGGAATCTTTCCATCCCTGCTGGACGAGTCCGTTAATGGAATGGCGGCTGTATTCGACGAAGCCGTCGCCATCCACATCGCCGTAATGATCGATCCAGTTGAGGGCGCGCTCGACATGGGGCCAGGTTGCTTGCAGAAAAGCCTTATCGCCGGTGCGGGCGAAGTAGGCGCCGGCGAGCATAACGAAAAGCGGCGTGGCGTCGACGCTTCCGTAGTAGCGGCCGAAGGGAACTTCACCGAGCGCGGCCATTTCGCTTTTCCGCAACTCGTGAAGGATTTTGCCGGGTTGGGATTCGGCGACGGGATCGGTGGAATCCGCCTGGCAGGTGGCAAGGAATTCCAGCACGCCGCGGGCGATGTCCGGATTCAGCCACAGGGTTTGCAAGGCGGTGATGATGCCATCGCGGCCGAAGACAGTGCTGAACCATGGAACCCCGGCGTAGGGATAGTTGTGCTCGGGATTTCCAGCGATCATCATTTCCAGATCGGAGATCGATCTGGCGATCCAATCACTGAAGCGGGAGTTCGAACTGGTGATTTGCGGAAAAGACCTGGAAAGGTCGGTCAACTCGCGCCGGGCGGATGAAACCGCTTCCGCATAGGCGACGAAGGAGGGCTTGGCCTCACGGCCGCAGCAGAACTGTAGCCCAAGGGTGACGTGGCCCTTGGGACGCAGCGAGACGGAGAAATCAAAGCCGGCTTCGAAGGAGCGCTCAGGCTCAACTTCACTTCTTACCGTCATCTCGCGAACGACACCGTCGAGGCCGTTGTAGGCAAGGGCGACGGAGCTGCGGCCGGTCTTGCAGGGCAGCATTTTGCCGCGGCGTTCGCGGGCGGTGCCGCGGACTTCGAAGAGATCGGCGAAATCGGCGTCGAACTCGACGCGAACCGGAACGTCAAGATTGTCGAGACCATGGTTGACGAAGACGAGCTGTTCGAAACATGAGTCGTTCCATAAGAAGCGGGAGCGCAAGATGTGCAGGACTCCTCGGGGCACGGCGAGAGAGTCCCCCTGAAAAATGTCCTGATTGGCAAGGTCGGCGGTGAAGAGAAAATTGTTGGCTGCGACGGTGGAGCTGAGGAGCAGCGGGCGAGCATTCCAGAGAGTAAGCGAGAGCGCGGAGAGATAACGGGTCCCGTCGCGGAACAAGCCGTCCCCGTCGACGCTGCCGGACACGTCCCCCAGACGATCGAAGACAAAGAATAAGGTGCCGTACTTGAGGACGCGGGGCCGACCGTAGGTCCGCGAGGCCGTGGCTGCTATGTAGTACTGGGCGTTGACGGTTCCAACTCCATCCAATTCAAAACTCCTTCTCGGACCGTGATTGAGTCCGATTTCTGGCCAATGAGCTTTTGATAGATGGCCAGATATTTGGCGGCCATGCGGTCGGCAGTGAAATTGAGCTCGAAGTGGCGGCGAATGGCGCGGCGGTCGAGATGGGGAAGGCGCTCGATCGCCTGAACCGCCTCGTCGATGCCGCTCACCAGAAAACCATTGACGCCGTCGCGGATCACCTCAGGCACCGAACCGAAGGGATAGGCGATGACGGGAGTGCCGCAGGCCATGGCTTCAATCATGACGAGGCCAAACGGTTCCGGCCATTGAATGGGAAACAGGAGGGCGCTGGCATTGCCCAGGAATTCATCTTTTTCCCGATTGCCAATCTCGCCTACAAACTGGATGAGGGGGCTTGAAAGCAAGGGCTTGATTTTCTCCAGATAGTATTCGCGGTCGGCGCGGTCGATCTTGGCGGCAATCCTGAGTGGAATGCCGGCGCGGCGGGAGATCTCGATTGCCTGATCCAGACCTTTCTCGGGCGCGACGCGGCCCAGGAATGCGAGATAGCTGCCGGGGCGCGAGTGCAGGGAAAGCGAGCCGGCGGGCAGGCCATGGGGAACGGTCCCAACCCAATTCAGCCAGGGCAGTGGGGCACGCTGCTTATCCGATATTGAAACGACGGGGCGATCGTGAAAGCGCTTGAACAAAGGAACGAGATCGGGCAAATCGAGACGCCCGTGCAATGTAGTCAGGCAAGGGACCGGGGTGCGCCTGCTTAAAGGGAAGTGGAGATGATCAAGGTGAAAGTGAATGAGGTCGAAGTCCGTGTCGCGGCTGAAGACCTCCTCCAGCATCAAGACATGGTAGGGAAGGGGATCGACGCAACTGGCGTCGAGGCGAAGGGCCTGCTTGCAAATGGGGACCAGGGTGGCGTTGGTGACGGAGTCGCCGCTGGCAAATAAAGTTACTTCGTGGCCCAACTGAATCAGTTGTTCGGTGAGCCAGGAAACGACACGTTCGGTCCCACCATAAAGACGCGGGGGCACGCTTTCAGAAAGGGGCGCGACCTGTGCAATGCGCATCCGGCACTCCTGGGTTCCGGGCAGATTGACGATCCCTGCGCGGATTTCAACGTAGGTTGCACTTCGTGGAAAAGTTCCTGGATCCGAGCAACCGTACCCTTAGGATGACTTTCCGGAGCGGGCGGTTGGTGCGGCTTCGCATTTTGAAGCGAACCCAAGGCGAGCGCTCCGATGGTGGGGGGCGTGCGATAAAGGACGCGCAGATGAACGAATTTTCAGGCTGGAGGCTCCATTTTCTCCTGGCAGACAATGCAGAGTTGCCGCCAGGGAATGGCGTCGAGGCGACGAAGATCAATCTCTTTCCCGCAGTGGAGGCAACAGCCGTAAGCGCCTTCCTGGACGCGTGCGAGAGCGGAGGTGATCTGGTCTCGTCCTCGCCAGAGGCAGGCCTGCAAGACAGCGGAGGCGGAGCCCCATTTGCGGCTCCACGACGAAGTTGAATGAGGCCCGAACCGCGGGCTGCCAGGATCGTGGTGAAGTTTGCGGTCCACTTCGAGGTCCGGTTCGTGGCCGGGGAGTTCATTCTTGTTGGGTTGATCCGAATTCAGTTCATTCAGGATCTGCGTGAGATGGAAGGTCATATATCTTTGAAGGCGAAGAACCTCAGAACTTTTCACTTCTTGTACCCCCGAACAGCCTGCCGCCGCCGAAAGCGCGGCGGGCTTGAAACCGTCACGCTTCGAGTGCTTCGAAGGCCCGCTGCGGGCTGTCGGCGTGGCGGAGATACGAATCGAAGAAACGAAGCAGAAAGGGCGTCTGACTGCCCACGCCGGCGAAAAGCAAGACCGGGACGTCCGGTTTGATGCGCTTCATTTCCGCGCGCACCGCGCTGCCGGTGGCATCGGGCAGGTCGAATTCCAGGAGAACTCCCTGGATCGGCTGCCGGGTGAACATCGATAAACCCTGGCTGCCTGTGGTGGCCGAGACGACTTCATAGCCGACGGTTTCGAGCATGCAGCGCAAAGCGTCGAGATATTCCTGATGGCTTTCGATGCAAAGAACCCTGATGTTATTCATGGATTTTCTCCTGAGGTGAAAATGTTGAAGTGCGAGGCGCGGGAGTGGGCGCATACCGGAGGCGATTCAACTCTTTGTCGGAAACGGGCCGGCGGAGCAAGAGCACCTCGCGAAGTGCCCATTCGATCCTCTCGACGCTTTCCGAAATGATGCGTACCGATTGCTGATTCTGGATCGAGTCGGTTGTCAGGCAAATGGCGCCCAGAGCATTGCGAATGTGGTGATTCATTTCAGAGATGACCTGCATTCTGAGGAGCGCGGCTTCCTCCCGCTGATTGGCAACATTCATGAGACCCGCGGCCAAGGCAGCGACCACGAGAGCGGAAGCGCCTTCGGCGAGCAAGCGCTCCCAATGCCGGCCGAGATCGGGGACCAGCAGCTGATGCATTGACTCGGTCACCAGAAAGGAAAGGAGGCCGACCCCGACGGAGACGCCGATGATGCGAGGAGTCATACTCCAGGCCACAAGCCTTCGACTTTGAGCCCGGTGGAGACGAGACACCCGAACCTCCAATTCAGCCCGCAGAACTCGTGGGCGAAACGTGATGTGCGCGGTACCGGAAGGCAAACGCCCAGTGGAATCGCGCGATGAGGAAGGTGAATTAACGCCGCCCCGGAAGATGGTGGAGGAGCGCCGTTACCGAAGATCGACGGGACAAAGACTAGAGAGCCGGAGGCGGGCGATTGTAGTGAAAGCCCTTGAGCTGAAGCTCGGCGTATAGCTCGGCGGTCAAAGAGGAATGGGCTGATTCCGACTGGGGCAGAAAGAGCGCAAAAACGCTGACGGGATCGCTCCACTCGGGACCGTTGGAATCGAACTGGAGACGATGACCGTGGTTTGCCGCGGCGTTGATGGAGGGGTGATGAATCGACGTGGTTTGCGGAAGATCGGGCGGAGAGTTGCGGGAGACGAGCAGCACAAGCAGGGCGGCGAGCGCGGGGAGCACCTTGATCCAGTGTTTTCCCAGCGCAGAGTTGCGGGCCAGCCGATTCACGGACATATTAGCGCTCGACCTATTACTGTTGAACTTGCTGCTCAACTTACCGCTCAACCTCTTACCGCTGTGTTACCGCTCAACATTGGATGATGAATATGGTACGTCTTTGGTTGGCTAGTATCTATTGTCCCTTTGGATACGATTGCCATTCGGGCAGCGCAGAACGATCCGCCGGGGGCTGACAAATCCGAGCGCAGGGCGGCGAGTACAACTATTGCCGCGATCTGTGTATCCAAACTTTTGTCACTGGGCGGGAGTGCGTTGGGTTGCGGGGACAGGATGGTTATGCTAAAAATGGCGTGGTTGGCGATGCTGCGACTAATCTCACCTGGAAAACCTGGCTGCAAGCGCTGGTGCACTGCGATCGTTCTGATCGCGGTTTGCGCACTGACCATCAGCGTTGCGACGCGCTATGGATTTACCCAGGGCCCGCCGAAGGGAACGGTAGCCCAGAAACATCATTCGCTCACGCCCGGGCTGCAACGTCTCCTCAATAACGCCGCCACCTGGATCCCGCCGGTAGTGGAAGCGGCAATTTTCCGCAATTCCGGGCAATACCGGCACATTGCGCCCTCCGACTCTCCGGTCGCGAGCGTTGTGCTTGAACGGCAGCTCTACAACCGTCCGCCTCCCGCCGTATTTTCCTACTCGTAGATTCGGCCCCAAGAAACCGCGTTTCAGCCGTAGTCCGCTCAACCGGACAAACGGGCGATATGTGGAACTGCCTGTTTGCGGAATTCTTAAGGAACATTTGCGCCCTGAACGAGCGTGCCGAATCTGCGCACCGAATTCGAGCGGCGATTCGCGCCGCTTCCATTTATTGGCCGCCGACGATCTGACGATAACCACGAGGAAAGGAAAACCGAATGGCCAATGCACCGTTGTTGACTGCGGTGGAGTTGGACGCCCTGCGGCAGTTCGATACCTGCATGATCGCGAATGCCATTGAGAAATTCCACATCCGATTGCGCAACACGGGGTTTACGAACGGCAAGATCCGGTGCATGTTTCCCGAGGCACCGCCGCTGGTTGGCTATGCGGTGACGGGGCGCGTGCGCAGCGGCGACCCACCGATTGCGGGGGCCTTTTTTCGCGATCGGGGAGAGCTTTGGGGCCGCATTCTGGAAACGCCGGCGCCCCGCGTGCTGGTGCTGGAAGACATCGACGAAAGACCGGGACTGGGAGCATTCGTCGGGGACATGCATGCGGCGATTCTCAGCGCACTGGGTTGCTCGGCTTATGTCACGAACGGGGCGGTGCGGGAGTTGCCGTCGGTGCGGAGAATCGGCATCCAGTTGTTCGCCGCAACGATCGCGGTGTCGCACGCGTACGCCCACATCTTCGACATCGGATCGCCGGTGACGGTTGACGGAATGGAAGTTCGTACGGGGACACTTTTGCACGGCGATCAGCATGGCATGGTCACGATCCCGGCGGAGATTGCCAGGGAGGTCCCGAACGTGGCGGCGAAGCTGCAAGGCGCGGAAGAAGAGGTCATCGAGTTCTGCCGGTCGACGAATTTTTCAGTCGCCAGTCTGAACGAGCTGATGACAAGAAAGCTGTAGAAAGTACAGCGAGAACATTTGAGTGACTGCATTTTCCTTGGCAACGCAGAGAAGGGTGAAAAGACACGATGACGCACATCCGGAATGAATTCCACCACAGGCGAAGACACTCCTGGAAACCGAACATGGGCGCCGCCGTTTCCGCTCTCGGCATCGCGCTGCTCAGTTTGTCATCGTCGTGCTCCAGCGGCGGGGACAAAGCCGTTCAGGCAAGCGGACCCACGGTCACGGTCGGGGTGACGAAGGTGGTCAAGAAATCGCTGGGGCGGGACGTCACACTTTCTTCGGAGCTGGTGCCGTTCCAGGAGATTGACGTTTATGCCAAGGAATCCGGGTATGTGAAAAAACTGCTGGTCGATTATGGAACCCACGTGAAGGCGGGCCAAGTGATAGCAGTGCTGGAGATTCCGGAACTCGAAGCGCAATTGGAACAGGACCAGGCCGAGATAAAAAACGCGAACAATCAGGTGACGCGAGCCCAACATGAACTCGCCCGGTACCAGGCGCAGTACAAAGCGCTGCACCTGCAATACACGCGGTTGAACGGGGTCTTCGAAAGCCAGCCGGGAATCGTTGCCCAACAGGAAGTGGATGACGCGCAGGGGAAGGACGTGGCGGCCTCGTCGCAAGTGGATGCGGGACAAGCGGCACTTGAAGCTTCGCAGAGCCAGCTTGGGGAGACAAAGGCGAAGATGTTGCACGATCAGACGTTGTTCGATTACTCGAAAATTACCGCGCCATTTTCCGGAGTGGTGACGCAACGCTACGCGAATCTTGGAACTCTGGTGCAGGCGGGAACGAGTTCGAGTACGCAGGCAATTCCGATCGTCAGACTCTCGCAGGACGATTTATTCCGACTGGTGATTCCGGTGCCGGAGTCCTACGTGCGATTCATTCGAGTGGGCGATCCTGTGGACGTCCGGGTGCCCTCGCTGAACAGCACTTTCTCAGGAAAGGTGGCCCGCTTCGCAGTAGATGTCCGGGAAGATACGCGGACCATGCACACGGAAGTGGACGTGCGGAATCACGATCACGCGCTGGTGGCGGGATTGTATGCCGAAGCCAGTTTGACGCTGGAACACAAGGAAGGAATTCCGACAATTCCGCTGCAAGCTTTAAATCACGAGGGCGACAAAACCACTGTGTTCACGGTGAATGGCGACGGCCAGTTGGAGAACCGCATTGTGAGCATTGGCATTCAGACCGCAAATGATGCGGAAGTAGTGGCGGGATTGCAAGAGGGCGAAATGGTTGTGGTGAGCGATCGTGCCGGGCTGAAGCCCGGGGAAAAGGTTTCTGCCCAGCCAGTGCAGGTCAAACAGTATCAGGAGAGCAGTCACGAATAGGGACCGCGCTCGATTCGGTTTTCATAGGGAACGGAGAAATAGATGTCTGGCTTCTCGATTCGTAATCCGTATTTCATTGTGGTCATATGCCTGGCGCTGATGGTCATCGGCGTAACCAGCCTGGTGCGCATGCCGGTGGATCTGTTCCCACCCATCAATCTTCCGGAGGTAGTGGTCGCGACCTTCTACTCGGGAATGCCACCCCAGGACATTGAGACCGACATCACCGACCCGCTGGAACGTTTCTTCACGCTGGCCAGCGGCATCGACCACATGGAATCGCGCTCGCTGCTAGGAGTCAGCATCATCAAGGTGTATTTTCAGCCCGCGACGAGCGCCGATGCCGATGTCACGGAGTTATCCAATCTCGCGCTTGCCGATCTGAAGCGTCTTCCGCCGGGCACGCTTCCTCCCGTGGTGTTGAAGTTCGATGCCTCAAGCCTTCCAGTTTGCCTGGTGACATTGAAGGGCCAGGACCTGAACCAGACGCAGCTTCATGACATTGGACAGTTCACGATTCGGAATCAGATCGCGGTCGTAAAGGGAGCGGAGATTCCTCCCCCGTTCGGCGGGAAGTACCGGCAAATCATGGTGTACGTGGACCCATACAAGATGGCGTCGCGCCAACTGAGTCCCATGGACGTGGTGAGCGCGGTCAACAACTCCAATCTCATCTTGCCGGCAGGCGACGTCAAGATTGGGCCACTGGACTACTACGTTTACTCGAACAGCCTGGTCAACAATATGGACGAACTGGGGAAGATTCCCGTCAAGACAGTGGGATCCTCCTGGGTCACAGTTAACGATCTGGGCAAAGCTGAAGATGCAAATCAAATCCAATACAACCTGGTGCGTGTAGACGGGCAGAGGTCGGTTTACCTGCCAATCATGAAGCAGGGCGGCGACACGAACACCATTCAGGTGGTCGACGGAATCCGCAACATGATCGGCCATCTTTATGACATCCCAAAACAACTCGTGGCGACGGTGGTCTTCGATCAATCTGCATTTGTGAAAGAAGCCATCAAGACCCTGCTTCATGAAGGGTTGATTGGTTTGCTCCTCACCAGCCTGATGATTTTGATCTTCCTGGGAAGCCTTCGTGCGACCTCAGCGGTGTTTCTGTCGATCCCGTTATCTGCACTGGCGACGTTCGTCGTGCTTTACATGATGGACAGCACGATCAACACGATGATTCTCGGCGGGCTGGCGCTGGCGTTCTCGCGCGTCATTGACAACTCGGTCATATCGCTGGAAAACATCTACCGCCATCTGGAAATGGGCGCAGAGCCGGTGAGAGCGGCTGAAATCGGCGGCAACGAAGTCAGCCTGGCAGTTCTTGCGGCGACGCTTACCACCGTAGTTGTTTTCTTCCCGGTCACATTTCTCTACGGTGTCAGCAAGTTCCTTTTTACCGCACTTGCGCTGGCCGTGGTGATCTCGCTCTTCGCTTCCTACCTGGTGGCGATGACGGTGATTCCGCTGTTCTGCTCCCGATTTTTGAAAGCAGTTCCTCATGCTGCTGAAATAACCGCACATACAGGCGAGTATGAGATCGAGCCTACGGTTGCGACCGACCATTCCAGGTGGGAGCGGTTCACGGCGGGATTCAATCGCATGTTCAACCGTGTCCTGGACTTCTACGAGATCTGGGTGCGGCGGGCCGTGAAACGTCCTGCCCTTACCGTGGCCATTCTCAGCGGAGTCTTTATCGCCAGCCTCGCAATTTATCCTCTGGTCGGCCTTGCCTTTTTCCCCCAAACCGATGCCGGCCAGTTCACCATTAACCTCAAAGTCCCCACCGGCACCCGCCTCGAGGTGACCGAACAATACGTCGCCCAGGTCGAAGAGCTCATCCGCCACGAAATCGCTCCGAAAGACCTCAAGATGGTGGTCTCCAATCTGGGCGTCGTCCCCGATTTTTCCTCTCTGTACACGACCAATGCCGGCCCCTATACCGCCACCGTTCAGGTCGCATTGCAGGATGATCACAGCAAGAGCAGCTTCTGGTACATGGACCGGGTGCAGCAGAAAATGGCCAGGCAGTATCCCGACATTCGCACCTTCTTCTCCAGCGGATCGATGGTGGATGCGGTGCTCAACATGGGTATGCCGGCGCCGATCGATGTGCAGGTGAGCAGCTCGGACCTGAGCCAGATTTACGGCGTGGCGCAAAATCTGGCCAGCCAGATTCGTGCGCTGCCCGGAGTGGGAGAAGTTTACATTCCGCAGGACTTGAACTATCCGGCGCTGCGGCTGGATGTGGACCGGGTGCATGCCGCGGAGTTGGGGCTGACCCAGAAAGATGTCGTGGACAACGTCATTACCGCCCTGAACTCCAACTACATGATTGCACCGAACTACTGGGTCGACCGCAAGAGCGGCAACGACTACTACCTCACCGTGCAGTACTTCGAAAAGGGCCGCGCCGCCATCCACAACCTGACCGACCTTACCAACATTCCGATCCACGCACCGAAGCTGCGTGAGCCGACGACACTCGATACGGTGGTGAAGCTTCGCGACATTCAGACTCCGACGGAGGTGGACCACTATCAAATCCAGCGGGTGACCGATGTATATGTCACGCCCGCAGGAGAGGACCTGGGAAAAGTTTCAGATCAGGTGGCGAGATTGATTTCCAATACGAAGGTTCCGGAAAACGTGCGGATCAATATCCGCGGCATGGTGCAAGGCATGAACGCGTCATTCCGAAGCTTTGCCATCGGGCTTTCGCTATCCGTGATTCTGCTTTACCTGATTCTGGTGGCCCAGTTCAAGTCGTTCAAAGATCCGTTCCTGATCATGCTGGCGATTCCGATGGGTTTCATCGGAGTCCTTCTGATACTTCCGCTCACGGGAACAACACTCAACGTAATGTCACTGATGGGGGTTCTGATGCTCGTGGGTATTTCCGCATCGAACAGCATCCTGATCGTGGAATTTACGCACCGTCTGGAGGAGCAAGGCAAGTCCACTGAGGAGGCGGTAATCACATCCTGCCGGGTCCGCTTGCGTCCTATTTTGATGACGTCGTTGGCGACGATCATCGGCATGGTACCGATGGCGCTGAAGCTGGGAACGGGGAGCGAGCAATATGCTCCTCTGGCCCGCGCGATTATCGGAGGCCTGACAGTTTCTGTTGTGCTCACGGTCTTTATTGTTCCCGCCGCTTACTTGCTGGTGTATGGCAAACGCAATCAGGGCGCGGCAACAGCATCTTCCGCGGAGATTGGCTAAATGAAATTCTCGATCAGCAGGTGGCTACTCGCGCTGCTTGTGAGCTTTGCCGCCGCGGCAGGCTCTCGCGCTGCGGCGCAAGGCATAACGGAATCTGCCGGCAATTCATCGTTACCGTCTGCGCCGGAGCCTGCGCCGAGATTCCCAACGGGTGACCACCGGTTCGTCGCCCAAAGCGCAGCCTCAAGTTCCCAGCAGGGAAACTCGGCGATGAGTTCGTCTGAAAATTCCCAGAGCGCGGCTTCGCCCTCGCAGGCCACGGGCAGTGCCGTGCCGTTGACCCGAAAAGATGCGGAGCAACTTGCGCTCAAGAACAACCCACGGATCACGGTGGGGCGGCTGCTGGCGCTGGCGCAACATCAGGTTTCGCGCGAAACGAAATCGGTGCAGCTACCGACATTTGCTGGAGCGATCACCGCGGTCGATGCAAACGAAGGCAGCCGTATCGGCGGTGGCGCCCTGAACGCGCCGCGCCTGCTCGAACATGCAGGGGGCGGAGTATCCCTGAGCCAGTTGCTTACCGATTTCGGACGCTCGACCAACCTGGTATCGGCGGCGAAACTTCGCGAGCGGGCACAAAACGCCAGCGCGCTGGCCACGACGGAGGATATCGTCCTGGCGACGGACCAGGCGTTCTATAACGCGTTGGAGGACCAGGCGCTATTGAAGGTCGCGCAGCAGACTGTCGATACGCGGCAGTCGGTGGAACACCAAATCGACGAACTGGCAAGGAACAAACTGAAGTCCGCGCTTGATTTGACGTTTTCGCAGGTCAACCTGTCTGAGGCGAAGCTGCTGCAACTGGACGCGAAAAATAATCTGGATTCGAGCATGGCAGCGCTGGCGGCGGTATTGGGCTACGACCATCAGGTCACATTTGAACTCAGCGACACGGACGACCAGCCCGCCGCGCCACCAACCGACGTGGATGGATTGATTCGCACGGCATTCCAGCAGCGGCCGGATTTGCAGGCATTCAGTTACGAGCAGCAAGCCGCGGAGAAATTCCGCCGGGCGCAGCGAGACCAGCTTTTTCCCACGATCAGCGCGCTCGGCATTGCCGGCGTCACCCCGGTACGGCCCGACTGTTTCGGAGGATGCTTTCCCAACTACTTCGTTTCCAGCTGGTATGGAGCGGCTGGGGTGAATATGAGTATCCCGATCTTCAACGGTTTCCTGTATAGCGCGGAAGCGTCGGAGGCGAAGTACCGGGCGCAGGCCGCCGCCGAGAACACGCGGGACTTGCGCGACCGGATCGCGCGCGATGTCCGCACCGCGTGGCTGGCCGCCAATACGGCACTCCAGAGGGTGGAAGTCAGCTCCGAGCTTGCCAAACAGGCTGATCAGAGCCTCGACCTGGCGCAAAGCCGCTACCACCTGGGGCTGGGCTCGATCGTGGAACTTAGCCAGGCGCAGTTGCAGCAAACGGACGCCGCCATCGCTTACGTCAATGCCCAATACCAATACCGACTTATGCTCTCGACTCTCAACTTCGAAACCGGAGTGCAGCCGTAAAGGAGCGGGTGAAGTTCTTCGCGACAAGGTGAAATGAGTTTATTAAAGCGAAAAAAGAAACGCCTGCCGCTGACGACGCTGCAGGGAATTTTTCTGGCCATCGCACTCGCGGCCCTGTTCGCGGCGGCGTTCGCGTTAGTGTCGCACCTTAACCTCGGACTGTTGCAGTGACCGCCTGAGGGAACGAGGGGACGATTTCCAGATGACAAAAATGTCTCATCCTGGGCAGCCGCGGCTTCTTGGCGCATGGTGGTGCGGTTGCGAGGAAGAGACCGGCCTCACGGGCGAATGCGGGCAGCCGCGCCGAGCGCTCAAGCCGCGAGTTTCGCCGCCAACTTGGGCAGGACTTCCTTTCCGTAAAAGTCGATGACTCGCTCCTGATCGGGCTGCCCGCTGTGAATGTTTACGATGGTGACGCCGCTCGCGAACAACTCGTCGATCGCCCTAAGGTGAACATTGGGATCGGTGCCCACAGGCCAGTCTCCGTAGACCTTCTCGAGTGGCAGCTCGGCATCCGCGCGGCGCTGAATTTCCCTGGGATCGCGAATGTTGTAATAAGACTTGAATGCCTTGGGAATGAAGCGCCAAAGCCCGGCGGCCTGTTCGGCGTCCTGGCGATCGCCGACCACGACAAATTGCTCAACCAGGACAGGCATTTGCGCGGGGTTTTTTCCGGCAGCGCGCGCGCCGGCTTCGAACTCGGATTTGTGCTGCTTCCAGGTTTTGGGATCGGTGATGAGACCGTCTCCGTACTGCCCGGCGCGGCGCATCGCCTTGGGACCGTTCGCCGCCATCAGCAAGGGAATCGAGGTGGCCGGGGGATCGTAGAGTTTTGCATTTACGTTGTAGAAGCGTCCGTGTTGAATGACGGATTCGCCGCGCCACAGGCTGCGAATCAGGCCGGCCGCTTCCACGAAGCGCTCGGAGCGTTCCTGCCAGTTCGGCCACAAGCCGGTGGCGGCCTGCTCGTTGAGGGCTTCGCCGGAGCCGATGCCAAGGAAAATACGCCCTGGCGCGAGAAGATCGAGCGATGCGAATGCTTCGGCGACAACGGCGGGATTGTAGCGCAGGATGGGACAAGTCACGGTGGGGCCGATCCAGACTCTTTTAGTGCGCTGGCCCAAAGCCGCCATCGTGACCCAGGCCTGACCGGAGTGGCCCTCGTTGTCCTGCCAGGGCTGGAGGTGATCGCTGGTAGCGAGCAATCCAAAGCCGGCGCGTTCCGCGGCTTCTCCCAGAGCCAAGAGCCTGGTGACGGGAAACTGCTCGTGCGCGAGCATGTAGCCGACGGTCCTTTGCTGAAGCGAATGATTCATGGGAGCACCTTCCTGGGAAAGCCTTCTTGAGAAATCAAAGCCTGCGGGAAGAGCCGACGCGGCAACCATTGCGCCGGCCCCTTTCAGCAGGCCGCGACGATCGAACGACCAATCGCCTCTGCCATTTTGCTTTCTTTGTTCAACTTGCTTCATACCTAATCTGCGCAATCTCAAGCGGTCTTGCGGTGGGTTGTCTTCCTTGCGCTTCCGGTTTCAGCGGCCGGGGAATGGCCGAGAGTCTCGACGCCACGGCGCAACTCCGGCACTTCGCGGATTTTCCAGTTGCCGCCCTGGTTCCAGGGGCCGACACTGTCACTTTCACCGTAGTCGCCCTCGCCGGTGGAATCGTTGAAGTATTCGTCGACGAGGCCGGGCGTGGGAGGAATGGCTCCGATGGAGAATGGCTTCTTGCCCAGGCTTTCCAGCGCCGCGGTGAAGGCCTTCATGTGGGTGATCTCACGAGTCATGAGAAATTGCAGCGCGTCGATAGAGTCGGGATCGTCGCAGAAATCGATCAGACGTTCGTAGACAATTTTGGCGCGCGCTTCGGCCGCGATGTTGCTGCGGAGATCGACATCGAGCTCGCCGGTGATCTTGAGATAGTCGGCGGTCCAGGGATCCCCGAGCGAGTTGTATAGATTCACTCCGCCGCCGCCGGCGATGGCAATCAGAGGATCGACCTCGGCGGCTTCCCGATCGGTCTTTGTAGCCTTCAGATGCATTCGGGCTAGAGTGCCGACGACCTCGAGGTGGCTTAGCTCCTCGGTGCCGATATCCATCAGAAGATCTTTGCGGTCGAGATCTTCGCAGTTCAGTCCCTGGATGGAGTACTGCATGGCGGCGGCGAGTTCGCCGTTGGCGCCGCCGAACTGCTCAAGCAGCATCTTGCCGAAAGCTGCGTCCGGTGTTCCGACTTTTACGGTATACATCAACTTTTTCAGATGGTGATACATGATTGGCTCCTACTCCAAATGTGTTCGTGATTAGCAGAGGATTGCGGTTGATTTATCCGACGAGAGAGATTCCGTTCTTTTGCACCGAGTGGCCCGGCCGCCGGCTGTCGCCAGGCCGGATCGAGCCACCTCGTTTTTTGTTTTGAGCGAAGAAAAACAGCTGCGACGTGGAGCGGCGAGCTGCCGCGGAGAAGGGCAGGCCCGGTTCGTTCTTCCTATGCCAGCCCGGAAGTTCCAATTCACTCATGCCTGAGCCTTTCCCGAAAAGTTTCAGGAACGAGTTTTTATGCAGAACCGGAGCCCGCGCAGTGCGTAGAACGCCTTGCCGAGAGCAGCCCGCTCCGAACCGACGAGGTTTTGGCTGAACATTTCCCGCTCGCGGGCAATGATCAGGATTTCCGCTTGCCGGATTTGTTCCGCCATCCGATTGCCGTCCGGTTCAAACAACGCCGCCATGTACGCCACATACCAAGGCCGGCTGTGATGCGCGATATCGGAAGCGGCAACAGGCAATGCCAGGTCAGGATGCGTGGACCCAATTTCCACTGAGTTCATACGAGCCCTTTTCTTGCGTGTCGAGATTTTCAAAGAGCAAACGAAGGTACGTGAAAGCACTGTTCAGATCGTGCAGTTCCTGCGGATTTTCAGCAGCCCCCCACCGCAATTGAACCAGCCGGTCGGTGATGGCCTTGCCGGCACGTTCGATTTGCAGGAGGACTTTCGATTCATCGGATTCAAGAACCGCCAAGAAATAAATCTGGTACCACTCCGGAGATTGTGTTGCAGCCGCCTTGGGCGGTGGCAGATACATGACTTTCACCCCTGACTGCTGCAATAGGAGTTTTATCGCCGCGAGCTGCCCGGCCGTTCAGATCAAGCCGTATTCCCCCCGGCGAAAGGTCAAGTAAAACGGATCGGCTATTCCGCTTCAATACAGTCAAGTTGGTATCGGACCCGCGATAGCGGAGGATTTAGACGGGCAAATGGCAACGGACGAGCCGGTGAATGAAGGAGGGAGACACTAAAAAGCTGACCAGGGAGAATTACTCTGGAGACCGGCGACCATTCCGACGGGGCGAACGGACGTCTTGTGGAGCAGCCAAACTGGTCAGGAAGAATTCGTTTCCGAGCGCGTCGGCGACATGTCGAACCCGCTCAGCCTGCACCTTGACCTGTTCCAGGAAAAGGGCCAGCCGGTCCATTTCATCGCGCAACTGTAGGCGCAGATCCAAGGCGTCCACGCCTGGATTCGGCGCCTGCGGCCTTGCGAGTTTCTCAAGAGCGATCAGCCTGGGCATAGCCATGGGAACACCCACAGTTGAAAATAAATACGCATCCCCGACTGAGCAAGCGCCAAAGTACGCCACGGCCGCGAACCGGAAAGCGGGGTTCTTATGAGTGTCCATGAAACTGGGCTTGGGCTTGAAGAAAGCGCACGACATGACTGCGGGAAAAGATGCCTTCGAGGTGGCCGTTGGAAATCACGGGCAGTTGGTTAATGTCGCCGCGCCCCATCAACTCCAGGGCTTTGAGAGCGGGAGTTTCGGGTGAAACGGTCTGAAGCCGGTCGAGGCGCCGCATGGCGGCTTGCACACTGGTTTGGGGCCAGCGCTCGCGGGCGACGCTTTTCACTTCATGAGGCGTAATGAGACCAACGATCTGGCCGTTGTGAACTACCACGTAGGCGCGAAGACCGCTGTGCAGGAAGTATTGGTCGACAAGGTCCTGGAGGCTCACGTAGGGCTCTACGGTCGGGCAATCGTGTTCCATGATTTCCGCGACGCTATGCCCGCGCAGTTCGCTGACCAGGCCAGCCTGAGCATAGGTGGTGCGGGCCGCGTCGAGCAGGAACCAGCCAATAAACGCGAGCCACAATCCGGAAAAATTTCCATGCTGGGTGAAGAACTGAAACAAGCCCAGAAGGATGATCAGCAGGGCTACGGCCTGGCCGATCTGCGACGCCAGACGGGTGGAGCGGTCGGCGCTGCGGGTGATCCACCAGATGACCGCCCGCAAAACCCGGCCGCCGTCGAGCGGATAGCCGGGGACCATATTGAAAACCGCGAGAGCGATATTGATGTAACCCAGCCAAAGCAGGACCGCCAGCAGCGGAGTGGCTGGCTCGGCACGCGGCCGCCAGCCGAGAAGCCAAGCGGATGCGAGCAGAATAACCCCAATTGCGACGCTTGTGATCGGACCAACGATTGCGATCCAGAACTCGCTCTTAGCATTGGGGGCTTCGGATTCGATCTGTGACACTCCACCCAGCGCAAACAACGTGATCTCGCGGACACGCAGCCCGCGAGCTTTGGCCACCAGTGAATGCGCCAACTCATGGAGCAGGAGCGCGAGAAAAAACAGGATAGCGGTGACGATGGCCGCGAACCACAGGACGGCCTGACTCCAGCCGGGATTTACTACATGGAAGTGGTCGGCGAGGGAAAAGGCAATCAGCAACGCGATGATGAACCAACTGTAGTGAAGACCAATCGAGATGCCGGCAATCCGGCCCAGTTTGACTTGCGCTTGCACGGTCGAACCTCCATGTGAAGCGATGCGAAAGCGCTCCGAAGATTCGGAGGGCGTCAGAGAACAGCCCTCGGACGGATTCCATCAGCGCCGCAAAGTCGAGTTGTGTCTTGTTGGTTGCCGGACTGCGTCCGGACGTTGGCTCCGCATTGTGCAGCAGAAGGCGACTGTGGCCATTGCCGCTTCGGGCGGTAGACTCGATGCTGGCTTGAGCGGTCCCGCTTCATTCCCGCCTTGCCTCGAATCATCGTTTGGGGGCTGGAAATTTGCCGTCAGATTCGCTTTACGTCAATTCCCTGCTGAATGAATCTCTCGATTGCCTTGTCGGTCGCGCGGGTATCTGTGATCAGCATATGGACGTTGGAAATTGGGCAGATGAGCGCTGAGGTCACGACCCCAATCTTGCTGGAATCCGCGACCACGATGGTCTGCCTCGATTGCTCAATCATGGCGCGAAAAGTCAGGCCTTCTTCCGGTTCGATGACGGTAATACCGCGGGCTGCGTCGACTCCGCAAACGCTCACAAAGACACGGTCCATGTAGACCTCACTGAGACTGCTGGTCGCTGCGTGCCCTACGAGCGAGAATGAACCGGCCCACTGCACGAAGCCCCCGGTCACGAATGTTTTCAGGCCGGCGCAATTGCTCAACTCCATCGCAATGTTAATCGCATTGGTGATGACGCGAATATTGTGCCGGTTTCTGAGATGGCGAGCGACATGAGTTGTGGTGGTCCCAGCGGTAAAGCCAATCGTCTCGTTTTCCTGGATGAGTTCGGCGGCGGCGAGGCCGATCCGGCGTTTCTCGGGGATGCGGTGCTGTTCGCGTTTCTGGAAAAGAGAATCGTAGCGGAAGGGTTCATAGAGCAGCGGTTCGACCAGCGTGACTCCGCCGTGGGTCCTACGCACCAAGCCTTTGGATTCCAGTTTGGCCAGATCGCGGCGCACGCTGGCCGCGGATGCGCCCAGCCTCTTAATTAATGCGTCGAGCGAAAGGCTGCCTTCCTGACGCAGCTCGCGTAAAATCTGGTCCGCTCGATTCAGCGCTTTCATGTCGATGATTCCAAAAGATTAGCGATATTGTCGACGACAGGCGCCAATCGTCATTTCGTGGTGAAGTGTACACCAGCGGCACGGCGACGCTGCGCCCAGGGCGTACATAACAACCCGTGGAGACCACCGATTTGATCGAAATAGCCGAATCCAATCATTTTTGGTTGACAACGGCCACGAGGGAGTGTGATAAGTGTGTCCACCCGAATTGCGATGTTTGTGTCCCTCCAAGCAAATCCATCCCTCTTGAGGAGTCACTCTATGTGTGCCCGTCGGCGCGTTTCCGCCCTTGCCATCCTTGCGACAACTCTTTGCCCGTTCCTTCTTTCCAAAGGTTCTCCTGCCCAAAGCACGCACCGGCAGGTGGGAACCCAATTTGAAGTGACGGCCGATCCGCTGGTGCCGAGGCCCTCGGAACAACCGTGTGTAGTACCGCTGTTCTCCGACTTCCAGTTCGCTTTTTTCTCAGACACCACGCAGACATTCCAATTCACACCGCCCTCCGACTGCACCGGACCGTGGAAAAAAGTCGTGCTGAGTGTGAACTTCAGCGAAAACGGCGGCACTCAGTTCGATCGAACTGCGACGATGTATCTGAACAACACCAATATCTACTTTGGCACGACACCCGAACCCCTGGAGACCCTTACCAACACCTGGCACATCGAGAGAGACATGACGGACTACTCCGCTCTCATGAGCATTCCGCAGCAGGGCGCGATGGTGCTTCAGAACTGCACCACGGATTGCCCTCCTCCCTACAACACCGAGTTGAATGGAGTGTTCTCGGTAAGCGCGAGCCTGGAGTTTTATCCCGCAACTCAGGGCGAAATGCCGAAAGGAATTCCTGATGTCGTGCTGCCTCTGGAACAATCAAACGGGAGCGGCGGACTCAACCTTCCGGCTTTCCTGTTTTCTCCCACCGATCAGTTTTCAACTACGTTCACTTTGCCGGCCAACATCGAGCGCGTCTACCTGGATGTGATCTCGCAGAGCCAGTCCACCGACGAGCAGTGGTACGCGTGCTTTCCCAACGATCTGAGCAGCATCAACGAGCTTTTTGGATGCGGCAACACCGATTTCCGTGAGACCGAGATCACGATCGATGGCCAACCCGCAGGGATAGCGCCAGTTTCACCCTGGGTTTACACGGGTTTCCTGCCCGACCAGTGGGTGCCGGCTCCGGGAGTACAAACGCTCGACTTCGTACCCTACCGAGTCAACCTCACTCCATTTGCGGGCCTGCTCAGCGATGGCAACCAGCACACCGTGTCGTTGAGCGTATTCAATGACGACAGCTATTTTTCTGAGACTGCATCTCTTCTGCTTTATCTCGACAAAGGCTCGCCGCAGACGACGGGCGCGGTCCTCAAGAACACGCTGACCGTGCCCTCGCCCGTGGTGCAGGAAAATCTGCACGGGACTGGCATCGTGAAAGGCACGATCGGTGTAAAGTCCGATCGCAGCTTCACCATTGCCGGATACGTCAATACTTCCCACGGAAAGGTTTCCACGTCGATCGACCAGCACCAGGACTTCTCCAGCACGCAAAAGATTGATTTCGACACCGTGAACTTCACGGTCCTCGACCAGAAAACTTCCGTCCACAACAGCGTGACCTCGACGACCACTGCTTCCAGCAATCAGGGAACCGTAATCACCCACGACGATTTCAGCTTCCCCATCACAGTGGACGTCATTCTGCCGGTTGAAAACTCTCTGTTTGGATTGACCGTTTCCACACAACAGGACTATCAGGCGAACAAGAAGGTCACGCACAACGGGGAAGTGGTTCGCTGGGACTCAGTTGCAAATGCCGTGAAGGCCACCGATGTGAGCCCGAACAGGAGTTCGCAGACCTACGCCGAATCCAATTCGAGAGGACGTTCGTACAACTGCGAGATCACGTCGAAAGACGACACCCTGACCAATGTGAGTCAGGGATGCACTCCGAAACAGTAATAACCAAGAGAAATCGGCGCATCGAGAGCTGGAACGGGCCTGCGATTCCGCCCGTTCCAGCGAGGTTTTCTGGGCTCTTGCGGTCCAGTCCGCGGTTTGCCACGATGAGAAACAATCCGAGCATGCGAGACATAACCGCCACAATGTGTCAGTTATTTGATCGAGTTCGCCCCAAACGATCATTTTATGCTTGACAGTCGTCATCCACTGTATCTAGCGTGATTTCACCGGGCTTTGATCGCGGGAATCCGCAGTTGTGCCCCCAGGAAACAGCGCAGTCCAAATTTTCTTGCCAGATTCGTATCTGACGGAAATCAAAGAGGAAATTTATGAAAGCCAGTTCGCTCCGCGCCCTTATCGGATGTTGTGCGTTCGCTCTGCTATTTGCGATTTCAGCGCTTGGACAGAACGTTACCGGCTCCATCACCGGGCAAGTCACCGATCCCAGCGGCGCGGTGGTCGTGGGAGCGACGGTGACGGCCGAAAATGTTTCGACCGGGGTGCGGACCGCCGCCGAAACCAATGCCTCCGGCGCATATAGCATCCGTTTCCTGCCGATTGGCACGTACACGGTCACGATCGAAGCCAAGGGGTTCGCGACCCAAAAGCTCGCGGCTTTCTCGCTGGAAATCGCGCAGACCGCAAAGGCCGACGCAGTCCTGAAGATCGGGACCCAGACGGTCGTCAACGTTGAAGAGACCTATCATCCGATTCTGGATACCACGGACGCGACTCTCGGAAACACGCTTTCCAGCAACGAAATTCAGAACATCCCGCTGAACGGCCGCAACTTCTCTTCGCTGACGATGTTTCAGCCCGGTGCGATTGCTACCGACCCAAACGGAATGACCGGCAACAACGCACTCGAGCGCAGCACCTACAACAGCGGCACGGCGACTATCAACGGCAATCGCGCGCAAGAAAACAACTACACGATTGAGGGCGCGGAGAACAACGAACCGCAGAACAATCTGATTGGCTACAATCCGGCGCCCGATGCTATTGCGGAAGTTCGCGTCATCTCCGCCAATGCCAACGCTTCTTATGGAAATGCCAACGGCGGCGCGGTGGTCACGGTCCTGAAATCGGGAACCAATAGCTATCACGGTTCGGCGTACGACTTTCTCGAGAACAACAACCTCGACGCCAACACCTGGGGTAACGAACACAACTTTCCGATCACGCCTCAGAACCACTACACGCAAAACATCTTCGGCGCCACTTTCGGCGGCCCGATTGTCCGCAACAAGTTGTTCTTTTTCGCCGATTACGAAGGCGTCCGCAAGCACACCGGCGGAACGGCGGCTGCCAGCGTGCTCACTCCCGCCATGCTACAGGGAGATTTTTCTGCCTTGCTCGATCCCGGCGTGCCCGGCGGACCCATTCAGCTTTACGACACGCAGAACGCCTTCGCTGCCTACACCAACAATCAGGTTCCTGTGAACAACCCGGTTGCGCAGTATCTGGCGGCCCATCCGGAGCTGTATCCCGCGCCGAATTCGACTCCGCTTGACGGCTTGATTCAGAACAATTTCCAGGGTCCGCAGACCAGTTTCATCAAGAACAATCAGGAAGACGCAAAGATTGACTGGACTCCGAGCGACAAAAACCAGTTCAGTGGTTTTTATTCCGGCGGCACCGGAAGTGATTTCACGACGGCATTGCTTCCGGTGTCCTTCCCGGCACACAGCAGTTATCCGACGCGAATCGCGGGATTGAGCTTTGTTCACACTTTTTCACCCGCCATCGTCAACGAACTCCGCTTCGGCTTTACGCGCGTTCGCTGGAACAACGGCGTTCCCAGCGATCCTTCCGGACTGTTCGGACTTAGCGGCGATTCCAAGGTTGGAATTCCATTTGGCACGCAAGCTTACGTCGGTTTCACCGGCCAAAGCATCTCAAACAATGCGAGCTATCTCGGCACCAACGCGAATCCGCAGGTTTTCACCGACAACACATTCAACTATTACGACAACCTCACGTGGCAGCATGGCCGCCATCTGTTCACGATGGGCGTGCAAGCGACGCGCTATCAGCAGAATTACCTGAATGCGGGCAACGTGGGTTTCCTGGGACAATTCAGCTACAACGGGCAGTACACGGGCCTGCCGGGCGGAGTCGGGTATGGTCCAGCAGACTTCGCACTTGGGCTGATCTCGAACACGCAACTTGCTTCGCCGCAGGGCAATGTTGGCAATCGCCAGTGGCGCGTCGCTGGATATTTCCAGGACGATTTCAAGGTGACATCAAAGCTCACCTTGAATTTGGGGCTTCGCTACGAATACGACCAGCCCTGGTATGAGCAGAACAACAAGACCGCCAACGTTCTTCCCGGGGGAACGGTGGAATACGCGGGCAGCGTGCCTGCGCTGGCAGCGCCGGGCTCAATCGTCTGCCCAACTCACGCCTGTTACAACGCGAACTACAAGCAGATCATGCCGCGCCTGGGATTTGCCTATCAGGCCGCGCCCAGACTCGTTGTCCGCGGTGGATACGGAGCGACCAGCTTCTTTGAAGGCTATTCATTTAACCAGCGCCTGACCTCGAGCCCGCCATTCTCGCTGGCGATCAACAGTAACGCCATCGTTCCATCCGTGGGCTCAGGCGGAACGCCGTTCACGGTCGACGATGCCTTCAGCCAGCCTCTCGGCATCAACAACTCACTCTATTCGGTCTGGCCGCAGAACACGCAGCCGGCCTACATCCAGCAGTACAACCTGACGACCGAATACGCGATCACCGACCAGCTATCGCTGAGCGTTGGTTATCACGGGCAAAGCGGCAAGCACCTCGCCGATTACCGCAATGGCAACCAGCTCACATTGGCGCAGGCCCCGGTCGTTGCCGCCAACGGATGCGGCGCAACTTACACCGGTGCCGACCAATCGCCGTACTATGCACTGGTAGGCGAATGCGGCTTGATTCTCGTCACCGAGTCTCAGGCGGTAATGAACTACAACTCAGGCCAGGTGACTTTGCGTCAGCGGACGCATCATGGCTTTGAGTACACGCTGAACTACACGTACTCGAAATCGCTGACGGATTCTTCCGGCAACTATGCGGTCGCGAACTCCGCCTATAACGGCTCGACCGTTCAGGACAGCTACAACCTGCTTGGCGACTACGGCCCATCCGGCATGGACATTCGCCATAGCGTGAATTTCATTGGCGTGTACGATCTTCCCTTCGGACGCGGTCGCGCTTACGGCAGCGGTTCCAATGGATTCGTCGATGCAGTGCTCGGCGGTTGGAAGCTCTCTGCTTCGGCCTTGTTGTACTCGGGTTTCCCGGTCATCATCTATGGCCCGGGGAACAGCAATACCTTCAACACCTTCGGCTACAACCGAGCGAACCAGTACAGACATATCACGGTCAAGAATCGGACCATCGATCACTGGTGGGGAACCGACCCGTCGGCGACCGCCTGCCAACCGGATCCAACGAATCCAACGGGCGGAGACAACGGGGTTTGCGCCTACGGTGTAGCAGCGCCCTTCACCTTCGGAACTGCACCGAACGGTACGGAGCGCGGGCCCGGCTACCGCCAGGTCGACACTTCGCTATTCAAGGACTTCCACGTCTGGCGCGAACACGTTGTGGGCTTCCGCGCTGACATTTTCAACGTCTTCAACATCGCGAGCTACGGCAACCCGGACAGCGGAAGTACCGATAGCAATTTCGGGCAGATCAGCAACGTCCGCTCGCCGGCGCGGCAGATCCAGCTCAGCCTGCACTATATGTTCTAGACTCGACGCGTCTCGCGGGCCGGGACCGCGCCATGTGCTGGCGATGTTCCCGGCGCGGGAACGTGATAAAAGAACGGCGTAAGATTGATGACTCCGCACGGGGCGTGCTGAACATCCGGGTCGAATGAACAGTCCAATCGTAGTCGAGATTTGTGTCGATTCCACTGCGTCGGCGGTTGCCGCCGAGCGCGGCGGCGCGCACCGCATTGAACTTTGCAGCGGATTGGCGGAGGGCGGCATTACACCCAGCGCCGGACTGATCGAGAACGTTCGCCGCCATGTTCGAATCCCGGTTCACGTGATCATCCGGCCGCGTGGCGGTGATTTTTTCTATACGGACGACGAATTCGAAACCATGAAGCGGGATGTGCTCACCGCGAAGCAGCTCGGGGCCGATGGAATCGTCCTGGGAATTTTGCAAGACAACGGAACGGTCGATACACCCAGGACGCGTTGCCTGGTCGAGGTCGCCCGTCCGCTGGCTGTTACCTTCCATCGGGCGTTCGATATGACTTCGGACTTGCAGCGGGCGCTGGCTGAAATCACAAGTGCCGGTGTCGATCGGATTTTGACTTCAGGCGGCGCACAAAATGCGGAAAATGGCCTCCCAACCATCGCTGGCCTGGTCGCAAATGCGAAGGACAACATCGTCATCATGGTGGGTGGCGGCATTCGCGAGACCAACGTCCAGCACATCGTCGCAGCGACGGGAGCGCGAGATGTCCATGCCAACGTCGCACAATCTGTCCCCAGCCCAATGCGATTCCGGAACGAGGCGATCTCGCTGGGAGCCATCAAGGGATGCGAATATCAGCGCCTGATCGTACCGGAAGAGAGCGTTCGAAAGCTGGTGGAAGCTTCTGCGGGATGCGCTTGATCATTGTTCGCCGGTCGGCGGCATTTTGAGAGGCTGGAAAAGCGCTCTCGATTCTACTCAACACCGACTTTACCGTCGTTTGAATCTGGTGGCGGCGGTAGGACTCGAACCTACGACCTACGGATTATGAGGGCCCTTTGGCGGGTGCCGAAGTTGGCATTTTGTTTGGCCCGACACACGAACGTTCAGGGGTATCTATTGAACGTTTGCCAGCCTTCTTGGGGAGAGTGCTCGTAGCCAGTTTGGCCATGGGAACAAACACGGCCAAACTGGCTCCCTTACGAGGCTACCTTTGGCGACCGATTCCGCAGTTCTACTGAACGGAAACGGTGGTTGAGGCGGTCTGCTGTACTCCGCCAGCGTTGCCTGTGACTGTCACTGTGTAGGAACCGGCAGGGGTTCCCGCGCTCCCGCTGCCTCCGGTGCTGGCTCCAGCACAAGCCGTCTGGAAGATACAGCTTGTCAGTGCAAGGAAGGCGAGGCAGATGATCAGAAGCTTTTTCCGATCACCGTTCCGCGTTCCCAGTCCACACAATGCGAGTCCAGGAATCAACAAGCCCAGAGCCATGAGCATGCTACCCGAGGGATGATTCAACGCCGCATGAGGACCGACGGTGCTCACAGTGAGCGTCGCGGAACCCGTTCCGCTCGCTACCGTGGTCGCGCCAATACTGCACGTCGCGGCCGGATTCACGACCGGTGAAACGCTGCAGCCCAGAGTGACCGTCGAAGGATCGAGGCCACCGGAGGGCGTGATCGTGACCGTCGCATGCGCCGAACTTCCGGGGACAACTGATCCCAGAGACGAGCCGGGTAACGACAGGCTGAACGACGAAGTCGTCACCACAACCGTCGACGTACTGGATGTGCTGCCGTTGAAGTTCGAGTCTCCGGCGTAAACCGCGGTGATGCTGTGCGAACCCGCGGCCAGGCTGGAGGTTGAGAAGGAAGCGCCTCCGCTGCCGTTGAGATTCGAACTGCCAATTTGAGTCGCGCCGTCGAAGAAAGTGACTGCTCCGGTAGGCGCTCCTGAGGTTGCCGGCGTGACAGTTGCGGTGAGCGTGACACTCTGATTTACATTGGCGTTGGCTGGCGCGCTCAGCGAAGTTGCCGTATCCGCCTTCTGCACCGATTGGCTTAACGCCGTCGAGACACTGGCGGTGAAGCCGGAGTCTCCTGAATACGACGCCGTGATCGAGTGAGAGCCGATGGTCAACGAAGTTGTCGAGTATGACGCCGTGCCGTTGGCAAGCGTGGACTGGCCGAGGGTTGTGCTTCCATCGCTGAAGGTTACGGTTCCGGTTGGAGTGCCGCCCGGGCCGGTGACTGTCGCGGTGAAGGTTACTGACGATCCGAACGCGGAAGGATTCGACGAACTGACCATCGTGGTGGTGGTGGGCAGTACGAACCCGCTGGAGGTGTTGAGAAGAACAGTAACTGCTCCGACCGCGATATCCGGCCGACCGTCACCGTTGAAGTCACCGGCGGCGATGCCTTGACCGCGGCCTCCCAGGGTAATTGGAGTCTGGAAGGTACCGTCACCGTTGCCGAGCAGAAGAACGTTGCCGACCGCAGCTGCTACGTCCAGCTTGTGGTCGCCGTTGAAGTCTCCCAATACGATGGACTGGAGGCCACCCAGAACAGGGGTGCTGTTGGCAAGGGCTGACTGGAAGGTCCCATCACCATTGCCCAGCAAGGTGCCGAGCACTCCATTGGTGCAGTTCTGGTTGGTGCATTGGCTTGCGATCACGAGGTCGGGTTTTCCATCGCCATTTATGTCGCCGATCGCGCTGGCGTACGAGTAGAGGCCACCCGAGGGGTAGGTGACGACCGGCTGGAAAGTCCCATCACCGTTGCTGAGAAGCACGCCGGTGTTGCCGGCGGTGCAGTTGTTGTCCGAGCACTGGTTCGCGACCACGATATCGGCCTTGCCGTCTCCATTGAGATCTGCGACGGAAACCGAGAATGCATAAAGACCGCCCGAAGCGAAAGTAGCCGGCGCGGAGAAAGTCCCATCGCCATTGTTAAGAAGCACGCTGATTGATCCGTTCGCGCAGCTGCCATCGGCGCATTCATTTCCGAGGACGATATCAGGTTTGCCATCGCCGTTTACATCGCCGACTGCGATCGAATAAACGTACCGACCGCCCGAAGAGTAGTCGGTGGCAGCCTGGAAGGTACCGTCGCCATTTCCCTGCATTACAGAGACGGAGCCGCTTGAGCAGTCGTTATTGTTCTGGCATTGATTTCCGATAATCAGATCGGGAAATCCGTCGCCATTGACGTCGGCCACTGCGATCGCAGTCGAATCTTGCCCGTCCAGGCTGTAGTCCACGGCAGGCTGGAAGGTGCCGTCGCCGTTTCCGAGTAATACGCTGGCAGCGCCATTGGTGCAGTTGGAATTGGAGTTGCATTGGTCCGCCAGCAGCAGATCGACTTTGCCATCTCCATTCACGTCGGCGGCTGCCACGGAAATGGAATACCAGGCGCCTGGGTTATAGTTCAGGCCTGCCAGGAGCGTGCCGTCCCCTTTGCCAAGGAATACACTGGCAGCGCCGCTGACACAGTTGTAGTTATCGACGCAATCCTCGGCCATTACAACGTCGAGCTTTCCGTCGCCGTTTACATCGGTCGCGACGATTCCCCGGCTGCTGAAGTCACCGGATGCGTAGGCGACTGCCGCCTGGAAAGTGCCATCGCCATTGCCCACCAGCACGCCGGCCATGCTGCCGTCTGACCAGTTGCCATTGCTGTCGGTCTGATTTGCAACCAGCAGATCGACTTTGCCGTCGGCATTCAGATCGGTCAAGGCGACCGATGTTGCGTACACTCCGCCAGAGCTGAAGCTGACCGCACTCTGGAACGTGGCATCGCCGTTGCCCAACAAGATGCTGACCGAACCGTTGGAGCAGTTGTTGTCGGCGCAATTGTTGGCCAGAACGATATCCAGTTTGCCATCGCCATTCACGTCGCCAACCGCTACGGACTGAGTTCCTTGTCCGCCCGAGTTATAGGTCGTTGCGGTTTGGAAGGTGCCGTCGCCGTTGCCCAACAAGACGGTGGCAGAGCCGCTGGAACAATCGTTGTTGTTGGTGCAGTTGTTGGCCAAAACGACATCGAGCTTGCCGTCGCCGTTCACATCGCCGGTAGAGAGAGATTCCGTACTTTCTCCCCCGGAGTTGTAAGACACGGCCGCCTGGAATGTGCCATCGCCATTGCCCAGGAGTACGCTCAGCGAGCCATTCGAGCAGTTGCTGTCGGAGCAAACGTTGCCGACAAGCAAGTCTGGTTTCCCGTCTCCATTCACATCGGCCACGGCGACATACTGGGCGTTTTGACCGCCAGAGCCGTAGGCGATGGGAGCCTGAAGAGTGCCGTCACCGTTGCCCAGCAGGACGCTGACCGAGCCGCTTGAACAGTCGTTCGAGTTCAGGCAATTGCTTGACGCGATAACGTCGAGCTTACCGTCGTTGTTCACATCGGCCAAGGCGACCGACTGGGGATAGAGGCCTCCCGCGGAATAAGCGGTCGCGGTTTGAAAGGTGCCGTCTCCATTCCCCAGGAGCACGCTTACAGAGCCGACATTGCAGTTGCTGTTGTTACTGCACTGGTCTGCGAGAACGAGATCGGTTTTGCCGTCGCCATTCAAGTCACCTGCGGCAACGAAAATCGTGGAGGCGCCCGCGGAGTTGTAGTTCAGGGCGCTTACGAAAATGGAGCCAGTGGACGGTGATGGCGACGCTCCGAATGGGCGAAGCCGTCCTGAGGTCTTGGCCATAGACTTCAACGCCTGTTCTGCCGGCGTAACCGGGCCACGAGCCAGTCTGGGCTTAGCGGCCGATTGGGGCTGGCGGATAGAAGGCGCGCTGGCTGACTGATGAGAAGCAGACTTAGAAGTTTGAGCAGCCGCGCAGAGCATACACCAACCACAGACGAACACCACAAGAGAAACCACTGACAACTTAACTCGCATCGAGGACATGAAATTTTTTCCTTTATCCGTTTTGCCCTTAGACATGCCCGAACATTCCTGCGTCGGCAGCTCTGGGATACACGGGATGAGAGCATCCTCATAACCAGTCAAAACTTACTGAAGTAATGAAGGGGCAAAACGCGGTGCTCGGTCCGCGAGTATCAAACGTTGCGTCAAGGATTGAAGCGGTCCGGGTGGAACCTTCCGGTTCACAACGTTGCGTGAATTGTTTGGAGAATGGTGCGAAGCTGGTCGGATTTCGCGCCTACCGGAAGTGCCGTCAATCCAAATCCCAGACACTTTTTCCGGTTTCAAGACAGCAGCGTCGCCGGAATTCGTTGCGGCTGCCAAGTCCGATCACAAACCATTTGGAATCTTTGATATTGCACATCATTCGGAGTGAGGTTCGGCATGCTTCTTGCATGCATCAATCGGCAGAGATTTTGACAAAGGAAGAAATAGGATGCAAGAAATCACGAATTATGCCGGCAAGATTGCGCGGACGGTAGCGTTGATCCTGATTGTGGCCACGAGCTGTTCAGCCCAGCAGAGACCAGTTCGCGCCGGCTTCTCTGCCAACAACGCCACGGTCAACGCGGCGCCCACTCCATATTCCTCGCCACTCTTCTTTGAACGCAACAAGGGACAGGCCACGCCGGATGTGAGCTTTCTGTCTCGCGGCAGGGGGTACTCGGCTTTTCTGACAGCTGGCAATCTGATACTCGCCTTGCGCGCTCCCGGAGAGAATGCCGGTTCAAGCCCGACGGAAACCCGGCTGACGACGCACCGGCCCACGATTCATGAACTCGCGCGGCTCGCGAGGTCACAATCGCGCTCCGTAAGCACATTTGGCATTTCACTTATCGGCAGCAATGCCGCCCCGGCGGTCAGCGGCGAGATATCCTTGCCCACGAAGGTGAATTACTTCATTGGTCGCGATCCCAAACGCTGGCGCACCAACGTCGAAACATTCGCCAAAATTCGGTATCGGAACGTTTATCCAGGAATAGACCTTGTCTACTACGGAAACGGGGGGCGAATCGAGTATGACTTCGAACTTGCGCCGGGGGCGGACGCGCGGAAAATTCGATTCGCTGTACAGGGCGCAGACAAGATGCGGCTCGATGCAGCTGGGAATCTGGTGCTGTCGAAGGCCGGGAGCGAGATCACGCTGCAGATTCCATCCCTATATCAAAGCGTAAACGGCAGACGGCGGCAGGTGCAGGGAACGTACACCCTGGACGGAGAGAATACCGTTGGATTTGCAGTTGGAAACTACGACAGCGCAAGGCCACTGGTTATTGATCCGGTGCTGATTTACTCCACGTATCTGGGAGCGAGCGGCGACGATTTCGGCCAGGCGATCGGAGTGGATTTGAATGGAGATGCGTATGTGTCGGGAATTACCGATTCGCCGGATTTTCCCCTCGCCATGATCGGACCGTATGATGCTAATCAATTCCGAATGTTTCTGACGAAGTTCGATCCGAGCGGATCAACTCTGCTCGTCGCAGACTATTTTGGCGGGACCAGCGGCGGAGATGAACCAATGTCTTTGGCGGTCGATGCGCCGGGCAACGTCTATGTTACGGGCGTGGCCACGTCTTCCGATTTTCCTGTCCTGAATGCATATCAATCCACGTTATCTGGCCGGCAGGACGGTTTTCTTACGAAGTTCGCGAGCGACGGATCGCTGTTGTATTCGACCTATATTGGAGGAAGCGACGCAGAAATCGCAACCTCGGTCGCGGTCGACGCGACAGGCGAAATGATCGTCGCCGGAAGCACGATGTCCTCGGATTTCCCCACCATGAATGCCGCTCAGGCATCGGTGACTCCCGATCAATTTGGCGATTGGGGAATCTACGGCTTCGTGACCAAGTTCGCAGCCGACGGGGGGTCTCTTGTTTACTCCACTTATTTGTCGGGCAGTAATCTTAATATAGCCTCCTGCACCGGGTGCTTTCCTGACTCCGAGATCATGGGCGTTGCCACCGACGCATCTGGCAGCGCGTTCCTCGTGGGCGATACGAATACTGCTGATTTCCCCGTAAGCTCCGGCGCGTTTGATGTGACGTCGCCCGGAAATTCGCTCAGCAATGTGGGGTTCGTCTCAAAACTCAGTTCATCGGGGGCGATGGTTTACTCGACCTACCTTGGTGGGCAGACTACGAGCGATCTAAATGCCATCGCGGTGGATTCCATCGGTTCGGCATACGTGACGGGTTTCGACACCGGGGATGACGGCTTCCCGATCACTTCCACGAGCATTTGCGATCCATCAGGCGGGAACTGCAACGGCACGATTATTGCGAAGCTCGACCCCACCGGAGCAAATCTGGTGTATTCAACGTTTCTCACGTCCACAAACGAAATGGAGGGGCAGGCACTCCAAGTCGATGCGAACGGAAACGCCTTTGTGGTCGGAAGCGACACCCAGTTTTCTTTGGTGAATCCGATTGAAGCGTATTCGGGAAACGGCGACATCGTTGTGGCGGAGATCGACCCGACAGGAGCAACCCAACTCATGGCAACGTTTCTGGGCGGACAAGGATTTGAGGCTGCTGCAGACAGCCTTGCGCTGGACGGCTCCGGTAACGTCTATTTGACTGGAGTGACTCAATCGGCAGATTTTCCCGCGACCCAGTCCGCGTTCCAGACTACCTTCGGCGGGCAGACGGATACTTTCGTCGCGAAGATTGGTCCGAACACCGATTCGCCAGCGGTGGCACTTACGGCTTATTCGTTGCTATTCGCATCTCAGGCCGTTGGAAGCGAAAGCCCGGCGCAGACCAGCGTATTGCGCAACCTGGGATCATCGGCTCTGCAGCTGACAAACAAGAGCGTGACTGGCGACTTCGCCGAGAGTGACGACTGTGGCGCCAGTGTTGCCCCTGCGTCCTCCTGTACCTTCAGCATAACGTTTACGCCGAGCGCTTCCGGCGAACAAACCGGAACGCTTGCGATTGCGGATAATGCCGCGGGCAGCCCTCATATCATCCTGCTCTCGGGCACAGGAATGGGTGACTCGTCAGGTCTTACGGCCGCTCCTGCCGCGCTGACCTTCCCTTCTTCGTCGGTTGGGATTGCTTCCGTCCCGCAGTCAATCACCGTCACCAACAGCGGCGGTTCTGCGGTCGCGCTGGAACCCGGCCAGGTTACCGGCGACTTTAGCATCAGCAGCGACAACTGCGCGACGCTCGACCCTGGTCAAAGCTGTACTCTGGCACTCAGGTTCCTTCCCACAACATCGGGTGTTCGCAATGGAACTCTGCGCCTGGTTGGAACGCTCGGCCAGCAGTCGCAAACAGTATCTCTTAGCGGATCGGGCGTCGATTTTTCTTCCAGCGTCCTCAAAGGAAATCAGACAATCCCCGCGGGAGCCACCGCAACCTATCAACTGAGTGTGGGCGCGGTAGGAGGGAATTTTTCTGGAGCAGTCAGCTTTTCGTGCAGCGGCGCACCGGAATTTGCGGCGTGTTTGGTGAATCCTGCGTCAGTTACCCCTGGAACGAACTCGTCAGTCACCATAACCGTAACGACGTCCCAACTGTCTTCACGATCATTAGCAAACCTATTCCGAGGAACCATCATGGCATCCTGGATGACACTCCCATTCGGTATTTTCGGGTTGGTCCTTCTCGGTAAGCGGAGCAGGCTCCCTCATTGCGCTGGATTAGCGCTCGTTTGCCTAAGTACGGTGATGTTGCTGGGATGCGCGGGGGGAACCGGGAGAACTCAATCCAGTTTGGGCACTACTCCGGCGGGAACCTACACTCTCAGTGTGACAGGAGCTTCCGGAGTGGTAAAACACTCGACGGCACTGACGTTGACTGTCGAATAGCAAGCCCAAGCTTGCACGAGGACTACGCAACGTCGTTGGAAGATTTTTCACCGGATTTCAACTTCAAGAGCAGCTGATAAATTGTCGCGCGTCCGATCCCCAGTACTTCCGCGGCCCGCGCCTTGTTTCCCCCCACGCCCTCCAGAACGCGCAGGACGTGCCGCTTCTGGACTTCTTCGAGGGAGAGCAGGCTATCGTCGGTCGAAATCTCGCCTGTCATCCGTTCGCGAAATCTCTCGGGAAGATCTTCGAGATCTATCAGCCGATCATCGCTCATCAGGCACGCATTTCCGATTACATTTTCAAGTTCACGCACGTTCCCCGGCCAGGGATACGCCGCCATTCTCAGTTGCGCCCGTCGCGCCACGCCGGCGATCGGTTTCTTGTATTCGTTCGAAAACTTCTCGATAAAATGCCTTACCAGGA
This sequence comes from Candidatus Sulfotelmatobacter sp., assembly GCA_036490405.1. Classification (GTDB taxonomy): domain Bacteria; phylum Acidobacteriota; class Terriglobia; order Terriglobales; family Acidobacteriaceae; genus Sulfotelmatobacter. The sequence continues at coordinate 145,337 of DASXDY010000012.1, read as the reverse complement.
GCGGAATGTCTTCGCGGCGGTGGGCAAGGGATGGAAGCGCAATCTCAATCACCGACAGGCGGTAATAGAGATCCTCGCGGAATTGGCCTTCGCGGACCATCGCTTTCAAATCGCGGTGGGTCGCGGCCACGACACGTACATTAATGTTTCGGGTGGCGAGCGAGCCAACTTTCTGGATCTGGTGGTTTTGCAGGACACGCAGGAGTTTGGCTTGTGCGGCGGCCGAAAGCTCGCCGATTTCATCGAGGAAGATCGTTCCCCCGTCGGCGTGCTCAAACAAGCCGATCTTGTCCTGGACCGCGCCGGTAAAGGAGCCGCGAACGTGGCCAAAAAGTTCGCTCTCCATCAACGTGTCAACAAGTGCCGAACAGTTGCAAACCACGAGCCGGCCCGGCGCCGAGGGGCTTAAGGCATGCAGTGCCTGCGCGATCAGTTCCTTGCCGGTGCCGGTGGCGCCGGTGACGAGAACTGTCCTGAAGTGCGGCGCGATTCGCCTTACCTTGGCAAAGACCTCCAACATCAGGGGGCTGCGGCCGACGATGCCCTCGAAGCGGTAGGCTTCGAGCAGCTCCTGATCGAGACGGAATGTCTTGCGGCGGCGTTCCGCATCCATCAGAAGACCCGCGATTCGTGACCGGAGCCTGCCGAGATCCAAAGGGTGAGTCATGTAATCACATGCTCCCTTTTGAATTGCCTCAACCGCGGCTTCGGCCGAGTAGTGGTTACTGACAAGAATGATGTCGACGCCTGGATCCACTGCCAGCATGCGCTCCAGCATCGGTGTTCCACCGCCTGCTTCAATGTCTCGAGCGATAAGGACGATGCGGGGACGAAGCCGCAGGAACGCCTCGAATCCCGTTTCGGCGTTGCTGGCGGTACTGATCTCCAGGCCAGGCTCATGCAGCAGTTCCCGGAGGATTTCCAGGTTCTTCTGATCGTCATCGATAACTAACAGCGTGAAGCATTCCGAAGCTTTCATAGACGGAGGCATTTGGGTTCGTTGAACTCTTCGGTGGTGTCCCTTTGTTTGCGTTGCGTTGACTTTGAAAGTGGAACCGCTGGCACATCTTTCCTGGTCGTTGAGGCGTGGCACCTCTGTTCGCCCGGCAGGTGAGTGATCGATGTTCGGCAGGAACACCTTTCTATTGCCTTAGAAGAGCGGCCGGTATCGGCTTTCGCAAGGTGGGGCTGCTTGATGCGGGGAACATACTCAGCAATCCAGGTTATCGACCTGGAATTGGAAGGCGCAACGGAAACAAACGAACGGTCGGCTGCATCCCGGGTACGGCCCTTGAAAAACCTCACGGTATCAGGATACGCAGGATGCGCTAAGTGCCATCCGATATTGTAGGGTTTGTTACGAAATCCGAACAGGATTTGAGATCTCGAACGATCAAGTCGTCGGCCATGGGCAGTTACTCGTTCAATCGCCACGGTCTTACCTCAACTGGTAATGGATTTGCGGCCAGAGTCTCCTATGGCCGCGACGACGTGGCGCCGGCCGCGCGTCTGTTGGAGGAAGTACCGGCCCGATTAGTTGCCAGAAATCGTTCGATAGTTTCTGGGTCTGAGGGTTTGGAAAACAAATACCCTTGTGCGTTTTCGCAGCCAAGCTGTCGAAGAAGATCCAGTTGGGTAGGGGTTTCAACCCCTTCCGCGACAACATGCAGGCCCAGACTGTGGGCCAGCATCACGATGATCCGCACAATCTCATGGGTTTCCCGGTCGGTGTCAATCCTGGATACGAACGCCCTATCGACTTTCAGTGTGTCGACGCGAAAGCTCTGAAGCCGGCTGAGCGAAGAGTAACCGGTACCGAAATCATCAATATCAATGCTGACGCCAAGCTGTTTGAGCTCTGAAAGTACCGCCGCCGACCTTTCAGCGTCAGCCATTGCAATGGTCTCGGTTATTTCAAAGCAAAGACAGCGAGGATCGACCTTGCTTTCGCGAATCACACGCCCTATCTGTAAAGTCAAATCTGCCTGTAAGAATTCTTTGGAACTTACGTTAATGCTCATGAAAAGGGGCGGATCGGCCGGGTACATTTGCTGCCAAACGCGCAATTGACAGCATGCCTCCGAAAGCAGTTGGCGATTGATAGGAATGATCAGGCCGGTTTCATCGGCGATTGGGATGAAATCTCCGGGCATGACCATCCCCAGCGGCCGTTGCCAGCGGGAAAGGGTCTCGAAGCCCACGACACGGCCGGACTCAAGCGAGACTATAGGCTGATAGTGAACCTTGAACTCGCCCAGTTCGATGGCCTTGCGCATGTCACCTTCGAGTTCCAGGCGCTTCAACACTCCAGCGTGCATTTGCTGGTTGAAAACCTCCCATCGGGCTTTACCCAGGGTTTTCGCCCGATACATGGCGATTTCCGCATCCCGAAGAACGCCGTGAGGTTCGGTGCTGCTGTTGCCACTTAATGCGATTCCGACACTCGCAGTCAGAACGATCTGGTGGCCATTCAGCTCAAAAGGCGCTCCGAGCCTGCTCAGTATTCTCTCCGCGACATAAATTGCATCACCAGGGCTTTTCAGTTCGTCGGCCAGGACCACGAATTCGTCGCCTCCAGGGCGCGCCAGGGTGGTGTCCCCCGACGGCGGTTCCGGCAGGTCTCCGGCCAGCGGCCGTGAAACCGTATCCGAAGTGCGCAGGCACGTGCTTAGACGCTGCGCTATTTGCGTCAGCAAGATATCCCCCGCGGCGTAACCCAGGCTGTCGTTGACCACCCGAAAGCCATCCATGTCAATGGACAGGGCAGCGAAATAGGACGTCGGATGGCGCTGAAAAACAGAAAGAACTCTGGCGATTCTATCCAGCAGCAAGGTGCGGTTCGCAAGGCCTGTCAGGCCGTCATAGAAAGCATTTCGCGCGAGCGCATCTTCGGCACACTTTCTCTCCGTGATGTCCCGATTGACGATCACCAGGCCTGCTACCTCGCCCCGCGAGCTCCGGATAACGTTCGCGGTCGATTCCAGCACCCGCCACGACCCGTCTTTGTGGCGGATGCGATATTCCAGGGTTGCGCCAGACTGCCCGAGACGGGCGTTGTCTGCGGCCTGGGCTACTCGCGTACGGTCCTCCGGATGCACTTGTTCCAGCGACGACGTGGTCTGCAGTTCGCTGATGCTATATCCCAGAACTTTTTCATAGGCGGGACTGTTGTAGATACGGCGACCCTTCATGTCAATCACCGCGATCATGTCGGCGGCGTTTTCAGTAATCAACTGAAAGAGCAAATGCTGATCCAGCAACCGGCGCCGCATGCGCTGCAATTGTGCATGCTGGTAGATGGTGTAGAGATCGAACAGCAAAATCAGGAACGTAAGGCCGCGGACCCACTCCTTAAGACTGCCAAAATGAACCTTGTCGGTATGAAGATCGGGACTGGCAAAGGTCAAGCTGATAATGGCGAAGGTCAGAACCAGAGTGATCGCGACCGCGAATCCCCAGAGCCACCATTCCCGCCCTTCTACCTTCTTCGAAAACGGCAAAAGACCGGAGAGATCCGGAAAGCTTTGTTGGTCACGAGTCATGTTCTTCCTTGACGATCTACGCGGCCCAACCGAGCCTGAGATGGCATCCCAACGGGTGTGCACTTCGAGGCCCATCGGGTAGCACGCATCTTCCGCCTTTTCGTCGCGAAGATTTCACGGGTGCGGCCATTGCTGTATCAGAAATGGAAATCGTCCGCGGAGCAGACATAAGAACGTGCCCTCCGAACTCCTGCCGTACCTGAAAGACCGGCTTTGCCCATGGATCTGAGCGAATTGCGTGCCCGTAATTGTTGGCAATCGACGTGCAATGCAATAGCTCTGTTATGACTGATCAATTCCGGCTCAGCGGACTTCTGTTCACTCATGACGCGAACGTCCTATGCGTCATGAATGAGGTATTGAATAACTTTTCGATCAAGACGGAAGTTGTTCAGGAATTCAACTCGGCAGTCGATGCGGTTAATCATCGCCGGCTCGATGCCATCATCGTGGATTGGCAGAACACCGATAAGCCGACCCGCATCGTTCGCTCAGCGAGAAAATCTTCTCCCAACAACACGTCCACCATCGTGGCGCTGGTCAATCCTGGAGAGGAAACGCATGCCCTGCTGGTAGGGGCGAACTTCATGATTCACAAACCGGCCGATGCCGAACATGCCGGCCGGTGCATGCGTGCCGCTTACGGGACCATGTTGCAGAACCGCCGGCGCTCTGCGCGCGTTCCCGTCGACATGCCTGTGACTGCCAGAGTATCCGAATTAGGGCCGGTTTCCGCACGGATCAGCGACCTCAGCATCGGCGGACTGGCTCTGCATTGCGATCAGGCCCTGCAGATCAATCAGGAAGTGCTGGCACATTTTTCTCTTCCCGAAAGCGCCCGGCGAATTCACATCACTGGCAAAGTCGTAAACGCGAACGCAGGGGGTAGGGCGGGCTTGCGTTTTTCCTTCGTCTCAGAAGACGACCTCGAATATCTCGAGAACTGGTTGGCAAGCGAATTGGCGAAACTCGAGAAAGCCGAGATGCCCGCATAACATGCCCAAAACCGTCGAGCCGACAGACAACGTGGAAATCGTCCGTGAGTTCGACCCCCCGTCGATCCTGTTGGCGGAGGATTCCCCTATCTATCGACGATTGATCGAAAAACAGCTTCGAGACTGGGGATTGAGTTATGTGCTTGTAGAGGATGGAAAGCAAGCGTGGAAGTTGCTCAGCGGGAAGGGTGCACCGCGTCTTGCGGTATTGGATTGGGTGCTGCCGGAAATCGACGGCGTCGAAATCTGCCGCCGCCTGCGAATGGCAAGCACTGAAGCCTCCTATACCTACACGATCCTGCTGACGGCGAAGAGCGAGCGGAAGGAGATGTTGGAAGCAATGAACGCCGGCGCAGACGATTTTCTAGCCAAGCCGTTCGATCCTGCCGAGCTCAAGGCGCGGCTATTGGTAGGAAAAAGGATCGTCGACCTTCAACAAAAGCTGGTAGCGACCAACCGCGCATTGCAGTTTGCTGCTTGCCACGACTTTCTCACCGGGCTATGGAACCGCGCGGAGATCATCAACTTCTTGCGCCGGGAACTGGAACGGGCACGTCGCGACCGCACTCCCGTGGGTCTTGTGCTCGCCGATGTCGATCATTTCAAGACCATTAATGACAAACTAGGTCATGAGAGCGGCGACTCAGTGTTAAAGGCGGTCGGGGAATGTCTTACGTCATGTTTGCGGTCTTATGACGGAGTGGGGCGATATGGCGGAGAAGAGTTTCTGTTGGTTATACCGGGTTGCGATCTGGAGATCACCGTCCGGCGCGCAAACCAGATCCGGGAAATTGTGGCCAACACGCCGATCTCGGCCGGCCCCAAAACCTCTCAAGTGACGATCAGCATGGGCGTTGTGGTAGCGGAGGGATCTTGCGACGTGGAACGCCTCATTCATCGCGCTGACCTGGCGCTCTACCAGGCCAAGAGCAAAGGCCGCAATCGCGTGGAGAAGGGCGAGTCCGCCTTAGTGGCGTCTAACGGGATCTAGTGTTGCCGGTTCCGCCGGTTCGACATTCCCAGCAAGATGTATTGAGTCATGCCTGAGCCTGTTCGTTTTCAGAACACTATTCCCAACTAAAGACACAGAAAAATTTACTCCGCGCTGATTGCAAGTCTAAGTGCATCAATCCCAGTGCTTTTCTGTGTCGCCCATGGTGTCGATGTGGAACCCGCCGTGCACATGTGGCCATATCTGAGAGGCCGCACAGTGCATACCCGTTTTGTGGGCCAGTCAGTGTTAAACGGACAATTTAGAAATTCCGAGGTCATCGGATGCGAGTCCAATCTATCTTCATATCTGCGCTGCTCGCGCTTGCCGTGGAATGCGTTGCACAGGTAAGCGCTCCGGCGAGCAAACGGGTCGAGTATCAGCATCTCCCCTGGAACTTTGAGGAGAATCTCGGCCAGACAGATCCCAAGGTCCAGTTTCTTTCGCGAGCGAAGGGATACACGGCGTTTCTGACATCGGACGGCATCGTCCTGGGTTTGCACCCGGCCAAGACAGCGAAATCTCCCGCGTCAGGTCACGCCGCTCGGGAAGACAGGCGCGCCAATCACACCATCGAACTAAGGTTTGTTGGGGCTGCGGCCAATCCACGTGCGATAGGGGAAGATGCCCAGCCCGGAAGAGTGAACTATTTCATCGGGAACGACCCCAATAAGTGGACTCGAAATGTCCGTATATATGGAAAGGTCCGGTACAACAATATCTATCCCGGCATAGATCTCATTTATTACGGCAATCACCGGCAACTGGAATACGATTTCGCCGTCTCGCCGCACGCGGATCCAAATTTGATCGAATTCGAAGTTAAGGGGGCACAAGGGATTCGAGTTGATCGCGACGGAAGTCTTTTGGTGAACGTAGCGACCACCCAGCTTCGTCTGCTTCGCCCCGGCGTCTACCAGGAAGTAAACGGAAGACGCATTCCACTCCACGCTGAATACGTGGTGAAAGACGGGGCACGGGTTTCATTCCGGGTGGCCGATTTTGATCGCGCTCGTCCGCTCGTGATTGATCCAGTCCTTGCATTTTCGTCGTACCTCGGCGGCAGCGGCGACGATCAGCCTACAGGGATCGCAACTGACAGCCAGGGCAATGTGTACGTCTGCGGCTACACCGATTCCGCGGATTTTCCCGGCGGGACAATCGGTTCGCTCCCGACGGGATCCGATCACGTCTTCATCGCGAAAATGGATGCGACTGGCTCACAACTTGTGTACGCCGACTATATTGGCGGTAATAGTCAGGATTATGGATATGCTCTTGCCCTCGACGCCTCAAGCGAAGTCTATGTCACCGGCAGCACAGCCTCCAGCGATTTCCCCATGGTCAATCCATATCAGGGGACCTATCCGGGCTCGTTCAATGCGTTCTTAACCAAGTTGTCGGGCGACGGAGCGGATCTGCTGTATTCCACATATCTGGGTGGAAACGGTTCGGACATCCCGTCCAGGGTCGCTGTTGACAGTGCCTCGAATGTGCTCGTGGCGGGAACAACCTCATCCACCAACTTTCCGGTGGCAAATGCATATCAATCGACGGCCTCTCCAAATCAAGGAGGCGTCTACGGAACCTACGGTTTTCTGACCAAGTTCAGCCCGGATGGTTCTTCGCTCGCATTCTCCACCTATCTTGGGGGCAGTTCCAACACTTCATTCGCATGCGGGGCGACGCAGTGCTGGCCGGAACCCGCTACTACGCTGTCTGCAATGACGGTCGACGCAAGTGGGAACGCGTATCTGGGGGGCACAACGAATACATATGACTTCCCAGTCAGTAGCGGTGCCTATCTCACTACCAACACGACAGAGCAGAACAGCACGGTTGGTTTCGTGACCAAGATGACCAGTGCGGGCGCACTCCAATACTCCACATATTTCTACGAAACGTTTGGTTTTGTGACTATTACTGGAATTGCCGCCGATACCTCAGGCTCGGCATACGTAACTGGCTTGGCGTTCAGCGATGGAACCTTCCCACTCACTTCGACGAGTATCTGCGATCCGAACGACTCCACAGTTTCTTGCAATTATGCGTTCGTCGCGAAGTTCGACGCCAGCGCTTCCACGCTGGCGTATTCCACTTTTCTGGGTCCGAATAATTATGCCGCGCCTGCCGGGATCGCGCTCGATGCCAACAACAACGCTTACGTGCTGGCGACGACATCAAGCAACTCTTTTTCACCAGTGAACGGACTGGAGCCTTACGCAGGTGGGAACGATTTGCTGCTCGTGGAGATCGATGCGGCCGCCGGTTCGGAACTCTTCGCGACCTATCTGGGTGGCAGGGGCGACGAAAATGCTACCGCGATGGCGATGGATTCGATCGGCAATCTGTATCTGACGGGCACCACCGATTCGACCGATCTCCCCACGACCCAACAGGCATTTCAGACAGCGCCCGGCGGTAGCACGGATGGTTTCGTGATGAAGGTGGACTTCGTGTTGACGCCATCGTTTTCTGCGGCGCCGGCCAGCCTGACCTTCGCATCGGCCACGATCGGAATTACCAGTTCTCCGCAGCAGGTAACGATCCAAAATACAGGCCTCGGAGCAATGGACATTTCATCGGTTTCAATCGCCGGAGATTTCGCCGAGACCAACACCTGCGGGACGAGTGTCGCACCGGGGGCGAGTTGTAGCCTGTCGGTTACATTCACTGCGACGGCGTCAGGGCCACGCACCGGTACAGTCACGATCAACGACAATGCCGCCGGAGCGCCGCACGCAATTCCGCTCAGCGGTGCGGGAACGGCTGCGGCGTCCGTGTCACTGAGCCCCACATCGCTGGCGTTTGCAGCAGCCGTAAAACGCAGCAGCGCGAGCCAGACCGCGACCTTGGTGAACGAGGGCAGTTCCAGCGTCAGCATCTCCGGTGTTCAGGTCACTGGGGACTTTTCACAAGCCAATAATTGCCCGGCTACGTTGACGTCCGGCTCATCTTGCACGTTCAGCGTGACATTTGCGCCGACCGTCTCGGGGAGTCGAACTGGGGTGCTAACCGTTAGCGACAGTGCGGTGGGAAGCCCGCACACAGTCCAGCTCTCTGGAACGGGAGCGGATTTCAGCCTGACGGGATCTCCGCAGTCGGCGACGGTAAGCGCTGGAACAAGTGGAACGTTTACGATGACCACAACGCCGGTGGGCGGGGCATTCAACAATCAGATTCAGTTGACTTGCTCGGGAGCGCCCTCTGGTTCAACCTGCACCCTATCGCCGGCGTCAGTCACGCCGGGATCATCCACTTCGTCGGCGGCCCTCACCATCACAACTGTGGCGAGGTCTTCGGGAATACCCGCTGGGTTTCCGAATGGCATTGCGCCGACGTCTTTCTTCGTGAGTTTATTGGAAGTTCTGACGATTGCCGGCCTGCTTTTGGGATTGGCGGGAAGAAGAGGCCGGAAAGCGCTGGTCTGGTTGGCACTCGCGCCGAGTCTTCTGTTGCTCGCATCGTGTGCCGGCGGCACCGGCACGATCTCCAGCGGTTCCAAGGGAACCCAGCCAGGCAATTACACGATCACCGTGACTGGTACTTCCGGAAGCCTGAAGCACACATCGCAAATTACGTTGACTGTCCAGTAGTCACAAATGTTCGCTTCAGGCGAAGGTTTCAGTTGCAGGCAGCCAGGTTCTGCGTGGTTCCCTCGAGACCGATGATGGTGTTGACAATCAACGGTGCGCTCCAGAACTTGTTGTGGTGCTTGCGCAGATAGTAAGAGGCCGCAATCGAACCGACGCTTTTCACAGAGGCCACCGCATAAGCGCGAGCAACCGTGGGATGCGTTCCATAGAGGTAAGCGGACTGAATCTCGGCGTTGCAGACATTGGTCTTGCCTGCAAGCCAGTTCTCGCGAGCAAAAAGCGTGGTGTACGAATCAGCGAAGGTGCTACCCGTAGAGACGATCGCCAGCGCGATGAACTTGGTGTCAACAACCTTGATCTCTGTCGAAGCTTTCGGGGCCAGCCTGGTGGCGGGCGTTGCGGCAACCATAATCGCCGGGGTGATCGCAACGACGACGGAACTCGGAGCATCGGGCAACTCGGCTGCCAAAGAAGTACCGGCCAGCATCAGAAGTACGTAGACACAGGAGAGTGCTTTTTTCATAGGTCGATTTCCCCTTAGTAACCTTGCGTTATGAGTCGATGATTTCGAGCAACTCAACATGGGTAGAGAGTATCGCCTGGGAGAAAACAGCACCATCGGCAAACGGTGTGGTACAGGCGCTAGACCGTAACGGAACATGGTAACCAGAGGTAACCAGCCTCCTGTGCCAGACGGTTCGTGACCAAAGGGCGGACAGTTCAAGGCCCGAATGGAGGAGGCGTGGGAGAAGTTTCGATTTGCGGTGTGAGGAGTGAAGGATGACCCCGGAGATGACATTCGAATGTCTGCTGGTCTCAAAGGACCCAGAGATATTCGGCACTCTGCACCGCATCTTAAGGGATCTTTCGATTCGAACCCGCATTTGCCTGACCGCTGCCAATGCGTCCGAGCTTCTGATGGAGGGGCGGACTGATCTGCTGGTGATCGACTGGGGCGGAGAATCATGCGGCGAATTGCTGCTTTCCGCCGACGGGATTTGTGCCGAGGGCCGCAAGCCAATTGTGGTCGCGGTTGCTGCGGATGAGCGCGCTATACCTTCCAGCGCCGCTATATTGAGGAAGCCGCTGACGCAGGATGCCGGGACCAGATGCCTTCACTCCGCTTATTCGAAGATGGTGCGCGATCTTCGCAGGCAGATCCGGGTTCCGGTGATGACCTCCTCGGTCGCGACCGATCTGCGCCAGCGCCCCCTGCCAGTGAAAATTCTCAATCTCGGAGACGGCGGGGTGGGGCTGATTTGCAGCCAGGACCTTGCGGCCGGCGACATTCTTTCTTTTTCAGTTTCTTTGCCGGGGCTGAGAAAAGAGGTTTCCGTGGAGGCGCGCGTATTGTGGACTCAACCGAACGCGACCGCCGGGTGCGAGTTCGTTCGCATCTCGCACTCTGACCTCGAAGTCATGCTCGATTGGCTACGATCCCGATGCCAAATCAAGAAGCCGCTGATCGATCTCGATCCATAGGAAGAAAAAAACGAACTCTATCACTGCACATTAGCTAGAGCCCTTCGTTGCTCATCCCCCACAAAAACAGAGCGCGTTGGTCGCGCGCCTTAATCCAGTAAACGCCCTGTTTACTGTCGCTTGAATCTGGTGGCGGCGGTAGGACTCGAACCTACGACCTACGGATTATGAGACCGTCGCTCTAACCACCTGAGCTACACCGCCACGGTGTGATGCAATCGAGAGGGAGCGCGGAAGAAGATCAAGTTCGATAAGGCCGAGGCCTCCGGACTTTTGCGCGCAAAGCAACGAGGCAGGGCCGTGCTTCCCTGATTGATTCTAACGATGGGGCGAGAAATTGGTCAATTGAGGATATTCATGGAGAGGTCAAGCAGACGGCCGGAAGTTCTTGGGTTCGCGCAAGACTCTCGGCCCGAAGCCTTCTACGCAACGCGTTTTAGAACTGGCCGGACGGAGTCGTCGACGCAACGCTTTCCAGAAGCAAATGCGGCTATACTCGGCGCATGATTATCGGCGCACATTTTCTCCTGTACAGCAAGGATGCCGAAGCCGATCGAGGATTCTTTCGTGATGTGCTACGCCTGCCGGCGGTCGATGCCGGGCAGGGATGGCTCATTTTTGCGGTCAAGCCGGCCGAAGCGGCGATCCATCCCGCCGGGGACGATTCGCGGCCCAGTCAGATGCTCGGCGGCGATCTCTACTTCATGTGCGACGATCTTAACCAGACAGTCGCATCTTTGAAGGAACAAAATGTGCAATGTGGCAGCGTTACCACGGAGCGGTGGGGAATTCGTACCACGATCGTTCTGCCGAGCGGAGGGGCGCTCGGCTTGTATCAGCCCACACATCCAACCGCTCTGAACTTGAAATGATGAACGCCATCGCTGTCATTCCTGCCCGGCTCGCCTCAACTCGCCTTCCGCGAAAGATGCTGCGGGAGATTCATGGAAAACCGTTGATTGGCGTTGTCTATGAAGCAGTGAGGTCATCCACGATCCTGGAAGATGTGATTGTCGCCACCGACTCTGAGGAGATTCTGTCGGTCTGCCGTCAGCATGGATGGAATGCGGCGATGACTTCTTCTTCCCACCGCAGCGGGACGGAGCGGGTCCACGAGATTTCCGAGCGCAGGGCCGGCGATGTTTACATCAACGTCCAGGGCGATGAGCCGCTGGTCCGCCCTGAACATCTCGCATCGCTGGTGCACGTAATGGAAAATCCTGCGGCGGACGTGGGCACGCTGATGACACCGGCCTCGGAACTTGATGTTCCGAATCCGAATGCGGTGAAGGTGGTTGTGGATAAGAATGGCCAGGCTTTGTATTTTTCCCGTGCCACGATTCCTTTCGATCGTGATGGAACCGGCCCGCGCTACTTCAAGCATCTCGGGCTCTATGCATATCGCAAGGCGGCGTTGGACCAATTCGTCCGGGTGCCGGAGTCGTCATTGGAAAAGAGCGAGCGGCTGGAGCAATTGCGGTTTCTGGAGAACGGGATCTCGATCTATGCCGGCGAGACTCCCTATGACAGCATTGGAGTCGATACCGAGGAAGACTTGCAGCGCGTGATCGGGATTCTGAACAGATAGCCTGTCCTCAGGACTCAACCTGCGGATGCGGGTGCTGCGTTCTTCCCCATTCTTCGGCGGCGGCCAGGCGGCGCGAAATCGAAGGATGCGAGTGAAAGAACCATTCGACCCACTTCGACGGCGCGCGTTCGGCGAGGTTCTGTTCCGCCAGTTTGTTCATCGAAGAAATAAAAGGGTCGACGGTCGCGACCGATTCGAAAGCGTAGCGGTCCGCCTGGCGTTCATTGAAGCGGGAAAAAGCGTTGAGCCCCGGCATCAGCACGAACGAAAGCACCACCGAAACCAGCGCCAGCAGTGGCAGGTTGGCGAAGTCGGAGAGTTGCTCGAACATGTGCTGGTCGACCGCATAGTGGAGCGTCCAGTTCGCGGCCCAGAATCCGAATAGCGTGATTCCCGACTGCACCAGAATACTTTTCAGAATGTGCCGGTGCACGTGATGTCCGAGTTCGTGGGCGAGCACTGCCTCGATTTCGTCGGCCGTGTAATTGTCGAGCAGCGTGTCGGCCAGAATAATCCGGCGGGTATTGCCCAGCCCGGTCAGGGCCGCGTTGGCCTTTTTGCTTTTTTCCGACAGCTTCCAGCGGTAGACGCCGCGCACGCGCGTCCCGGCGCGCTCGCTCAGGATCACCAGCCTGCGGCGGAGATCTTCGTTGTCGAGCGGTTCGAACTTGTAGAAGATCGGGAGCAGGAGAACGGGCGCAAGCTGCGCGAGCAAGACGAACAGGCCCATGAATAGCGCCCACGCCAGAAGCCACCAGCGCTGCGGCCATTCGCGGATGGTGAAGTAGAGCAACTCCACGACGATGCCCGCTAATACGAGGCTGACGAGGAAGCCCTTGATCTCGTCCCATCCCCACGAGCCGAATTTCTGGGTGGAGAGTTTGAAGCTGCGCTCGAGACGGAAGCCGTAATAGTCGAGGCCGATGCTGAGAACCTTGGCGATGCCGAGCAGCAGAAACAGGTAAATGAAGAGAGCGAAAGAGTAGTGCTGAAATCCCCAGCGATAGGCAAGGTCGCGCAGCCAGTCGGACCAGCGGGTCGCGAGAAGGACGATCAGGAAGACGAACCCAAATGCAAAATCGGCAATCCCGAGCCAACGCCGGATCCGGTTGTAGCGCAGGGCCTCCGGAGTATCCGCTGGCGCCGGTGTTGGATCGTTGGCCATCTTCAGGGAACCTGACTCCAGTATCGCACTTCGCTGCGATGCGACGCGCTACAGTTAGCCATTCCTTACAAAACTCTCGCCGGTTACCAGAAGTTCGCTGACCAGTTCCGGCGATGAGGCCTCGGTGTAGAGACGCAACAGCGGCTCCGTGCCTGAAGCGCGAAACAGCACCCAGGCCTCGGCTCCATTACCGTTTGCGGGCGCGTCGAGAAGAAACTTTACGCCATCCATGGTTTCTTTCTTCAACACGCGGTAGCGGCCGAGCGTTTGGGTGCGTTCCGCGCGGGCGCGCTGGATGGCGCTCTGCTTCACGTCTTCAGGGATGTGGAGATCACGGCGCCCGTAGTAGTGCGGCCCGTACTCGCGCTGGAGATCGGCTACGAGTTGCCCGAGCGGTTTGCCTTCTTCGGCCATGACGTTGGCGAGCAAGAGAGAATTCAAGATGCCGTCGCGCTCGGGAAGAAAGCGGGAATATCCAATGCCGCCTGACTCTTCGCCGCCAATGAGAATTTCGCGCTCCATCATCAGGTCGGCGATGTATTTGAAGCCGATCGACGTCTCGTGCAGCTTGCGCCCGTATTTCGCGGCGATGCGGTCGAGCATGCGCGTTGTATTGAAGGCGCGAACAACATCGCCCGGCCATTTCTTGCGCTCCAGCAGCCAGCGCAGCAGGACGCAGAAAATCTTGTGCGAATCTACGAACGTGCCGTCTTCTGCGACCGCGCCGATGCGGTCGGCGTCGCCATCGGTAGCGAGCCCGGCGTCGCATTTCTCGCGGACGACCGTCTCTTGCAGCATGGCCGTGTGCGGCTGGATCGGTTCGGGATTGATTCCCGGAAACAGCGGGTTAAGCTCTTGCCGGATCGCTACGTACTGCACGCCGCGATTCGCGAAGATCTTTGCCAAAATCCCTCGGCCGGAGCCGTACATCGCGTCAACCGCAAACTTGAATTTTGTTTTCGCGATCAAATCCATGTCGGCAAACGCACAGACGGCGGCTACGTAGTCTTTCTTAAGATCTACTTCTTCAATTGGCGCTTTCGCACCTATCGGAGCGGCATTGACAGCCAGTTCCTGCTCGATCTTCTTCATGATCGCGGGCGTTGCCGATCCGCCGAAGTTGCCTTTAAACTTTATTCCATTCCAATTCCACGGATTGTGGCTGGAGGTGACCATTACGCCGCCGGCTGCTCCCTGATGCTTCACCGCATAAGAAACTGCGGGCGTCGGCGTGTAGTCGTTGGCGAGCTTTACCGGGATTCCAGCAGTTGAAATCACTTCCGCGACGACCCGCGCGAACGTCGGCGATCCGAAGCGGCAATCGTATCCGACAATCACGCCGCGCCTGGGATCTTCATGGTTCACGATATATGAGGCGATTGCGGCGGCGACGCGACGCACATTATCGAAGGTGAAGTCGTCGGCGATGATGCCGCGCCATCCGTCGGTTCCGAATTTGATTTCTTGGGGCATTTCTGGTCGTGAACTGCAAGTCTGGAGTGCTGGGTCAAAAACCCTTGTTACGTCAGCTTGTGCAGCTTCTTTTCGTCGAGATACTTTACAACTTTCCCGACATCCTGCGCGTGCTGGCGCGTGGTGATCAGCAGCGCATCGTCGGTTTCCACCACCACCAGATCTTTTACGCCCACTGCCGCGACGAATTTGCCCGGGGCGTGAATGTAGCAGCCGTGCGCGTTCAGCAGGAAAAGTCCCGAGCTCACAACCAGGTTGCCTTCCGGCGGAGTGGTCTTGGCATTGTGGTGCTCATGCAGAGCCGTCCACGAACCAAGATCGTTCCAGCCGAAATCGGCAGGCAGGCAGAAGATACGTCCTTCTTGTTCACCTTTTGCCGAGCGCGGTTCGAGAACGGCGTAGTCGACACTGATGTTTTCGCACTTCGGGTAAAGGCGCCTGAAGGCTGCGCTGAATTTGCTTGTACCATGCGCCGCAGCAATCTCTTCAAGAATTGCAGCCGTCTTCGGCAGATGCTCCATCAGAGCATCGGCAAGCGTCTGCGCGCTCCACAGAAACATGCCGCTGTTCCAGAAATAGTTTCCGGCGGCGACGAACTCAGCAGCGCTTTCCGCATTTGGCTTTTCGGTAAAACGGCGGACGTGCAGAGCGTCTCCTGCATAGAGACCGCCTGCTTCGATGTATCCGTATCCAGTTTCCGCGCGATTCGGCCGGATACCAAGTACGACAATATTGGCGCCCGCGGCCGCGACTTCTATTCCGCGCTCGATGGTTTCGCGATAACGCTTCTCGTCGGCGATGACGTGATCGGAAGGAAACATGCCGATCACAGCCTGCGGATTCTCACGCAAGAGCAGGAACGCGGCGAGTCCGATCGCGGGCGCCGTATTGCGCCCCACTGGCTCAGCCAGAATCTGCGCTTTCGGCAGCTTCGGAAGTTGCTTCGCGACAGCCAGGCGAAGATCGTCGTTGGTGATGATCCAGAACTTTTTCGCGGGCGCCAACGGCAGCAGACGGCTGACCGTTTGCTGGATCATCGTCTGCTTGCCGTCGAGGGCGAGCAGTTGCTTGGCCCGCTTGCGGCGGCTGAGCGGCCAAAACCGCGTGCCGCGCCCTCCAGCCAGGATTACGGGATAGAAGTTCAAGTTCTTAGCCACGGATGTTTCACGGATCTCCACGGATCGAATGACAGCGCGACTCCAAAAGCTACATCCTGGTTTCGGGCTCTGGCAGTGGCTTTCCGGGCACATAGGCGCGCAGGAATTCAATCGCCCACTGCGGACGCACGCCGAACTTCTCGACGCTGGCCGGAACTACGACCGCGTCGCCTTTCGCCAGCGTCACCGGCTCCATTCCGGGAGCCTCAACCACTCCGCAACCTTCTACGGCAACGAGGATCTGCACCGAGCTTTTGCCGGAGTCATCACGTGTAACCAACTCCAGCGGATCCTTCGCCTCAAACATGTCGACGACGAAATATGGAGCGCCTACCAACGGTGCATGCCGATTCTTGCCATTCTGCTTCGGGGCGGAACGCAGCACCTTGCCCGACTTAACGTTTTCCTTCACCGCAGCCATCCCGTCCTTGAGGTGCAATTCGCGCGGGCGGCCGTAGTCATACAGGCGATACGTTGTATCGGACTGCTGCTGCGTTTCGACGATCACCGATCCCGGCCCGAGTGTATGCACGGTACCGCCCGCAACGTAAATCATGTCGCCAGCATATACGTTGATCCAGTTGAGCACTTCCTCGGCACGCTTCTGATGAATCGCTTCTTCGAGCTGTGCGGCCGTTACGCCAGGCTTGAGGCCGAGGCCGATCTGCGATCCGGGCTTGGCGTGGGCCACGTACCAACACTCGGTCTTGCCCCAGGGCTGACCGACGCGCTGCGCCTGGGCATCATCGGGATGCACCTGCACCGAGAGCTTTTCTTCCGGAAAAAGAAATTTGAGCAGGAGCGGGAAGCGCTTCGGATCGCGCGCCGCCTCGCCGACAAGTTCCTGCTGATATTGTTCACTCAACTTCGAAAGGGATTCTCCCTTGAGCGGCCCGTTGGCGACCTTGCAGTCGTCGCCGCTCAACCATGACTCGCCAATTTTTTCACTGAATTTGTGGTTCGGATAGATTGGCGAAAGATCGAAGGTCCCCCAGGGACGCGGATCAAACGCCGGCTGCATCAGGAGTGGATAAAGTGGCTGCATGGATCGCGCGCGCCGAACCTAAAGAGATGCGAAGTAATCCTTCATCCGTTGCAGCGCTTTATTCAGATTGTCCAGCGATGTCGCGTAGGAGATTCGGATGTGATCGGTGGTGCCGAAACCTTCTCCGGCGACGGTGGCGACGTGCGCCTTGTGAAGCAGGCCATGCGCCACATCGGCGGCGGCGCGAAGGCCGCCCTTGCCGAAGTATGCCGACACCTTGGGATAGATGTAGAACGCACCCTCCGGCAATGTGCACTGAATGCCAGGAATGGAGCGAACACCGGCCACAATGTGGTCGCGTAGGCGGATATATTCGGCGCGCATGTCGGCCACGCACTGCTGCGAACCATTCATTGCCGCGACCGCTGCCTTCTGTACGATCGAGGTGGGGTTCGAAGTGGACTGGCTTTGCAGTTTCTGTGCGGCTGAAATCACCGCGGCGGGACCGAGCGTGTAGCCCAGCCGCCATCCGGTCATGGCGTAGGTCTTCGAAAGCGATCCGACCACCAGGAAGCGCTCGCGATATTCGTTCAACGAGCCGACCGAAAAATTCTCTCCCGCATAGTTCAGATACACGTAGCACTCGTCGGAGATCACCCAGATACCGCGCTCGTGCGCCAGGCGGACGACGGCTGTCATATCTTCCGGACTAATCACCGCGCCGGATGGATTGGACGGCGAATTTAGAATGATGAGCTTCGTGCGCGGCGTGATCAAGCGTTCGACCATGGCAGCGGTGACGCGGAAGCCCTGCGATTCGTCGGCGTTCAGCAGCACGCACTTTCCGCCGGCGTAGTTCACCATGTCTTTGAACGACACCCAGTAAGGCACGGGCAGGATGACTTCATCGCCGTGATCCACCAGCACAGAGATCGCATTGAACAGCGCATGTTTCCCGCCGACGGACGCGTACACTTCATCACGCTTGTAGCCCGATCCGAAATCCTCGCTGTGGCGGCGCAAAATGGCGTCTTTCAATTCCAGCGTTCCGCCGACTGCCGTGTAGCGCGTGAAATTGCCGTTGATGGCGGCAATCGCGGCGTCTTTAATGTGTTGGGGCGTCGAGAAATGCGGCTCGCCGGCGGTGCAATCGACCACGTCGATCCCCTGCTGGCGCAGCTTTTCCGCCTCGGCGACAGCGGCCATGGTGGCAGAGGGTTCGATACGCCCGATGCGGGCGGCGAGGCGGACAGCTTCCAGGGTCGCGGTGCTCATGCCTTCTTTTTCCTCTTCGTATTTTTTGGGACTTCGATCAAGCGCGCGTCGCGCAGTTTGTATGCGGGATCGAGTTTCTCGCGGACTTTTTGCTCGACTGCCTCGGGAACCAATTCGCTCACTGGACCGCCGGCCTGCGCAACCTCCCGCACCAAACGGGAACTCACATAGGAATATTTGACCGCCGGCATCATGAACACGGTTTCAAGCGTGGGTTCGAGTTTACGGTTCATGAGCGCCATTTGCAGTTCGTATTCGTAGTCGCTGATGGCACGGATGCCGCGCAGCACACACATCGCGTCAATCGACTTGGCATATTCCACCATCAGTCCGGCGAATGTGTCGATTCTCACATTGCTCAAATCGGCGGTAAGCTGACGCAGCATGTCGAGCCGCTCCGCCAGGCTGAACATCGGACTCTTCTCCGGATTGCGCAACACGGCGACCACCAGCTCTTCGAACATCTTGCTGCCTCGCTCAATCAGATCGAGGTGCCCGTTGGTCGGTGGATCAAACGAACCGGGATAGACAGCGACGCCTTTGTTCAATGGTCCTCGTCGGGAAAGCGCGGTCTGCGCGGATCAATCGACCGGGCGATATTCGATTTTATGCGGGGAGGGAGCGCGATGGCAAACGGCGGGCTCTAAGATAACTTTCTCGGAAATGCTTCCGGCACACTACGCAAATTGTCATCCCGAGCGAAGCGAGGGACCTGGGTGTTTGCATGCACCCTTGCCGCTGCCGGCAGAAACCAAGGTGCCTCGCTTTGCTCGGGATGACAACGCTTGTAGGCTTGGGAGGCCGCCGTCAGGCGGTCTTTGGTACAAAGCGGAACGTTTGTGGCTGGTCCCACTCGCGAGAAAGATCGTCCTACTTGGGATTCACCGATTCGATCAGCGCCACGCGCTTGGCTCGAGTCCACGCTTTGATCTGCTTCTCGCGTTCAATCGCGTTGCGTACGTCGCCGAAACTCTCAAAGTAGACTAACCGCGTAATGTTGTATTTCGATGTGAAGCCGGGTACGAGCTTTTGTTTGTGCTCACGTGCTCTCCGACGGATGCTGTTGGTCAGGCCGGTGTAGAGCGTTTTCGAGGGGTTCGACATGATGCAGACGAAGTAGCGACGCTCTTCGTTCATGCTTTCTTCCTCTCTCAGTCTGTCATCCCGAGCAAGGCGAGGGACCTGGGTTCTCGCATGCACCGTTACCGCTGCCGGCCGAAACCAAGGTCCCTCGCTTTGCTCGGGATGACAATCCCTTTGGGCACCACCATCCATTGCTAGCGCCGCGCCGCCACGATTGGGGGCTTCGGGGCTTCTGTTCCGCCGGGCATGGTTGCGACCTTGCCGTTGACTGGCTGGGCCGCGGCTTGCGGAGGCGTGGCGATCATTCCCAGCTTCTTGCGAACTTCGATATCGAGTTTCGCCATTACGTCCTTGTTGTCCTTCAGGAACTGGCGGGCGTTTTCGCGGCCCTGGCCGATGCGCTCTCCGGCATAGCTATACCAGGAGCCGGATTTCTCCACGATATTGTTGTTGCTGGCGAGATCGATCAGGTCGCCTTCGCGCGAAATGCCTTCGCCATAGAGAATGTCGAACTCGGCCTCGCGGAAGGGCGCAGCGACTTTGTTCTTTACGACTTTCACCTTCGTCCGCGAGCCGGTCACTACGTCGCCTTCCTTAATGGCTGCAATTCGCCGGATGTCCACGCGCACCGACGAGTAGAACTTGAGTGCGCGGCCACCGGTCGTCGTTTCCGGATTGCCGAACATCACGCCGATCTTTTCGCGGATCTGGTTGATGAAAATCAGGCAGGTGCGTGACTTCGAAACCGTCCCCGTCAGCTTTCGCAGGGCCTGCGACATCAGGCGCGCATGGACGCCCATGTGGCTGTCGCCCATTTCACCTTCGAGTTCGGCCTTGGGCACCAGCGCCGCAACTGAATCCACCACCAGCACGTCAATGGCGTTGGAGCGTACCAGCGTTTCCGTGATCTCAAGCGCCTGCTCGCCATAGTCGGGCTGCGAAACCAGCAGGTTGTCGACATCCACGCCAAGCTTCTTGGCATACCCAGGATCGAGCGCGTGCTCGGCATCGACGAACGCGGCCATGCCGCCGGTCTTCTGCGCCTCGGCGATCACCTGCAAGGTGATGGTGGTCTTACCGGAGGATTCCGGGCCGAAGACTTCCACCACGCGCCCACGCGGAAATCCGCCCACGCCGAGCGCCGCGTCCAAGGAAATCGATCCGGTCGAGATCACCGAGATCGGGACGATGGCTTCCTTCGACCCCAGCCGCATGATCGAGCCTTTGCCGAATTGCTTTTCAATCTGTGCTACCGCGAGTTCGATCGACTTGCTGCGCTCGTCTGCCATTAGGGTGGCTCCTTAAGATTCTCTGAGAATATGGCGCGATTATACAGACAGAATGAAGCGAATAAAAGGCGAATCCGTTAAAACGAGCCGATTTTTCCGTGGAAAAGGTGCCGAAATGGGAACACGTGGACCGGAACGCCAGCCTCACACTATCTTTGCAGCAAGTCCACCGGCGCCGTCACATCATGCACGCGGAAATACTTCGCCAGCGCCGGATATTTCCTCGACACTGCCTCATACATCGCATAAGCCACATTGCGGTACGAAACATGCCCAGCCGGCGTCGTGCGCAGTTCGGAGATATAGACGGCTTCGGCGAAGTCCATCTTAAAGAGCGCGCGCTTGCGGAAGGCGAGCGGAATGGCATACTGCGAATTCGCTTCGGCCTCAGGCGAGGCGCCTTTTGCGATCTTTTCCACGGCACCCTGCACGCGCCGCATGATCGATTCGAAGCGTCCGCGGACGCCCGCGTCTTCCATGTCGAGCAGCATTTCGTAGCCGTGCTGCGTGGTGAACGTCTGCATCACCTGGATGCAGCGGCGGTGGCGATGCATGTCGCGGAAGCCGCCGGTGTCCATCAGGATGTCGAAGCGGAACTGTTGTCCCGCGCGGAAGCCGCGCAGCATTTCGTCGTGCTTGCCGCGATGCCGCAGGCCGAGATCGATGATCTCCCTGCGCCGGCGCTCGCCCGCCACCTGCACCGCCTGGCGAATCTGGCGGTAGGAATGATGGCAATGCTCGTAGAGCAGCGTCGTTGCAATCTCGACTTCGAGCGGCTCTTCGTCGAGCAGATCGACGATCGCCTTTGCGGGCGCAATCGGCTCGCTGGCCAGCAATTCGCGTGCCGCCTGGCGCAGCTCCCGGCGCGTCTCCATCTCATACGGATTCGGATCGGCATACTTCACCAGCGTTGGCGCAACCTTCACCTCGCGCAGCAGTTCCTGCTCGGCGCGCGCGCCCAGTTCGGGATTCACCGCTCGAATCTGCGCCACCAGTTCCTGCAGCGATTCGGAATTCACGTTGTAGGCCGCGCCCGTCGCCGCCTTCTTGAGCGAGTCACCCAGAATCCGCACCTCTTTATGTGTGTGCGAAAGCAGGTGCGCCACCTGCGTCTCGAGCGTGCGCGCGTTGACGATCTCTCCCAAAGAGGTGTTGCTGGCCAAAGGTAAAAGATAACGCGTGATGTCGAAGGCCCGCGCCCGGAGCGTGCGCTCGTACTGCTCCTGCTTCATGTCGGCGGGCTTGGGAGTGATGCTGATGAGGTAATCGGTCATCACCGCCGAAAACGCTTCATACTCGGCAAACAGAAAATCCAGCGTCTCGCGGTAGAGTTTGCGGCTTTCGTCGTCAGCGCCGAAATCAGGCGTGTAGTAACCGCTCTTCTTGAAATCCTGATAGCGGGTCGAGCGCTCTTGCCCGTCCCAGCGTTGCTCGTCGGCTAGTTCGATCGCGGCGAGAATCGACAGACGCTCGACGGCGAGGGCGATGTGCGCCAGGTCGGCGATCGATCGATGTCCGTATTGAAAATAGAAAGTATTGAGGAACTTTTCGGCTTTCTGCGAACTGATCTCGCGCAGCGACTCTTTCATCGAGAGCGATGAGCGCGAATACTTCGCCATCGCGTATGCCTGAATCTCCGGCTCGACGCCGAACACGGCGAAGACTTCGGTGGACGGCTCAGCCGATGCAGCCGAAGAAGGTGTGGCGCGGACACTCTCGTCCGTGACCGCCTGAGTTGATTCCTCAGCCGTGGAATCCGAGGCAGCCTTGTCGCCCGCCGATGCTCGCTGCGTGGAGCGATGTCCCGAGGTGGAAATCGGAATCACTTCGGCAATTTTCTTGTCAGACGGCTCAGGCATGGGAATCACATCGGTCGACGAAGATTGCGGCATAAGAGTGCACGAATGGTACGCGTCGGCGTTGTGGATTAGCAACGTTAGAGAAACGTTACCCGTGCCGATAGAATTGCGTCTTGGATCCACTGCTCAAGTCGGTCGCGCATCGTCCCTGGCCGTTGCCTGCTGGCCCGTGGCTGATGAAGCAAGTTTGGCACGATCTGCTGTTTGCCCATTGGCCGATTTTGCCCGATTTGATGAGACCATTCGTTCCGAAACAACTCACGCTTGATACGTTCGCCAATCAGGCTTGGGTAGGCGTAGTTCCATTTCACATGAGCGGCATTCGAAGGCGCGGTCTGCCAGCAATTCCGGGGCTCTCTCGCTTTCCTGAGTTGAACGTTCGCACTTACGTGACGTACGGCGGCAAGGCCGGGGTGTATTTCTTCAGCCTCGACGCAGGGAATCTTCCAGCCGTATGGGCGGCGCGCCGCTTCTACCATCTGCCGTATTTTCATGCGGCGATGTCATCGCGGGAGGTAGGTGGAGAGATCCATTACTTTTCGCATAGGCGGGACGGGTCCGCTGAGTTTCGCGGCCACTATCGGCCCATCCGCGAAGTGCAGCTTCGCCAGTCGGGCACATTCGAGCATTGGGCCACCGAGCGCTATTGTCTTTTTACAGTCCATCAGGAAGTGGTCTATCGCTGCGAGATCCATCACCAGCAGTGGCCGTTGCAGGATGCCGAAGCAGAATTCGAGACCAACAGCGTCGCTTCAGCCTCAGGGGTTACGTTGCCGAGTGCGCCGCCACTCCTGCATTTCGCGCGTAAGCTTGAGGTACTGATCTGGCCGCTCCACCGCACTGACTGACGAAGGGGCATTTATAATTCGGCGTTCCATTCAGATGGTCGCGTTTCAGGGAGATTTCAATGTCTCTTTCCGGCAAAGTAGCCTTCGTCACCGGCGCATCCCAGGGCATTGGCCGCGCCTGCGCGCTGAAGTTGGCCAAAGAAGGCGCAGCGGTTGCTGTAGCCGCGCGCAATCAGGAAAAGCTGAACGAATTGGTCAGCGAAATCACTGCTGCCCGCGGGAAGGCCTCCGCGTTCGCTCTTGACGTCGCCGAAGAAGAGCAGGTCAAAGCCACGATCAAGGCCGCCATCGGGCAGTTCGGCAAGATTGACATTCTGGTAAACAACGCCGGCATCACCAAAGATATGCTTGTTATGCGCATGAAGCGCGCCGACTGGGATGCCGTCCTTCAGACCAACCTCACCTCGGCCTACCTCTGCATTCAGCAGGTCATTTCATCCATGCTCAAGCAGCGCTGGGGACGCATCATCAACATCACCAGCGTCTTCGGTCAGATGGGACAGGCTGGGCAGGCGAACTATTCCGCATCGAAGGCTGGCCTGATCGGCCTGACCATGGCGATCGCCCGCGAAGTCGGTTCGCGCAGCATCACCTGCAACGCCGTCGCCCCTGGTTTCATCGAAACCGCTATGACGGCAGTGCTCAGCGAAGAATTCAAGCAGACCGCGGTGAAGCAGATCCCTTTGGGCCGCGTGGGAACTGCTGACGATGTGGCCAATGCTGTCGCCTTTCTTGCGTCGGACGAGGCGTCTTACATTACGGGCCATGTTCTAAGTGTGAACGGCGGCATGTTGATGGGATGATCTTAATTCGTCATCCCGAGTCATATGTAATCAGTCCTGTCTTCATCGAATCAGTCCTGTCTTCCCGAGCGGAGCGAGGGATCTTGGGTTTGGCTTGCGCTCGCCGCGAACTTTGCCTTGTCCTCGGCAGAAACCGAGGTCCCTCACTTCGTTCGGGATGACAATTTTGTTTACGCTACTTTGTTTACCCTGCTGCTTTGTTACGCTGATTGTTGACAATTTCTTGTAGCGCTTTTGCTGCGATGATTTCATTATCTCAAGCCGAATCCTCGGTTCAGATCGCCCAGGCCCGCGAACTCTTCCTCGAATACGCGCAGTCGCTGGGATTCAGCCTGTGCTTCCAGAACTTCGACCAGGAACTCGCGCAACTTCCGGGCAGCTATGCTCCGCCGGAGGGAAGACTTCTTCTCGCCGAATACGACTCACAGCTTGCCGGCTGCGTCGCGCTGCATAAGCTCGAGCCCAATATCTGCGAGATGAAGCGGCTGTATGTGCGACCGCAATTCCGGGGCAAAGGAATTGGCCGTGTCCTCATAGACCGTGTCATCGCGGAAGCCCGGCGAATCGGGTATCAGCTCATGCGGCTCGACACGGTCGAGCCAGTGATGAAGGATGCCGTCGCCATGTACCGCAAGATCGGGTTTCACCAGATCGCGCCTTACTGCAACAATCCGATCGAAGGCGCGCTCTACATGGAGCTGCCGCTATAATCTCGTGAAGAAATGGTCTCATTCGCGTTGCTGAGAGGCTGGTCATGAAGAAAACGTTGCTGCTTGCGTCCATTCTGCTTCTAACTTCCGTAATCGCGCTCGCCGCCGACGGCAAACCCGTCTCGTACAAGAGCGGCGATGAAACCGTCCAGGGCACGCTCTATACGCCCGCGGGCAAAGGCCCGTTTCCCGCGCTGATCGTGATTCATGAATGGTGGGGGCTGAATGACTGGGTAAAAGAGCAGGCGTCAAAGTTGTCGGATCAGGGGTACGTCACCCTGGCTGTGGATTTGTATCGCGGAAAGGTTGCGACCACTCCCGATGAGGCCCATGAGATCATGCGCGGCGTGCCTGAAGATCGCGCCAAGCGCGATCTGAGCGCGGCCTTCGACTACCTCGCCTCGCAACCCAATGTGAAGAAAGACCGCATCGGCTCGATCGGATGGTGCATGGGCGGCGGCTATTCGCTGGATGTCGCTTTGCAGGAACCGACGCTCGCGGCGACGGTTATCAATTACGGCCATCTCGCAACTGACCCGGAGTCACTCAAGAAGATCAACGCGCCTATCCTCGGATTGTTCGGCGCGCAGGACCGTGGCATCACCCCGGACGACGTTCATAAATTCGAAGCGGGAATGAAATCACTTGGCAAGAAGATCGACGTCAAGATCTATGACGATGCCGGACACGCGTTCGAAAACCCCAACAATAAAGACGGCTACCGCGCTGCTGACGCGGCGGATGCCTGGCAGCGCACCACCGATTTCCTCGCGTCAACGCTCAAGAAGTAGATATCCAACTGTCCCCGAACCGCTTGTCATCCCGAGCAACGCGAATGACCCAGGTGTTTGCTCGTACCCGGCAAATGCGCTGGCGCCGGCAAAGGGAGGCGGACGCGAAACGCCGCCTCTATTACTTGTACAATGTATAAGTAATCAACCTCTCTGCCCGAAACCTTGTGCAATCGCGCGTCGATGCGGATATGGCACGTTCGTCCGACTGCATGGCACAAGTTTCCCCTTGCCAGAAGTTATCGCTCTGGTTACTATTTCGCATCTCAAAATGCTCCCCACAATGAATATCGGCGAGACCATCCGCAACTACCGGCTGCAAAAAGGTATGTCGCAGGGTGACATCGAGAAGCGAACGGGCCTGTTGCGCTGCTACTTGTCGCGCGTTGAGAACGGCCATACGATCCCGTCGCTCGACACGCTTTCCAAGATTGCCGGCGCGATGGAACTTCCGCTCTCACAGTTTTTCTCCGAGCCCGGACACAGCAACGGCTCCAAAGGACTCCCTCAACTGTCGGACGACGAAGTCCGCTTCCTCAGCCAGATCCGCCGCTATTCCACCAGCCTGAACGATAGCGACCGCAAGCTGGTTCTCGCCATGGTCAAGAAGATGGCGGCGAATTCGAAGTAATGAAGCTGTCAGCCACCAGCTAAGACCTCTGGATAAGTTGGCCATTCATGGGCTCGTAGAGCCCTGTTCCGTTGCCTCTGAAATTGGGATTGTCTTTGCTGAAAGCTGACGGCTGATAGCTGACAGCTGCTCTCCCTTACTTTCGTACCATGCCCCTTGGTGACCCTGCGGTACCTCGCCCTCCTTCTTCTCCCTCACTAAACTGTGGATGGAGAAACCTGTGACCACCGACGAGGAACTGACTCTTCTCGATTCCCAGCTGCGCCGGCTGAAGATCGAGTACGAGATTTTTTTCAGCAATCCGACGAAGCGGCCTCCCACCGATGTCGAGTGGAAGGTGCTGAGCATGTTGCGCAAGTTCTCCGACGGCGGACGCATGAATTTCTCGCAGCGCTACCGCTATAACGAAATGGCGCAGCGCTACGCGGTGTATAGCGATCTTTGGCGCAAGAAGTCGAGAATTCGCGAGGAAGGCTATCGCCGCCCGCAGGATGCTCTGCTTTCGGTGCAGGGAGTGCGCACCGATGCAGACGAGCACAAGGCAGCGCATCATCCGGTCTATGGCGTAAGCCAGGCAGCAGCGGCGGCCGCCTCCGGAGCTGGCGCTCCTGCCTCTGCCCCGCATTTCACGTTGCAAAGCGTTGACCAGGGTGAGCGCGAGCAGGTCGAGCGGCTTTATAACACGCTGGTCGCCGCTAAGAAAAAAGCCGGAGAGAATGTGTCGGGCAATATCGATTCATTCACCACCTTCGTAAAGAAAAAGACCGACGAGATTCGCAAGCAGCACAAATGCGAGAGCGTGGAATACTCGGTCGAACTTGCCGACGGTCACGTCAAGTTGAAGGCGAAAGCGAAAGCCTAACCACAGTGGCGCGTCTGGAACGATCGTTCCTGCCTAAGCGCCGTCCGCTCTAGTGACTTTCATCTCAGGGTCTTTATTCCACTGGTCTTTTGCTGGAACTCCAACTAAGAATGTGCACGCAGCTCAAGACATTCGGCGTATTCGGGGACCCTTCTTTAGCCCAAATGTCTTTAGCCTTGATCGTAAGGCTCCGCGACGAGTCTCACTCCCGGCCGATGCTGCAATTCACTCCATTGGAGGACTACAGGTAATGGCTTTGAAACGAGCATTCACTGGCTTGATCGTGTTGGTTCTTGCTTCGGGGGTCGTTCTTGCCCAAAACAGCAAACTCAAAGTGGCCCATACCACACATAAAGGCGTGCGAACAGCAGCGCCGACAACCCTGCCCAAACTGACCACTATCTTCAGCAATCTGGGCCCGACGCCCAGCAACGCTTACAACGACACCACCGGCTACTACATTCTTGGCCCCAGCAACTCCGTGGGACTGTCGGAGCAGGCGATCGGAGTGCCATTCGTTCCGGCTAGCCCCGGTTATGTCAAACAGCTTCAGGTTGCGGTCGGCTGGATCTCCGGCACGTCATTGGTGAATGTCGGACTCTACAGCGACAATGGCGGAGTCGTGGGAACGTTGCTGGCGGGCGGTTCGGCCACCATCATGCCTGCGTTCGGCACCTGCTGCAACATTGTCACCGTCAATATCGCCAGCACCCAGGTTCTTTCGGGAACGCAATACTGGATCGTGGCGAGCCCGGATGACACCAACGCGCCTGATTTTACGGGCGTTTTCCAAGCCTCCAATCTGGCAGTGATCGGCGGCGATGTTGCCGAGGCGGGATGGTTTTCTTTCACGACCAACACACCGGCCGCGGCAGCGAAAGGAACCCTTCAGTAAGAAGTTCTGCGCCACGCGTCACGGGCCGCGAGAAATTCGCGGCCTTTTTTCTTTTGCGCCAACCGGTTCGACGCGCGTTTCGTTCTAAACGGGGGGCCCGCCCGACGGAGGCCTACGATCGATTGCTGATAAAATCGTCGGTCGCCGATTCCATCCCATTGTTCGAGGAGTTGCATGTCTGCCGCCATTCGCCGAGCCATTCTCTCTGTCACCGACAAAGCCGGGCTGGTAGAATTTGCCGGAAATCTTTCCGCCCTTGGCATCGAACTCATCTCGACCGGAGGCACGGCGAAACTCCTGCGCGACGCGGGGGTTTCCGTCAAAGACATCTCGGACCTCACCGGATTTCCCGAGATGCTCGATGGGCGCGTGAAGACGCTTCATCCCAAGGTCCACGGAGGGATTCTTCACAAGCGCGACGATCCCCGGCATGTTGTCGCGGTTGCCGAACACGGGATCCAGCCGATCGATATGGTGGTGGTAAATCTCTACGCGTTTGAGAAAACCGCCGCCAAACCGGGCGTGGCTTTCGAAGAACTGGTGGAGAACATCGATATCGGCGGGCCTTCGATGATCCGCTCGGCGGCCAAAAATTTCCAGGATGTCGCGATCGTGACATCGCCGGCCGACTACCGCCCAATCGCCGAGGAACTACAACGCTCCGGCGGTGCGCTCTCGAAAGCAACGAAGTGGCGTCTCGCGCAGAAAGCCTTCGCCACGACGGCAGCGTACGATTCCGCGATTGCATCGACCCTTGAAAGCATCAGCGTCGATTCCGTCCAGTTGCAGCCGCCGGCGAGCGGTTTCCCGGCCAATCTACGCTTTTCCTTTCATAAGACGCTTGATCTGCGCTACGGCGAAAACCCGCACCAGAAAGCGGCGATGTATTCAGACGGCTCGACCACCGGAGTTGCCAATGCGCGCCAATGGCAGGGCAAAGAACTCTCCTACAACAACATCGTTGACCTGCAAGCCGCCTGGGACCTTGCGCAGGAATTTAACTCTCCTGAATCTGACCTGGCGATGTGCGCAATTATCAAGCACACGAATCCTTGCGGAGCGGCGACCGGCAAGACACTCGCCGAGGCTTACAAGCGCGCGCTCGAATGCGATCCCGTGTCGGCCTTTGGCGGAGTAATCGGTGTGAATCGGCCGATTGACGTTGAAGCTGCCGACGAAATGCATAAGCTTTTTCTCGAAGTCATCGCCGCGCCCGGCTTCGACGAGGCCGCCAAAGCGAAGTTCGCTACCAAGAGGAACCTTCGGCTGGTCGAAGTCGTTCCCGCGAACCAGAAGTGGGTCCTCAAAAACGTTTCCGGCGGAATGCTGGTGCAGGATAACGACTTGCACATCCTCGAAAATGCAGATTTGAAAGTCGTGACCAGGCGTCCTCCGACTCCGGAAGAAACCCGCGCCCTTCTATTCGCGTGGAAAATCTGCAAGCACGTGAAATCGAATGCCATCGTGTACGCCCGCGATGGCCAAACTGTCGGTGTAGGCGCCGGACAGATGAGCCGCGTCGATGCGGCGAAAATTGGAGCGATGAAGGCGCAGCTTCCGCTGAAAGGTACGGTCGCTGCCTCCGATGCCTTCTTCCCGTTTCCCGATGGGGTCGAGGAAATCGCCCGGGCCGGAGCAACGGCTATCATCCAGCCGGGAGGCTCGCAGCGCGATCCCGAGGTCATCGAAGCCGCCGACCGGCTGGGGCTGGCGATGGTCTTCACTGGGGTGCGGCACTTCCGCCACTAAGATAGGATTTAACAAGAGCTTGTTGAATTTGTGATTGTTGAGTGCTGCAAGGAGTCGAGCAACTCTTCTCTATTGAGGGATTGATTCAATCACCGACTTCCCTCCTGGAAGTTCAACCCTCAACGGTAAACTTACTCCACGCTTTACACATCTTGACGCTTCGCCGCTCGTCAGTCCCTGACCTTCCGGCGTTACCTTAAGGAGCAGTCTTTTTCTCGTCGGGCAGGCTGATCAAGGTAGAATAAAGGCACCTCTCCCCCGGCGGCATTGCATCCAACCGCTGAGGTTGCGGAAGCGCATTTCAGCGCAGTCAGGTTCAGAATGAACAGAATTTTTCGCCTTCTTATCATCATTTCGGCGGCGTCCGCCGCTGTGGCCCAAGTCAGCTCGCAGTCTGCCGCACCGGAAGCCGGCCAGGCAGATGCGAAGCCCGCGCAGAGTTCGCCGCGCAAGGTTGACAAAGCTGCTGCCTACTATCACTACACGCTGGCCCACATGTATGAGGAAATGGTGACGGCGTACGGGCGCAGCGACCTCGCGGTGAAGGCGACCGAAGAGTACCGGCTGGCCATCGAAGCCGACCCTTCTTCAGAATTTCTAACTTCCGCGCTGGCTGAGCTTTACGTAAAAACCGGCCGCATCGCGGATGCCGTTCGTGAAGCCCAGGACATCATCAAGCGCGATCCCAAGAACCTGGAGGCGCACAAGCTGTTGGGGCGTATCTATTTGCGATCCCTGGGCGATATGCCCGGTGGCAACGGCTCCGACAACATTCTGAAGCTCGCGATCGATCAGTACGAGCAGATCGTGAAGCTCGATCCCGAGAGCGTGGACGATCATCTGCTGCTGGGACGGCTGTATCGCCTGAACAACGACTTGCAGAAAGCGGAAACCGAGCTTAAGACTGCGATCAAGCTCGATCCCTCTTCCGAGGAAGCGGTCACCACGCTGGCGATGCTGTACACCGACGAGGGTGACACGGGCCATGCATTGAAAGTCCTGAGCGCGGTTCCGGACACGGCAAAATCGGCCAAGCTTTATGCGGCCCTGGGCGCGGCTTATGAGCAGCGCAAGGAATACAAGAGTGCGATCGACGCCTACAAGCGCTCGATCGTTCTGGATCGCGACAATCTCGATTCCATCCGGGGCCTCGCCGAGAACTACCTGAACGACGGCCAGCTCGAAGCGGCGCTGGAGCAGTACAAGGTGATCGCCGACTCGAATCCAGAGGATGCGCAGACCTACATCCGCATCGCCGAAATTTACCGCCGCGAAGGCAAGTTCGATCTTGCTCTGGAAAATCTGAAGCGCGCCGACACGCTGGTCCCCGACACCATGGACGTTCCCTACAGCATGGCCGCGGTCTACCAGGCGCAGGGGCGTTACGACGACGCGGTGAAACTGCTCCAGGACCTGATCAAGAAAACGGAGAAGTCCGAAGCCGGTGGCAGCAACGCGGACCGCAACAATCGCGCTATCTTCATCGAGCGGCTGGGCGTGGTTTATCGCGATCAGGAAAACTACAACGCGGCGGTCGACACCTTCCGCAAGATGCTACCCCTGGGCGACGACAACGCGCGCAGCGGTTATCAGGAGATCATCGACACCTATCGTGAAGCGAAGCAGTGGCCGCAAGCCACCGCGGCCGCCAGGGAAGCAGTGCAAAAGTTACCGGACGACCGCGATCTGCGCATGGTGCTGGACGCGCAGCTGGCGGACATGGGGCAGATCGACCAGTCCGTCGCCGACGTTCGCTCGCTGCTCAAGGGTGGCGCAGAAGATCGCGATGTCTATATTCGCCTGGGCATCATCTACACTCGGGCGAAGCGCTGGAGCGATGCAGAAGAAGCGCTCTCCAAGGCCGAGCAGCTTTCCACCAAAGCCGACGACAAATCTTACGTCTACTTCCTGCGTGGCGATCTGTACCAGCGGCAGAAGATGTTCGATCAGGCCGATGCCGAATTCCGCAAAGTGCTGGCCGCGACCTCGCCCAACGATCCGCAGGCGGCCGCGACGCTCAATTATCTGGGCTACATGAATGCTGACCGCGGCATAAAGCTGGAAGAGTCGTTGAACTTCATCAAGCAAGCCCTGGCATTCGAGCCAAACAATGGTGCCTACCTCGATTCGCTTGGCTGGGCGTATTTCAAGCTGGGCAAGTACGATCTGGCGGAAGATAGTCTCAACAAGGCCGCCGTCCACATGAGCTACGACCCGACCGTACAGGAGCACCTGGGCGATCTTTACCAGAAGACCGGAAGGCTGAAGCTGGCCGCCGCCCATTGGGACCGAGCCGTCCAGGAATGGAACAAAACGGTACCCGCCGAGCAGGACGCCGACGCCTTCGCCAAGGTCCAGCAGAAGCTGGATGCGGCCAAGGTGAAGCTGGCTAAGGAAGAATCGGGCAAACAGCAATAAGACCCTAGATTTTGCCGGGGAACAGAGTTTTCGGCAGGTCCGTGAACTCTGTATCCCTGTGAATTTTTCGCCTTTCCTCCGCCCCGCCGAAATGGCCGTTTGTGTCAACCTCCGGGGGATTCGCAGAATGTTACTGAAGTTTCCCGAAATTCCTCCAAATCATTGTTTCTAAATGCCTTAGCTGGTATCTATAGGACAACCGGAGCTGTGTTCCGGGGGAAGTGTCTTTATTGGCATGACTGGCGCGACTGCGATAACGATTGGTCTGCCCGAGGCTTCGCGCTCGTGGAAAGTCTTGTCCCTGCCCGCGAAGTTGTTTATCGGGGTGATGGTGATCGCAGGAACCGGATCGCTGGTCTATGCGGGCATTCATCCGAGCAGTCGCAATATTGCTGAGTTCATCTGCTATCTCGGCATTGCGATCCTTGCCTCGCGGTTGAAAGTGAATCTGCCCGGGATAACGGGGACCCTGTCAGTCAATTTCCTGTTCATTCTGATTGGAGTTCTCGAGCTCAGCTTCACGGAAACCATGATTCTGGGCGCCATCTCGATGGTGGCGCAGTGCCTTTATCCGGACCGGCCGAAGGCAATCCAGCTTACGTTCAACGTATGCGCGGGCTCGGTCTCGACCGCGCTTGCCTACGTCGTGTTTCACCATCCTCTGCTGAACCTGTTGATCGGCAGCCGCCCGGTGTTGTTGGGACTGGCGGCGACGATGTATTTCGTCGCCAACGCCGGCTCGATCGCGATGGTGATCTCCCTCACCGAGCGCCGCCAGATCAGCCGCATCCTGGTGGATTGCTATTTCTGGTCGTTCCCCTACTACCTGGTGGGAGCCGGGATCGCAGGGGGAATCGCGTGGCTGAACGAATCCTTCAATTGGGAAACCTCGCTGCTGGTGCTGCCCGCCGTCTACCTGATTTACCGCTCCTACCGGCTGTACCTGGGCAAACTGGAGGATGAGAAGCGGCACGTCGAGGAGATGGCCAACCTGCACCTGCGCACGATCGAGGCACTGGCGCTCGCAATCGAGGCGAAAGATCATACGACGCATGAGCACCTGCAACGGGTTCGTGTCTATGCCATTGAAGTAGCCAAGGAGCTCAAGGTCAGCGGCCCCGAGTTGGAGGCGCTGCACGCGGCGGCGCTGCTGCACGACATCGGCAAGCTGGCCGTGCCGGAACACATCATCTCGAAGCCGGGACGGCTCAGCCCGGAAGAGTTCGAGAAGATGAAGATCCACACGCTGGTCGGCGCGGAGATTCTCGAACGGGTCCGCTTCCCTTATCCAGTGGTCCCAATCGTGCGAGCGCACCACGAAAAGTGGGATGGATCGGGATATCCGATGGGATTGAAAGGCGCCGAAATTCCCATCGGCGCGCGCATTCTTTCCGCCGTTGATTATCTCGATGCACTGGCCTCGGACCGCCAGTATCGCCGCGCGCTTCCCTTGAAAGACGTCATGCAGAAGCTGGCGGCAGAGTCGGGTAAGTCGTTCGACCCCAGGGTCGTGGAGATCCTGCAAAGGCGATATCAGCAGTTAGAACACCTGGCGCTCGCGAAGTCCTCGGAAGACCCAAATGCGCCGCTTTCCACCAGCATCAAGATCGAGCGCGGCCTGGAGCCGGCCGCCGGATTCGAGAGCGCCGTTGCGCAGGACTATGCGGGAAAGGAAACGACGTTTCTGTCGTCGATTGCGGCGGCGCGCCAGGAAGCACAAGCGCTCTTTGAGCTCAGCCAGGACCTCGGGGCGTCACTTAGCCTGGGCGAAACGCTTTCCGTTTTCTCGGTCAAGCTCAAGCCGATGGTCCCGTATGACGCGATCGCGATCTACATCAAGCGCGATGAAGAGCTTGTGCCCGAATACGTCAACGGAGACAACTATCGGCTGTTCTCTTCCTTGCGGATTCCCATCGGCCAGGGGTTGTCGGGATGGGTGGCTCAAAACCGCAAGCCGATCATCAACGGGAATCCCTCGGTTGAGCCGGGATATTTGAACGATCCCTCGAAATTCAGCTCGCTCCGTTCCGCGTTGGCGGTGCCACTCGAGGGGGTTGCGGGAATGATCGGCGTTCTCGCGCTCTATCGTTCCGAGCGCGACGCTTTCACCTCCGACCACCTGCGCATTCTGCTCGCAGTCAGCGGCAAGATGGCGCTGTCCATCGAAAACGCGCTGAAGTTTCAGCAGGCGGAGAATTCCGCGATTACCGATTACCTAACCGGCCTGCCCAATGCGCGCTCGCTGTTCCTGCAACTGGACCGCGAACTGGCGCGCTGCAAGCGAGACAACTCCACGCTGACCGTCATGGTGTCCGACATGGACGGCTTCAAGCAGATCAACGACCGCTTCGGCCATCTCGAAGGCAACCGCGTTCTGCGATTGTTCGCGCAAGCCCTGAAAGACACCTGCCGGGAATATGACTATGTCGCC
The DNA here is from genome assembly GCA_036490405.1 of Candidatus Sulfotelmatobacter sp. GTDB lineage: Bacteria > Acidobacteriota > Terriglobia > Terriglobales > Acidobacteriaceae > Sulfotelmatobacter. The sequence continues at coordinate 110,719 of DASXDY010000012.1, read as the reverse complement.
CGCATGGGAGGAGACGAATTCGTGGTGATCGCCCCCGGTCTGGCCACCGACGCGGCGGTCAAAAAAGCTGAGCAGATGCGCATACTCGCCCAGCAGGCCGGAAGCGAAGTCTGTGGAGAAGCGATTCTCTCGCTTAGCGTGGGCCGCGCCATGTATCCGGAAGATGGCAACGACGCCGAGCAGCTTCTGGCCGAAGCCGACCGCCGCATGTACGTGGAAAAGCAGAAGCAGCTTTCCAACAAAGACCGCCGTTCGCACCCACGGCTGAAGTGCCGCGCCACCATCGAGGTCCAAACCGGCGAAGGTGGAGTGCCTATCTTTGCCAATATCAGCGACATCAGCCTGGGCGGGTGCTACGTCGAGACCAGTACGATTCTCTCAGCAGGCAGCAAGATCAAACTCGGCTTTTCGATGGATGACCCCAGCCTGACGGCCGAGGGCGTCGTTGCCCGTCTCGATCCCGGCTCGGGCATCGCGGTCCAGTTCCGCGAAGCCAACCGCGAGGGCCGCAGCCGCATGTTTAAGATTCTTGAACATGTGCAGAAGACCAGCAATTTCTACAACAAGCGCTATCTGGACAGCCTGGCGAAAACGTAAGGCAACATGTAGGGACGGCCGCCCGCGGCTGTCCGTCGAGCGCAGCTCGACTTTGGTGCTCCTTGAACCAGCGCCCATGCCCCCGTAAACTTAACCTATGCACGTCCACGTACACGGCGGAAACAATCCGACGCGAGTTCTGAAGATCTCGCTCGCCGTGACCTCGGCCTACATCGTGCTGCTGGTAGTGGCTGGCATCCGTGCCCATTCTTTGGCCTTGCTCTCCGAGGCCGGGCACAACCTTTCCGATCTGCTGGCATTGCTGCTCTCGCTGGTGGCTGTCTATTTTCAATCGCGTCCCGCCAATGCGACCAAGACTTACGGCTACCAGCGCGCCGGGGTGCTGGCAGCGCTGGTCAATGCCAGTTCGCTGGTCGTCATCTCTATTTTCATTCTGTACGAGGCCTTCAAGCGTCTTCAGCAGCCGGAGCACGTACAGGCCAGCATCATGATGTGGGTTGCAGGCGCTGGAGTCGTGATGAATGGCGTGATCGCCCTGCTGCTCTACCGTTCCGGCGGCGACGTCAATATCCGGAGCGCGCTGCTGCATGAGATCGGCGATACGCTCTCGACGGCGGCCGTAATCCTTGGAGGCTGGGCGATCCTCGTCACCGGCAACTACTGGATCGACTCGGTGCTTTCGATTGCAATCGGCGTGCTGATTCTCTGGTCGGGATTCGGCATCGTGCGCGAGACCATGAACATCCTGCTGGAAGGCATTCCGCGCGGGATGCGGCTGGAAAAGATCGAGTTTGTGATCCGCTCGGTTGGAGGCGTCAACGACGTCCATGACCTGCACGTGTGGAGCATCGGATCGGAAACTCACGCGCTCTCCTGCCACATTGCCATTGCCGATATTCCGCCATCGGTCAGCGAGCGCATCCTGCGCGACGTGAAAGACCGGCTCCATCACGACTTCCGCATCGACCACACAACCATCCAGTTCGAGCACGCCGTCTGCGAAGTTGCCCATGGTTGCGTGATGCCGGTCAGCGAAAGCGAAGCCCACCAGCACAGCCATTGATGAAAGCTTCTAGCTTTTAGCGAGCAAATTCCCGTTCCGTGTATGAAGCTCATGTAGGGACAGCCGCCCCCGGCTGTCCATTCGAGCGAAGCTCGACGGTGCCGGCGCGAAGATGAATCTGGTTACCCTCCACCGCTCTGCGCCTTGAAAATCTTTTCCGCGGTCTCAATCGTATCCGCGTCTTCGGCCAGCTTGTCGGGCCGCAAACGCACGATCCGGGGAAAGCGCAAGGCATACCCGCTCTCGTGCCGGTCCGATCGCATCATGTTGTTGAAGGCCACCTCCAGAACGATCTTCGGCTCAACCATGCGACGGAATCCCTGGTCCTCCACCGTGTGTTCCAGAAACCACTTCGTCATTTCGGCGATTTCGGCGTCGGTCAGCCCTGAATAGGCTTTGCCGATGTTTTCCAGCCGGTCTTTGTTCGTGTTCCACACCGCAAAGGTGTAATCGCTAAGCATTCCGATGCGTTTTCCATGACCGTATTCGGCCGCGGTGACGACAACGTCGAGCGTGGCCAGCTCGCGCTTCATCTTCAGCCATGACCTGCCGCGCTTCCCCGGGGTGTAAGGCGATGAAAGATCTTTGATCATCAGCCCTTCATTGCCACGTGCCCGCGCCGCGGCAAACAATTCCTCCAAAACGTCGGATGAGCCGGCTCGAAACACGGGAGCACGAATCACGCTGGCAGACGGAAGTTGGTCGTCATCCGCAAAGACTAGCTTCGTCTGCCCAGTTTTTCTCTGTGCCTCTGTGCCTTCGTGGTGAGATTGTTTTTCTGCCAGTAATTCATCCAAGACGCGGGCCCGCTCGCTCAGCGGCCGGTCAATCAGCAGCTCTCCGTTCGCGTACAAGACATCGAATGCCAGAAACGCCACGGGAACTTCGCGCAGCATCTTCTCGCTGACTTTCTTCCGTCCCAGCCGCTGCTGCAAGACGCTGAACGGCCGCGCCGAGCCTAGCTCTTTTGCCTTCTCCTCTGCGGGTTGCGAAGCCGGCTCATCGACGATCTGTTCCGCATCTGGCTTCCGGGCGGGATACTCCCAGGCCACAATTTCCCCATCCAAAATCGCGTCCTGCGGGAAACCGGCCAGCGCCGGAGGAAGCTCGGGGAACGACTCTGTGATCTCATCCCGCGTGCGCGAGAAGATCTTCACCTCATCGCCTGAAACGTGCGCCTGGGCTCGAATGCCGTCGTATTTGTCTTCGACAGCCGCGTCGGCGAAATAGCTCAGCCCCTCTTCGGGCGATTCGACCGGACTCGCGAGCATGAATCCCAGCGGATGAAACAGCCGCATCCGCGCTTCGCCCAGCCGGTTCTTCGCCGCCAGCCGCACGGCGCTGCCGATGTCGCCCAGCAGCATGTTCGCGCGTTGCACCGCGACGAGCGTGGCGCCATAAGCTTTCCCGATCGCTTCCTCGACCAGACTTTCCTTCAAACCGATTCGCAGATCGCCGGTCATGATCTTGACGATGTATTTGGCTTCGAGCGGTGTCGCGCGTGAAAGCAGATCGCGTGCCAACGCCGTCTTCGCGGCAGGACCTCGCGCTGCGGCGATCCGCCGAAAGAGGCTTTCAACTTCACGGACACTCAGCTTCGACTCGCCGCGCTCGGGAAGAACAGCCGCCGCAACCGCACCTAAATCGCCTAACTTTCGATATTGCGCCGTCAATTCGCTTCCGTCTTTACCGGCGAGTTCAGAGACCAGACTCCACAACAACCGTCCTCCGACCTGAAGCGTCGTCTCCTCCCAGACCGGAAACGGACGGCCCGAGAGAAACACCGCCGCAATTGCCGCGTCCTCCACCGGGCGCGACTTCAGATACTCCGCAACGATTGCCGTCTTCTCAAGCTTCTTGGTGGTCGCGGCAATCCGCTCGCCGGTTTCTGCGAAGTCCTTCATATGGAAAGCATAGACGAGGCGCTATCCGGGCATCGAGTGAAGCAACATTTCTGCCACTTTTGAAATGGCCTCGCCCTTTATCCAGTGCCATACTTCCACGCCATGCTTCTTCGATCCCTCGCACTCATGCTTTGTTGTGCCGTAAGCGCTTTCGCGCAGATAAGGCCGGAATGGAAAGAGCCATTCCCGCCCCACCGCATCGCCGGCAATCTCTATTACGTCGGCAGCACGGATCTCGCCGCATTTCTCATTACGACGCCCAAAGGCCACATCCTGATCAACAGCAACCTCGAAAGCTCAGTACCGCAAATCGAAGCAAGCGTGGAGAAGCTCGGCTTCCACTTTCGCGACATCAAAATTCTTCTGATCAGCCACGCGCACTTCGACCACTGCGCCGGCAGTGCGTCGATCAAGAAGCTCACCGGCGCAAAATACATGGTGATGGACGCCGATGTCCGCGACATCGAAAGCGGTGGCCGCACCAACTTTCAATACGCGCGCTCGCAGGACTCGCACTTCAAGCGCGCGAAGGTCGACCGCGTCCTGCACGACGGCGACGAAGTGCGTCTCGGTAATGCCGTTCTCACTGCGCACCTCACCGCCGGGCACACCAAAGGTTGCACCACCTGGACGCTCAAGGCGAGAGAAGGCGATAAGCCTTACGACGTTGTGATCGTCGGCAGCCCGAACGTCAACCCTGGATATAAGCTGGTGAACAACAAACAGTATCCGCGGATCGCGCAGGACTACGAACGCAGCTTCGTGGTCCTGAAATCGCTCCCCTGCGACATCTTTCTGGGCGCACACGGCAGCTACTACGACATGCAAGAAAAATTTGCTCAGATCGGAAAGTCGGGCAGGAACCCGTTCATCGATCCGGCAGGTTACAAAGCCTACGTTGCCGATCGCGAAAAGGCATTCCGCGAAGAACTTGAGCGTCAGGCTCAGAAAGCCTCTAAATAACTGAATGCACAGTGAATATGCGCTCTGGCGATAGCTGGGATCCGGGCTTGCTCAACCCGCCTGTGGTAACCTGATCCCAGGCGCTTTTCGGCCTCCCTGAGCATCTAATCATCCATGCGTTGGCTGCGAAATTTCGTGCGGTTTATGGTCGCGGTGCAGCTTCTTCCCGCCCTCGAAAGCGGGGAAGAAACGCTGGTCGGCGGCCAGGCTGTACTGGAAGGCGTGATGATGCGCTCTCCGCATGCCTGGTCGATTGCCTGCCGCAAGCCTTCGGGCGAAATCGCCACCATGACCGAGGCGCTCGACCGCCCATCGGAAAAGCACAAGTGGATGGCTTGGCCGGTCGTCCGCGGCGTCATGACGCTGGGGTACGCGATGACCCTCGGCTATCGAGCCCTGCGCTTCTCGGCGAACGTGGCCATCGAAGATTTCATGGAGGACGGTGCGGAAAAAGACCATGTAGCGACGGCCGCCTCGGACGTCCCGGCGAAGCGAAGCGAACCTTCCCCGCAGCCAGCGACGACTTCCCGCGAAAAAGCAGCCACGATCAGCTCCTGGCTTGCAGCCGGAAATATCATCCTGTCACTGGCATTCTTCATCTTCATGTACAAGTACCTCCCGCTGCTGGCGGCTACAGAGCTGAAGAAGGTCAATCCGGCGTTCGGTGGACAGATCGCTTTCAATCTGGTCGATGGCGCGGTGCGCCTGGCTCTGTTCCTGCTCTTTATCTGGGGCGTGTCGCTCTGGAAAGACATTCGCCGGGTCTACCAATATCACGGAGCCGAGCACAAGACGGTCTTCGCGTTCGAAGACGGCAGGGCGCTGGAGACGGCCGAGGTCCAGAAATATTCGACGTATCATCCGCGCTGCGGAACCAGCTTTCTGATGACCGTGATGTTGATCTCGATCGCCTTTTACATGCTGATTCCGTTCACCACGTTCTGGGCGCGCTTCGCGTCGCGCATCGTTCTGCTGCCGGTCATCGCCGGAGTTTCGTACGAGATCATCCGCTTCGCCGCCCGGCACCGCGGATCGCTATTCGCGCTGATGACCGCGCCCGGTCTCTGGCTGCAGCGCATTACGACGAAACCTCCATCGGACGAAATGGCGCTATGCGCAATCACCGCGCTGGATCAAGCCATGGCCCTCGAAAAAGATCGCGGCGGCGAATTAGTGGTTGCCTAGCGGTGCCCCCGCGCATACTCCTCTCTACCTCACAAGCACAACTAAAATCATAGAGGCGCAAAACGCGCCTCCGCCACAGTGCATGCCCGTCCGGCGTATCGGAGATGCCATCGCATCTCAGTGAAGGTTGATTGCCATGTTTGAACGTCTGGATCAAATTGAAGCGCGCTACGAAGAATTGACGGCAGCCCTAGCCTCGCCCGACATCGTCAACGATTCGGCGAAGTACCAGAAGACTGCCAAGGCCCATGCCGAGATCGCGTCCATTGTCGAGAAGTACCGCGAGTACAAAGACCTGACCAAGGGCATCGCCGACAGCAAAGCCATGCTGGCCGACGAGAAAGATCCGGACATGCGCGCTTACGCGCAGGAGGAACTCGACCGTCTTCAAGCGCGCGTCGGGGGCGTCGAAGAGGACTTGAAAGTCCTGCTCTTGCCGAAGGATCCCAACGACGAGAAGAACGTCATCCTCGAAATTCGCGCGGGCACTGGAGGCGATGAGGCCACACTCTTCGCCGCCGAAATCTTCCGCATGTACACGCGCTACGCGGAAATGCAGCGCTGGAAGGTCGAAGTGCTGTCGGCGTCGGAATCGTCGGCGGGTGGGCTGAAAGAAGTCATCGCCATCATTGAAGGCAACCGCGTGTTCTCGCAGCTCAAGTACGAAAGTGGAGTTCACCGCGTGCAGCGCGTTCCGGCGACCGAGCAGCAGGGACGTGTGCATACGTCCGCGGTGACGGTCGCGGTGTTGCCTGAAGCCGAGGACGTCGACATCAAGATCGAAGCGAAAGATCTGCGCATCGATACGTTCTGTTCGTCCGGTCCCGGAGGCCAGTCGGTGAACACAACTTACTCGGCAGTACGGATTACGCATATCCCGACGAATACGGTCGTCAGCTGCCAGGACGAGAAGTCGCAGATCAAGAACCGCGAAAAAGGCATGCGCGTGCTGCGTTCGCGCCTTTATGAAATCGAAATGGAGAAGCAGCAGCAGGCCTTGGCCAAAGAACGCAGGGCCATGGTGGGCTCCGGCGACCGCAGCGAAAAAATCCGTACCTACAACTTCCCGCAGAATCGGCTGACCGACCACCGCATCGGCTTTACGATCCACCAGCTCGACGCCGTGATGGACGGCAAAATCCAGCCGCTGATCGAAGCGCTCATTACGCACTACCAGGCGGAGAAGTTAAAGCAAGAAATGACGAGCGTGGGGTAAGCCTTGTGGGGACAGCCGCCCTCGGTTGTCCGCCGGGCGGAGCGCGGCATCGCCGCGACGCCGTGTAAGATCAAGCCATGACCGGCCTGCCCTCAACTCTCTCTGTTGCCCTCGCCGATCGCTACAACCTGAACGCTGCCCGCGTGCGCGAACTCGCGGCTCCGCTCACCGACGATCAGTTCTGGCAGAAGCCATATCCGTATGGCAACAGCTTCGGCCATCTTGTGCTCCATCTCACGGGGAATCTGAATTACTACATTGGCGCGCAGATCGCGCAGACCGGCTACGTCCGCGATCGGCCGCGCGAGTTCAACGACCCGGACCCGCCAGCGAAAGAGGAGGCGCTCCAACGCTTCGATGCCGCGGTCGCCATGGTAGTCAAAACGATCCAATCTCAATCAGCGGAAGACTGGGCGGCGGCGTACACGGCAACTGGCGCTAACGCCGCCAACCGTCTCGACATGATCGTGCAATGCGCCGCTCACATGCAGCACCACATCGGCCAGATGATCTATCTCGGAAACGAGTGGAAGCAAAAACCCTAGGCAGATAGCTCAGAATCTCGGCAACCCACTCCGCTGTATCTACAAACTAAGCAGTCATGGCAACCGCAGTTCTATACATGGAAAACAAACCTGCCGGGCCTCGGAAGCGATCTGGCTCGTTCTGGGCCCTCGCGGCCTTCGGCGCGGCGACAGCGGCTGCGGCATGGTACGGATCCCGCTACAGCCGCGATGCCAGCCGCAGCACGTGGTATCGCGCGCTGGACAAGCCCAGTTTCACTCCGCCCAACGCAGCCTTTCCCATCGTTTGGACCACGCTCTATGCCCTGATTGCGTGGTCCGGGTGGCGCGTCTGGAGTGGTGCTCCATCGAAAGAGCGTAGCGCCGCGCTGCGCATCTGGATCTCGCAACTCGCGGCCAACGCGCAGTGGTCGAAGCTGTTCTTCGGCCAGCACCGGCCCACCCTCTCGCTCGCGGACAGCCTTGCGCTTGAAGGGATGATACTTTCCTACGTCACGACCTCGCGAAAAGTGGACCGCGCCGCCAGCAATGCCTTCATTCCCTACGCCGCCTGGGTCGCGTATGCAACCGTGCTGAACGCGGAAATTGCGCGGCGAAATCCGGAATAGATCCCTTCTGGGCGCGCGCTCTCCTCGCGGCTGTGGTGAAATGGTCGGGTGCAGCTGAAATACGCTCTGAACTCGGCCATGCAACGTTTCACCGCCGAGCATGTCCCTTCGCCGCGGATGAACGCCGAACTGCTGCTGCGTTTCGTGTTGAACTGCGACCGGGCCTATCTGTTCGCGCACCCAGAGCGCGAACTGACGGAAGAAGAATACTCGCGCTATGAAGCCGCATTGACCGAGCGCGAGCGAGGCACGCCGGCGCAATACATCACCGGACATCAGGAATTCTGGGGCATGAACCTCATGGTCACGCCGGCTGTCCTGATCCCGCGACCGGAAACGGAGCATGTGATCGAGGCGGTGCTTGAGCGTGTGGCGCCTGCGTCCCCGCCCTTCAAGGCCGCGGAGCGGCGACAGAATGCAGCCCACGGCGCGAGCCGTGGGTCAGCCGAGCAGAAAGAACAAGCTCCGGAGGAGCGAAAGAAACTCCAGATTGTCGATGTAGGAACCGGCTCAGGCGCAATTGCCCTGGCGCTGGCGAAGGAACTCCCGCAAGCCGGAATCATCGCGATTGACATCTCGCCCGCCTCCCTCGAAATCGCACGTGCCAACGCCGCCTGTCATCAGCTCGAATCTCGAATTCATTTCCATGAAGGCAATCTACTGGAAGGCTTTGAGCCGGAAACGTTCGATTTCATCGTCTCCAACCCGCCCTATGTCGGGGAATCCGAAGAAGACAGCGTCCAGCTTGAAGTCAGAAAATTCGAGCCGCGCAACGCCGTCTTTGCCGGCCAGAACGGCACAGCGGTGATCGAGCGTCTGATCCCGCAGGCGCGTGCAGCCCTGAAACCCGGCGGCTGGCTCATCATGGAAATCAGCGGAACGATTGCGGAGGATGTGGGGAAGTTACTCGCGGGTTGGGACGAAGTGTCGTTGAAATCGGATCTGCAATCGATTCCGCGTGTAGCGTCCGCGCGCAGGCCGCAATAGTTGCCACAGAGGAGATTGGGTTTCTTATCCGTGGAAATCCGCGTAGATCCGTGGCTAATGTTTAATGTCTCGTGGTAGCCGGCAAGATTTCTTCGACGTCGATCACTTCTGTCGGATATTTGCCCGTATAGCACGCTGAACAATAGGAAATCCGCTCGCCTTCGCCGCAAGCCCTCTTCAGACCTTCGAGGGAAAGGTAGGCCAGCGAGTCGGCGCCGATATAATCGCGGATCTCTTCGATCGTCTTATTGGCGGCGATGAGCTGTTTTTTCGAAGGTGTATCTACGCCGTAGTAGCAAGGGGAAATGGTCGGCGGACACGAAACCCTCATGTGGACTTCGGTTGCGCCCGCGTTGCGGATCATGCGCACAATCTTCCGGCTGGTGGTGCCGCGTACGATGGAATCGTCAATCAGCACCACGCGCTTACCTTCGAGCAGTGAACGCACAGGATTCAGCTTCAGCTTCACGCCGAAATCGCGCACGCTCTGGCTCGGCTCAATAAACGTTCGCCCCACGTAGTGATTGCGGATCAGCGCAAAGCGAAATGGAATCCCGCTCTCCGCCGCGTATCCAACCGCAGCCGTAACCCCCGAATCGGGCACGGGCACCACGAGATCTGCGTCGACGCCGGCTTCGCGGGCAAGCTGCCGGCCCAATTCTTCACGGCTGGTTTGCACCGAGCGCCCGAACACCAGGCTGTCAGGACGCGAAAAATATACATGTTCGAAGATGCAGCTCGATTGCGGCGCCGCCGTCGAATAGAACCGTGAACTCACGCCCTCCGGCCCGACAACAATCAATTCGCCCGGCTTTACGTCGCGCACATATTCCGCGCCGATCAGGTCGAAGGCGCAGGTCTCCGAAGCGAACACGATCGTGTCCTGCTTGTGGCCTTCGAGCGCCGGGATGCGCCCCATGGCCAGTGGCCGGAAGCCGCGCGGATCGCGCACCGCGAAGATGCGGTCGTTGCTCATCATCACCAGCGAAAATGCGCCGTCGACGCGCCGCAACGCGTCTGCCATCGCCTCGGGCAGAGTCTGCTCTTTTGAAAGGGCGATCAGATGAACGATGACTTCCGTGTCGCTGTTCGTCTGGAAAATCGATCCCTGGCTTTCGAGCCGCGAGCGAAGATGAATCGCATTCACCAGATTGCCGTTATGGGCGACCGCGATCGCTCCCTTGTTCGATTGCACGAGGATGGGCTGGGCATTCAGCAGTGCCGAATCGCCGGCAGTAGAGTACCGCGTGTGGCCGATGGCGATCGTTCCGCGCATTTTCAAAAGCACGTCTTCGGTGAAAATGTCGGCGACTGAGCCCATCGCCTTGTGGGCGCGCGAAGTGAGCCCGTCGGAGGTGACGATGCCCGCCGACTCCTGCCCGCGATGCTGCAAAGCATGCAGCCCGAGATAAGCCAGCTTCTCCGCCTCGGGATGGGCGAAGATCGCCACCACGCCGCATTCTTCACGAAATTTGTCAGGTTTCAGCATGTATTCTCGGCTCTGAGTCCCTTGTAAGACCAGCCGCCTCGGCTGTCCGCCGGGCGCAGCCCGGTTGCATCTCAACCCGCCGCTACCAGCTCCGGATCTGTCCGCAAGTTGGCCTCCAGCGCGTTCTCGTAAGTAGCGTTCAATTCCGAAACCAGACACGAAATCATGCTCTTACCATCGAGCGAAATTTCTAATCGCTCCACAACCGTCTCACCGACGGCCTCAGCATAAATCCCGTGCTGCGCCGCCACCTCTTTGATTCGGTTCGCCTTCTCCGGGTCGCACGATACCAAAATCCTGCCGGAATCCTCGCCAAATAGCGCAAACTCGGTGAACAATCCGCCCGAAGGCAGGTCCACCCGCACGCCAATTCCCTTTGGGAATGCCTTCTCCGCCAGCGCGACGGCGATACCGCCATCCGCGCAATCATGAACGGACTCGGCCAGCCCCGCCTGGATCATTTCGACGACGGCCCTTTGCAATGCTGCTTCTTGTTCTAAATCGAGTTCTGGCGGATATCCCCAGATCGTACCTAGAATTTCTCTCGCGTATTCGGACGACCCAAACTCGCTCTCTGCATCGGTGATATCGCCCGGCTCGCTCGCGCGCAATAGCACAATCGTGCGTCCGGGCACGGCGAAATGCATCTTCGCGGCCTTGTGCACGTCCTGGAGAATGCCGACTACGCCCAGTACGGGCGTCGGATAAATCGCTTCGCCCAGAGTCTCGTTGTACAAGCTGACATTTCCGCCGGTGATGGGAATTTCCAATTCTTCACAAGCTTTCGTGATGCCGTCGATCGCCTGTGAAAATTGCCACATGATATGCGGCTTCTCGGGATTGCCGAAGTTCAGACAATTGGTCGCCGCGACCGGAGTCGCGCCCGAGCACGCTACCTTCCGCGCGGCCTCGACCACAGCGTGCATCGCCCCCAGTTTCGGGTCGAGATAGCACCAGCGGCCATTCCCATCGAGCGCCATGGCCAACCCGCGCTGCGAGCCTTTGATGCGAATCACACCGGCATCGCCCGCACCCGGCGCTTCGACCGTGTTGGTCTGCACCATGTGGTCATATTGCTGCCATACCCAGCGTTTGCCGCAGATATTCGGCGACGCCAGAAGCTGCCTGAGCTGCAAATAGAAATCGCCGGCTTTCCCGAGTTGAACATGTGGCGGCGTCTCGCGCGGCACCGGCGGCTCCCAGCGCGCCAAAGGCCGCTTGTAGAGCGGAGCTTCGTCGGTGAGGGCCGGGTTTGGAATCTCAGCCACAATCTTGCCGTGCTGGCGCACGCGCAAGACGTTATCCGATGTAACAATGCCGACCTCGACCGCATCCAGTCCCCACTTTTCGAAGACCCGGAGGACCTCGTGCTCGCGCCCCTTCTGCGCCACCAGCAGCATGCGCTCCTGCGACTCGCTGAGCATGATCTCGTACGGAGTCATGTTGGTCTCGCGCTGCGGCACGCGATCAAGTTCAATGTCGATTCCCAGGCCGCCGCGCGCGCCCATCTCGCAGGTTGAGCAGGTCAATCCGGCCGCTCCCATGTCCTGGATGCCAACGATCGCGCCCGTCTGCATCGCCTCGAGACAGGCCTCGAGCAAGAGCTTTTCCAGAAACGGATCGCCGACCTGAACATTGGGACGCTTCGCTTCGGAAGCTTCGCTGAACTCTTCGCTGGCCATGGTCGCGCCGTGGATGCCGTCTTTGCCGGTCTTCGCACCAACGTAAATCACGGGGTTCCCGACGCCCGCAGCCTTGGCATAAAAGATTTCGTCCTTTCGCACCAGCCCAAGCGCGAATGCATTCACCAGCGGATTGCCCGAATAGCAGGGCTCGAACTTGGTCTCGCCGCCCAGGTTCGGCACACCGAAGCAGTTTCCGTAGGAGGCAACGCCACTGACCACGCCTTCCATGATGGAGTGGTTGCGATGAACTTCGGCTTGGGTAGGGGTAGCTGTCTCCGGCTGGCCGGCGGAGCGAAGCTGCGCGGTTTTAATCGGACCGAAGCGCAGCGAATCCATCACCGCCACGGGCCTGGCTCCCATTGTAAAAATGTCGCGCAGAATTCCTCCCACACCGGTGGTTGCGCCCTGGAATGGCTCGATAAACGACGGATGGTTATGCGACTCGATCTTGAAGGCGCAGGCCCATCCATCGCCGATGTCAATGATCCCGGCATTCTCCCCCGGGCCCTGCACGACGAGTTTGCTGCGCGTGGGCAGCCGCTTCAAATGTACGCGCGACGATTTGTACGAGCAGTGCTCACTCCACATCACGCTGAAAATGCCGAGTTCAGTCAGCGTCGGCTCGCGCCCGCCCAGAAGTTGCTTGATCTTTTCGTACTCGTCGGAGGTCAAGCCGTGCTGCCGGAGGGTCTCCGGCGTAAATGCAGAAGTCAGGAAAGTAGCCATTGGAAGGAGCTTCTATTGTCGCATTTCCGGCCGCCAGTAGGAAACTGCGACGTGGCAGCGGACGAAATGCTCCACTTCCACAACCCTGCTACGATTTCCGTGGGATGAAATCCATCATCATCGCCACCGCCGGGCACATCGATCACGGCAAGACCGCCCTGGTCAAGGCCCTGACCGGCATCGACGCCGACCGGCTCGCCGAAGAAAAGCGCCGCGGCATCACCATCGACCTCGGATTCGCCCACATGGAGTTGCCAACCCTTGAAGGTGAGACGCTGCGCATCGGATTCGTCGATGTTCCCGGACACGAGCGATTCGTACGCAACATGCTCGCCGGGGTTGGCGGGATCGACCTCGTTCTGCTGGTGATATCCGCCGATGAATCCATCAGACCGCAGACACGGGAGCATTTCGACATTCTCCAGCTGTTAGGCGTGCATCGCCGGATCGCGGTGATCACCAAAGCCGATGCTGTCGACGCCGAAACTCTCCATGGAGTGCGCCTCGAAGTCGAGGAATTCCTCAGTGATGGCACGCGGGAGAATGCGGGAACGCCGATCATCGCGGTAAGCGCCCTTACGGGCATGGGACTTGATGATCTCAGGACCCAGCTCCTCGAAGAATCGAAGGGCGTTGAGCCACGCGATGCGACGGCCATTGCCCGGTTGCCAATCGATCGCGTGTTCACGATGAAGGGTTTCGGCACGGTCGCGACCGGGACCCTGATCGCCGGAACGATCCGGGTGGAAGAGGAATTGGAGATTCTGCCCAGTGCGCAACGGGTGCGGGTCCGCGGCCTTCAAGTCCATGGGCATCCGGTGAAAGAAGCCCATGCGGGGCAGCGGACAGCCGTCAATCTCGCCGGCGTTACCACCGACGAACTGGCGCGCGGCATGACGCTCGTGCCGCCGTCGACACTCACAACGACCCGGCAGGCAGACGTGCGTTTGAGGCTTTTGCCCTCGGCATCGCCGCTCAAGAATAGATCACGCGTGTATTTTTACTCCCATACCAAAGAGACGCTCGCCGAGATCGTTTTGCAGCAGCGCGTCAAGGGCGGACGCGTGGGTAGATCGCTGGTGCATAAGCCGGACGATACAAACGGTCCCCTGCAAGCAGGCGCCGGGGAAGAATGGAATGCGCGGATCAAGCTCTCGGAAAGCGCTCTCCTTCTTCCGATGGACAGGTTCATCCTCCGGCAGCTGTCGCCGGCCGTGACCATCGGCGGCGGAACGGTGACAGAAATCGCAATCCTGCCGAAGCGGAAAGAGACCATTCCGTACGCGGGGTTGAACGAACCGGGCGAACCTCAGCCCTGGGCCCTCGGCTATCGCGTTGCCCGCCGCGGCGGCGATGGCATCACGCTGACCAGGTTGATCGCTGAAACCGGCCGCACCGCGGACCACATCGAATCGGAATTGTCTCCGCTGCTGGCAAAGGGCTTGATCGCCAGGAGCGGGAATCTTCTTCTCCACTTTCCAGCGCTCGAAGCCTCGTGCCATGCGCTGACCGCCGCGCTATTGGAGTTTCATAAGAACAATCCTCTCGTGGCGGGGATGAGCAAAGAAGTCCTGCGCGAAAAACTTAAACTGAATGCGGAGGCGTTTGCGGCAGTTCTGGGACATGCGCTTGGCCAGAAAAAGCTGGTGCTGGCGGGCGACCTGGCAAAGCTGCCTGGAGCGGGCGTCGTGCTCAAAGATGAGGAGGCGGAGTCGAAAAAGAATATTGAGCTCGCTTTTTCGTCCGCCGGGTTAAAGGCGCCTGCCCTGACGGAGGTGCTGGCGGGATTGAAAATCGACAAGACCCGGGCGCACAAGATTGTCACGCTGTTGCTGCGAGAAAGGGTGCTGGTCAAAATTTCCGAGGATTTGATATTTCACCGAACGGCCCTCGATCAGCTGCGCATGAGGATGGCCGCGCACAGGAAAGTCTCCTCCCGAATCGACGTGGCCAAGTTCAAAGAGCTCACGGGAGTGACGCGCAAATATGCCATCCCGCTGCTCGAATACCTCGATCGCGAGCGCGTTACGAAGCGCGTGGGCGATGCCCGCGAAATCCTGTAAACGCTGGAGACGGATTTTCGCGGATAAGTGCCGATAAACGGAAAATTAACGAATCCGTGAAAATCCACGTCGATCCGTAGCTAGATTCTTTCCTCCGGAAATTCGACCTCCAGGCCCAGAGGGTCGGTAAATCGGTTGGTTAGGTTGGCAACTCCAGTCAGCATGTGAATATCGACGATTTGAGGATCAGGAAATTCCTTCTTCAACTCCACCAAGTCGGCGTCGCTGACCTCGTGCGGCGTGCTTGTCAGCTTTTCCGCATACTTCAGCGCCACCTGCTCCTTCTCGCTGAACCGCGAATAATCCCCGACTTTCAAGGCGGCCCAGTCGTCCGCGGTCAGTCCCACTTTTTTCGACGAGGCCACATGATGCTGCGAGCAATAGCGGCACTGATTGATCAGCGACACGCGGAGATAGATCAGCTCATACAGCTTGCGCTCGAGCGATCGCCCCACGCTGGCATAGAAACTTAGAAAGTTCTTCAGCATGTCAGGGCGGTGCGCCATCGCCTTTTGCACATTGCCGGGTTTGCCGCGCAGCGTTTTCTCGTAGATCTCCCGGACCTCGGGAGTCGCAGATTCCATTTCAATCAGAGCAATGCGGGCCATCGAATTCTCCAGTGGGGGGGATGAAAACCGACCTTCATGATCGCAGATCACCGAAGTTTGCGCAGCCGGCGCGCGGCAATAAAGAACTGCCCGGGGATGCCGATAGAGGATGCGGGAGTCCAAATGGTGAGGAATGTGTGCTTCAGTTTTCTGCTTGTTTTCGCCGCCGCCCCATTCCGCGGCCAGGAGGCTGACGATCCCGACGTCAAATCGAAGATCGTCGCGCTCGAGCGGCTGTCGAAGGTCCAAGCCTGGAAGGCAAAAGATATCAAGACCCTCGACAAACTGCTCGACGATAACTATCAGCTCGTGAACTCGGAAGGAAAGCTTCAGAACAAATCCGATGTTCTGGCCCTGGTTCAATCCTCCGAGGTCCTCGACTATATCGCCGATTCCATCGTCGTCAGGACGCATCACGATACCGCGATCGCGACCGGACGGTACCAGATTCGAGGCCTCCGTCACGGAAAAGTTTTCAGTGAACGGGGACGGTTTCTGGACACCTGGCTCCTCAAAGCGGGCCAATGGGTCACGATCGCCACGCTCGCCACCCCCACGGGATAGCGCAAAGCCGGAATGAAACCGATTCTGCTCGCCATCATGATCTTCGTTTCCGCTACCTTCGTTTCGGCGCAAGCCGCCACGAGCGAAGGGACGGCCGCCGCCATCCGGGCGCTCGAGCAGGAATGGACGACCGGTCAATCGCATAACGACAACGCCGCACTTGACCTGATCTTCGACAATGCGCTGATCTATGTGGAATACGGCAACCTGGTTTCCAAAAGTGAATACCTTTCCAGAGTCAAACATTCCGACCCGCTATCGGACCAGATCGAACTCCAACCGATGTCGATCCGCATTTTCGGGCACACCGCCATCGCCGTCGGAGTGTATGCGGAAAAACAGATGCGGGGAAGTAAGCATGAACTCCGGCGCTGGCGCTTCATCGACACCTGGGTCTACAAGAAAAACGGATGGGTGCTGGTGGCGGCGGGATCTTCCCCCATCATGAACTAGGCGAGCCAACGGCAAAATGTCGAACTGGCACGCCTTTCGGCGGCCTCAGCACCGGTTCTGCCCGCCGGACCGTGCTTTCCGCCGGCTTGTGGAGCCGCCCACCACTACAATAGAAACGTGCCTCCCACCAGAATTATCGGCGCGGGCCTCGCCGGCTGCGAGGCGGCCTCGCAATGCGCCCGCCGTGGACTGGATGTCGAACTTTTCGAGATGCGACCGATGCGCTCGACTCACGCGCATCAAACCGCCGACTTCGCCGAACTGGTCTGCTCGAACTCCCTGAAGTCCGACAGCGAAAACAGCGCGCCCTGGCTGCTCAAGGAAGAAATGCGCCGCGCCGGATCGTTGCTCATGCATATCGCGCGGGAATGCGCCGTACCCGCCGGACACGCCCTTGCTGTAGACCGCATCATCTTCGCATCCCGCGTGACGGAATCGATTTCCCGCGAGCCGCGAATCACAATCCGCCGCGAAGAAGTAAGCCTTGTCGATGAGAGCAATGGCATCACGATCATCGCCACTGGGCCGCTCACATCCGACGCGCTCGCCGCCGAGATAGCGCGCCTCTGCGCCGCTGAAACATCTACTCACCTCTACTTCTACGACTCCATCAGCCCCATCGTCGAAGCTGATTCCATCGACATGGCGCGCGTCTACATGGCCGCACGCTACGACAAAGGGTCGGCCGACTATATCAACTGCCCGATGAATGCTGACGAGTACAACGTCTTCCTCGACGCCTTGCTCGCGGCGCATTCCGTGGAAGAGCGCGACTGGGAAAACCTCAACTACTTCGAAAGCTGCCTTCCCATCGAAGAAATCGCCCGCCGCGGCCGCGACACACTTCGCTTCGGACCAATGAAACCAGTCGGATTGAAAGACCCGCGCACCGGCAAGATGCCGTATGCGGTCGTGCAATTACGTCAGGAGAACCTGCGCGCCGATTCCTACAATCTGGTCGGATTTCAGAATCATCTCAAGTTCGGCGAGCAGGCCCGCGTGCTTCGCCTGATCCCCGGCCTTGAAAACGCGCGCTTCCTCCGCTACGGACAGATTCACCGCAACACTTACATCAATGGGCCGTCTCTGTTGGAGCCGACGCTACGCATGAAGGCGCACCCTAACGTTTTCTTCGCCGGGCAGATCTGCGGTGTCGAAGGCTACGTCGAATCGATAGCCACTGGATTACTTGCAGGAATCCATGCCGCAGAACTGGCGAATGGCCAGCCGCTGAATGCCGCTCCCCGCGCCTCCGCCTTTGGGTCGCTCACACACTACGTCACCCACGCCGATCCCAAAAACTTCCAGCCGGCGAATATCACTTTCGACCTGCTCCCTCCGCTCGACCGGAAGATTCGCGACCGCAAGCTGCGGCATCAAATGCAATGTGAGCTGGCATTGCGGGAGTTTGATCGCTGGATGGAAATCGCGTGCCCGGCAACTCTGAAAGCATAACCAGGCGTACGGGAAACAGCGCCCACCATGCAGCGCGATAAAATGCTCCCGGACATTCAGATTCGTCTAGCAGTCGAGCAAGACGCGGCGGCCATCACCTCGCTTCTGCGTCAATCATTCCTTGAGTACGAACTGCTTTACACGCGTGGAGGGTTCGCGGCGACGACTCCCGATGCAGCGCAAGTCCTCGCCCGCATGCGCGAGGGCCCAATCTGGTTGGCGTATCGCGATCTCGATCCGCTGGGCACGGTTGCTGCCGTAGTCAAGGAGAAGTCGATCTATATCCGTGGAATGGCCGTCCTTCCCGCCGCAAGAGGCTTGAAAGTCGGCGCTAGATTGCTTCAGCAGGTTGAGCGCTGGGCCTTCGGCCAGAACTTCCAGCGACTCTTCCTGACCACCACACCGTTCTTGCATACCGCGATTCGGTTGTATGAGAACCACGGCTTCCAGCGGGTGGATGGCGTTCAGGATCTGTTTGGAACGCCCTTGTTTACGATGGAAAAGATCGTCCCCGGCAAGTTCTGACCTCCAGGTATCCTTTCGCTCGATTTTCCTGCAACAAATGCCCCGTCAGTTGCGTATCTATTCCTGAGCAATCCGGGGGATGACGTTCTCCGCCCGCCTCCGTCCAACGTTTCGTGGAACGACTCGTATGACATTGCGTGACTTGGTTTTCGACGTGATCCGCACCTTATGGGCGCACAAGCTTCGCGCATTTCTGACCATGTTCGGAATCGCGTGGGGCATCGTCTCGATCGTGCTGATGGTCGCCGCCGGTGAAGGATTGCGCAAAGGCCAGGCCGAGCAGGCGCGCAATCTCGGCAAAGATGTGATGATCGTCTTCCACGGCCGCACCAGCCTTCAGGCGGGAGGCACTGCTGCGGGCCGAGTCATCCACTGGGACGACCCCGACGTGGGGGTCGTACAGTCCGAATCTCCCGACTGCGAGTACGCCATTCCCGAGCTTGAGCAGAACGACGTTCGCATCGTCTCGAACTACAACAACGCCTCGTTCACCGTGACCGGTTCGTACCCCGCCTTCGCATACATTCGCAGTCTTGATGTCGGCAGCGGGCGTTACTACGACTGGAACGACATGCACGAAGCCCGGCGTGTGGCCTTTCTCGGTTCGGATGCAGCGAAGCAACTCTTCCCCGGACGCGATCCTGTCGGCGACACGATCTATCTGAACGATTTCCCTTACAGGGTGATCGGCGTGATGAAGAAAAAGAAGCAGGACTCTTCTTACGACGGCTGGGATGTCAACAAGGTCTTCCTGCCCTTCGCCGCCATGCGCCGCGACTTTCCCGACAAGCCTCCGGGCACGGACACGACGTTCGATCAGCTTCTGGTCACGCCGAAGTCGGTCGGACAACATGAGGCATGCAAGCACGAAGTGCGTGTCGCGCTTGCGCGGATGCACCGCTACGATCCGAACGACAAGGAAGCGTGTCCCATCTGGGACACCGTGCAGGAAGCGCAAGCTTTCAAAACCATGACCGATGGCATGAAATTTTTTCTCGGTGCAGTTGGCATCGTGACGCTGCTGCTGGGCGGGATCGGCGTGATGAATGTCATGCTTGTCGCTGTCCGGGAGCGTACGCGAGAAATTGGAGTGCGAAAAGCCATCGGCGCACCGGCGGACACGATTCTGCGTCAGTTCTTTGTCGAAGCGCTGATCATCGCGTTCCTGAGTGGCGGTATCGGCCTGGCAATCGCGTTTGGCTTCTGCGCCCTGGTGAATATGCTGCCCATGCCGGACTTCTTCGCGGGACTGATTCCAAGCTGGACGTCGGGCATCACAGCGGCATCGCTGCTCGGCATAATCGCGGTCGGAGCAGCACTTTATCCAGCGCGCCGCGCTGCTTCCATCGACCCTATTGAAGCCCTGCGTTACGAAGCGGGAGGGTAAAAGGTATTGAGTGATTGGGAAATTCAGTAATTAGGGAATTGAAAATCTCCCAGTCTTGATCGTTTTCAATTACGAAATTCTCAATTTCCAATTACTCAATCGAATGCTCATGATTTTCGAAATTATCCTCGAAGCCTGGACCGCGCTGAAGCGTAACCTCACGCGCAGTTTTCTGACCATGCTCGGTATCGTCTGGGGAATCGCGACGGTTACGCTGCTCATCGCTTACGGCAACAGCTTTCGCAGCGTGCTGGTGCACGGTTTCGACGCATTCGGCAAGAGCGTCGTCATCTGCTGGCCGCAGCAAACCAGCGAGCAGCCCGGGGGACAGCGCGCCGGCAAGAAAGTCGTACTCGAACAGGCCGACGTTGACATGGTCAAGGCCACCGCTCCGCTGGTGAAGCACGTTTGCCTCGAAACCGTGCGGCGTCCCGGTATCTCCTATGAAGATCGGCTCGTCGGCACGGCCCCAGTCCGCGGCGTCTGCCCCGAATATGGCGAGATGCGCAACGAAGTCCCATCCGAAGGCCGGTGGATTGATGCGGAAGATGAAATCGAACGCCGCCGCGTGATCTTTCTCGGTGGACGCCTCAAGGAACAACTCTTCAGCGGACGTCCCGCCGTTGGCGAGACCGTGCAGGTGCAGGGCGTACGCTTCACCGTGATCGGCGTAATGGCGCGCAAAATTCAGTTGAGCAATTATTTTTCCAGCGACGACGAGTCTTCGTGGATTCCTTATTCTTCCGCCGGAGATCTCTGGAACACTCGCTATGCGGCCGTCATGCTCTTCGAGCCGATCGCGCCGCAGTTCGAAAAGAAAGCGATGGCACAGGTCCTCGCGGCGGTGGCGACACGCCAGAATTTCTCACCGACGGATCCGAAGGCATTCCAGATGTTCGGCCGCGACGAATTCCGTCCCGTCATTGACGCGCTTACGATCGGCCTGCAAGTCCTGCTGACCTTCATCGGCACGCTCACGCTCGGCATTGGCGGCGTGGGCGTGATGAACATCATGCTGGTCTCGGTCGACGAGCGCATCCGCGAAATCGGGCTTCGGCGTGCGCTCGGCGCGCGCAAACGCCACATCAAACTGCAATTTCTCGCCGAGACACTGCTGATCATGATGCTCGGTGGCGCAATCGGCGTGCTTCTCTCCTACGTGATCGCCTGGAGCGTGGGAACTCTGCCCCTGATGGGCCCGCTATTCGAAGACGACTCCGGCCAGGCAGACATCCATCTTCGCATCTCGATGATGACAGTCCTCCTGTCGACGGCGGTTCTGCTGGTGGTCGGTGTTCTGAGCGGGCTGGTGCCGGCGATGCGCGCATCCAAACTCGATCCCGTCGAAGCGCTCCGCTACGAGTAGAAGACACAGATCTTTACGCCTACCGTGGAAGAGCGGCGCTTCAGCGCCGCGTATAGCGTGCACAATAAGCTAGGACATTAGCCCCTGTGTTCCAGCCCCAGAATTGTTTTGCCCCAGCCCTGCATTCGCAGTACCTTCTTCCTGAGGACGCACCTTGCCAATTTCCGCCGTAGATACGATCTCGCTCGCCTTTCAGCACACCAAGCGGCAACTGATCCAGCCCTTTCGCTTCTGGCAATGGACGCGCCTCGCCCTCGTCGGCCTGCTCGCGGGCGAAATGGGCTCCAGCGGCGGAGCCAACTTTCCCACGAGCATTCCGAATATCCCGCAGCAAGGCGGATCGTCCCGCCATTTTCTAGGGTCTTTCCCGCATATCGATCCCGCAATTCTTGGGGCGGCGATTACGGTAGCGGTAATCAGCTTCCTCGTCCTGCTCATCGTGTTCGCCTATATCAGCAGCGTCATGCGGTTCGTGCTTTTCGACAGCATCATCGCCAGGGAATGCCATATCCGCGCGAGCTGGTCGCGGCGCCAGGGAATCGGCTGGAAATTTTTCCTCTGGAACCTTGGCATCATGTTCGCAACCCTTGCGCTCATGGTGATCCTGGTCGGAATCCCAGCGGCAATCGGCTTTGCCGCCGGATGGTTCAAGTCTCCCAGCGATCATCTGCCGGTCTTGATCGTCGGGGGAATTCTTCTTTTCTTCGTGCTGATAGCGTTCTTCATCGTCGCCGCCGTCGTCCACGTCATGACGAAAGATTTCGTCGTACCGCAGATGGCGCTGGAGGGAATCGGCGCCGTTGAAGGATGGCGCCGGCTGCTGGCCATGCTGAAGGGCGAAAAAGGCGGTTATGCCGTGTACATCGGCATGAAGATCGTGCTCGCGATCGGCGCCGGAATTGTGATCGGTATCGCGACATTCATCGTGCTGTTCGTCGTCGCTCTGCCGTCAATCGCTGCGGCAATCCTGGCCGTCATCGTAGGCAAGAACGTGGGATTGGACTGGAACGTCTTCACCATCACCGCCGCCGTCGTCGCCGGATGCATCCTCTTCGCCGTATTCTTCTATCTGGTCGCCCTGATTTCAGTCCCGGCGATTGTATTTTTCCCGGCTTATTCAATCTACTTCTTTGCCCCGCGCTACCGGCCGCTGAGCTTGCTGCTGTATCCGCCGCCCCCGGGAATTAATCCTGACGACAACGTGGCGCCGCAAGAACCGCCGCCGCTCCCCCCGACGCCTCAAATGGCGTGACCGGAGAGTCTGTCGACTCCTACTCTGTCATCCCGACTGAAGCGAAGCGATAGTGAGCGCATTCGAGGGACCTTGCGTTTCTCGCCACGGAACTTTGGCTCCCGCCAGGGTGTCTGATCCTCCAGACACGCGCGCGTGCCTCAGAGGAGCAGATATCCATGGCATTCTCAATGGCAGGCGGAGGTCCGTCCAGGCCTCAAATCAATGTCACCCCGCTGATCGACGTGCTGCTGACGCTGATCATCATGTTCATGCTCGTGGTCTCGATGGACCAGAAGCACGGAGAAGAAGCGCAGATTCCGCAGCCGCCGGCAGACGCAAAGTCTGAGCCCCAGGTCGAGCGCACAGTCGTCATTCAAGTGATCTGGACGGGAAAAGAGCAGCAGCCCACGGTCAACATCAACCACGAACAAGTGCGGTGGGAGGACCTTGAAACCCGGCTGGCCCAGATTTATCTAACTCGCGCGGAAAAGGTTGCTCGTGCGCGGCGATGCTGACGTGGATTTCCAGTACGTGGCCGAAGTCATCGACCTGGCACACCACGCGGGAGTCAATCGAGTGGGACTGATGACGAAGGACCAGAACATGGCCACGGACTGACCCGGATTCTTTTCACGTTTGTATCCGTGGAAATCCGCGCAAATCCGTGGCCCGGGTTTTGGCTCATTATGCTGCCCTGCCAAGAACTGGCTGCGTGCAGTGCGAGCAACGCCGTGCTTCGATGGGAATCTCGCTCAGGCACTCGGGACATTTCTTGGTCGTCGGGTCGGGTGGTTTCTCGCCGCGATGCATGCGCGCGATCAAGGCGTTCACCGGTAGGACTACGAGGAAATACACCGCCGCCGCGATCAACACGAACGAAATGCAGGCGTTGATAAAACTATCCAGAGGGAACGGGACACCATTAATCACGAACTGTAGCGACGAAAACTTTTCGCCGCCGCCGGTCGCGAGCTTGATCAGCGGGTTCAGAAAAGCCGTAGTCAGTCCTGTGACCACGCCCGCGAATGCCGCGCCGATCACAACACCTACGGCCATATCCACAACATTTCCGCGCAGGATGAATTTCTTGAATCCGTCAAGCATACGAACCCCCTCCGAGTAGGGTGCGTGAAACTGTATGTCAGTCGAGAATGCAGGTCAAGAGCCGAACGCCTCACCCAAGTGAGAGCCTTTCAGGTCAGCAACTGTGGAAGAGGGGCGCTTCAGCGCCGCGTTAGGGATAATTCAAAACACCGGGCTTTAGCCCCGATCAAATCCGCATCGGCATCACGATATACCGGTACTTGTAATCATCACCCTCAGCGGGGCGCAGTTGCCCGGCTGATTGCGGATCCTTCAACTCCAGCCGCACTTCGCTGCTTCCGGCGGCCTTGAGGAAGTCCACCAGGTACGCGGCGTTGAAGCCGATGGTCATGGCATCGCCGTTGTAGGAAACCTCCAGCGAATCCTCCGACTCGCCGGCTTCCGTAGACGACGCGGAAATCTTGACCTCGCCCTTTTCCAGTTTCAACCGCACCGCGCGCGAGCGCTCGTCGGCAAACTGGGCGACCCGCAGAATAGCGGCGTTCAACTCGTCGGCGTTCAGAGGAACGACTTTGCTGTTGTCTTTGGGCAGGACCGCCTCGTAGTTAGGGAATTGTCCGGTAAGCTGGCGAGAAGTCAGCAGCCGCGGTCCAATGCGGAAGAAAAGGGTCGATTCGTCTTTCGCAAACTCGACTGTGTCGGCATCGGTGGAGTCGAGCAGCGACTTCAGTTCATCCATCGCCTTCTTGGGAACCAGCGTCTTCATCTCACCCGAAACACCGTCAAACTTCCCGCCGCTGCGTTCGCAGTGCGCCAGACGATGCCCGTCCGTTGCCACCATGGTGATGGATTCAGGCTTCAGCAACATGAGCGCGCCATTCAGGGTGTAGCGAGACTCTTCACTCGAAATTGCAAAGCCGGTGCGCGCGATCAGTCCGCGCAGGACCTGCGCCGGAATGTTGATGACTCCCGCGGTCGGGAACATCGGCAGGCTGGGGAAGTTCGACTTCGCCATGCCGACCATCTTCGTGTTGGAACGCCCGCAGCGGATGCTGACCCAGTGATTTTCCAGCAGCTTGATGGTGATGTCGGCGTCGGGCAGCAGCTTCACGTAATCATGCAGCTTGCGCGCCGGGATGGTGCATGATCCTTCTTTTTTAACTTTCGCATTGCAGAAAGTACGCAGGCTCAGGTCAAGATCGGTCGCCGTCAGCGACAGACGGTCGCCCGCAGCTTCAAACAGATAGTTCGACAGGATTGGAATCGTCGTCTTGCGCTCGACCACACCTTGCGTCGCGGTCAATTCCCGCAGCAGTTCGACCTTGCTGACCGTGATCTCCATAATCTCCGCGGCAACAGCAGCCTCCACCGGCATAAAGCAATTCTCCCGAGACTTCTGGTACTACCTTATATCAAATGCAAAACCTATAAAACCAGTAGTAACAGTAGGTGTTGCGCAGAAGTGGAAATCCCGGCCAACTCCCGTATTGTCACCGCTTTCCAGCCGCACCCTTGATGTTAGAAATCGGTCCCCAATGTTTCGGATCGACCCCTAAATCTTGCTGCCACTTCCGATTTCCGCTGCGCCCTGCACAACTTCCACATCGAATTCACAGCCGGATACGAGGAAGACTGTATGGCAAAGTGGAAAACGAAGTCCAGGCCGCGGTTTATCCGCCTAATTGTTCAGTCAACTTATTGATGAGCCTGTTCAAATCCTTGTCGTTCTTCCG
Source organism: Candidatus Sulfotelmatobacter sp. (assembly GCA_036490405.1). Classification (GTDB taxonomy): domain Bacteria; phylum Acidobacteriota; class Terriglobia; order Terriglobales; family Acidobacteriaceae; genus Sulfotelmatobacter. The sequence goes on along the minus strand of DASXDY010000012.1, from coordinate 85,379 downwards.
GACTTCTTCAATCTTCTCCACCGAGTGCAGCACAGTCGTGTGGTGCTTGCCGCCGAACTGCCGCCCGATTTCTGGAAGCGATGCTTCGGTCATATGCTTGGCGAGATACATGGCGATCTGCCGCGGATACACGATGGCACGGGAATTGTTCTTGGCTTTGATCTCAACCAGCCTCAATCCGAACTGCTCGGCGACCATCTTCTGAATCGATTCGATCGTGACCTTGCGCGCCTGCGAGTCGATGAAGTTCTTCAGCACCTGTTGCGCGTAGGGAAGCGTGATCTCGGCGCCGATGAGCGAGGAATGCGCCACCAGCCGAATCAAAGCCCCTTCCAGTTCGCGCACGTTCGACCGGATGTTCGACGCCACATACAGCGCCACATCCGTCGGCAGCGTGACTTTCTCCTGCTCCGCTTTCTTCTGAAGAATCGCGACCTTGGTCTCCAGGTCTGGCGGCTGGATGTCGGCGATCAATCCCCACTCGAAGCGGCTGCGCAGCCGGTCCTCGATCTCAGCGAGTTCCTTCGGCGACCGGTCGCTGGCGATGACAATCTGCTTCATCGACTCGTGCAGCGCGTTGAACGTATGGAAGAACTCTTCCTGCGTCCGTTCCTTGCCGGCGAGAAACTGGATGTCATCGATCAGCAGCACGTCGACCCCGCGGAACTTGTCCCGGAAGCTGGTCATCTTGTCGTAGCGCAGCGAGTTGATCATGTCGTTGGTGAACTTCTCGCTCGATACGTAGCAGATGGCAGCCTGCGGCATGCGCCGCTTGATCTCGTGCCCGATGGCCTGCATGAGGTGAGTCTTGCCCATGCCGACGCCGCCGTAAAGGAACAAAGGGTTATATGCCTTTGAGGGGCGCTCGGCCACGGCCTGGCAGGCCGCGTGAGCAAATTGGTTTCCGCTGCCGATCACGAATGCGTCGAAGGTGTAGCGCGGATTCAGTTGCGCCGCCCCATCCCAATCGAAGCGTGATTGCGACGGGCCCGTGCTGGGGGAAGAAGCCGAGAGGCCGCCATCATGACGCATCGGCGTGGCCGCCGGATCATCCTCCGGTGTCACGAATTTCACATCATTAAAGCCGAGGCCAAGATTGTCGATCGCTTCCTGGATCAGGTCACCGTATTTCTCGCCGGCATGGCGAAAATCGCCGTTGGGCACTCGCACGAAGAGAATCCCGCCGCTCGAGTGGCTATAGCGCGTGGGTTTCAGCCAGGTGTCGTACGAATGCCGGTTGATCTTCTTTTCCAGCGCATCGAGAATGCGCGCCCACGGATTGGGGGAGATTGGTGTGCCTGAAGCTGACATAAATGAAATTTTCACCACGCGGCGCCCTGGCGGCTGGGAAAGAGCACCTGTTAAAAAAGCGTTTTATGGATAGCTGGAACCGTCAACAAACTGCGGAATGCGCTGATGTTTGCCGCTGACCGCTGCCCAACGTCAAGACGAAGCTGCGAAAGCAGAACCAGTCCCGCATACTAGCAGAAAAATTTTGCGGTGTGGAAATCTTCTTGGCCGAAATTTTTCTGCGAAGGCTATTCATCTTACGAATCCATCGCGCTGTCAAGTACCGCGTTTATAACTGCCGCAGAGAAGGTGCAGAAAATGATCGATGACAGAGGATTTTTGTTGGTCGATGGAAAGCGCCGCCGGGGCCGGCGCTGAGCGTGGCTTGCGATCGCCTTCCGCGTTCTCGCCAGCTTCAATCCGTCAGCCAGTTCTTCGAGTGGAGAGCAGGTCGAGGATTTCACGGAGGCCCTGGCGAATGTGCTGGAGTTCGTGGGCCGACTGCATGGGGAATGGGATGGCTCCCTGGGTCTTGTCGGATTTATTTTCGGTGCGCAGCTGCTGGCGCGCGCCGGAGATGGTGAATCCCTGCTCGTAGAGAAGCTGCTTGATGCGCAGGACGCTTTCGACGTCGCGCTTCCGGTACATGCGCTGCCCGGTGCTGCTTTTGACCGGCTTCAGTTGGGGAAATTCGGATTCCCAGAAGCGCAGCACGTAGGCGGGAAGATGACAGAGTGTCGCGACTTCTCCGATGCGGAAATAAAGTTTATCGGGGATGAGAATCTGGTCGGTTCGGATTTTCGCCGTGCCTTTTTTTCTCGCAGCCATGTTGGATCGGGCTCGCGCCGCTTCGGTGGGCTTATTGTGACACAGGTCTGGCGGGGAATCCGCAAAATTCCGCTGTTATGTATCAATGAAGCTTGAAAGTGGGAATCATCGGAAAGCGGAACTACGGAGGTGCAAAGGCTCACAGGGAAATGCAGAGCTGCTCTCCTGAACCCAGGGCGGCTGTCTCTACCATAGGATTCGAACGTGTGGTCCCGGCGTGGAAAAGCCTCTCGGGAGGTGCTTCTCCGGAGAGGCCGGTGAAAACTCGGATGCGAGTATCGTCTCGCGAGACGGTTAGTGTTTCTTCTTTTTTGCCTTCTTCTTGGTTGCCATTGAAGGAGCCTCCGTGTGCGATTTTCCCTTGAAGGGGTTTACGACTTTGGGCCCTCGAATTAAGGACCGGCCCTAATTGTTGTACAGGCGAGTCCTATAGCACAAGATATTGCGGGATGATGAATGCAGTGTCAATAGAAATCTATAGCTTACGGCGAATTTTGTTGAACGGACCCCGTCGTTTGTCGTTGGTCGTTTCGCGAAACAATATGTCGGCGGTTTCCATTGCGTTGCCAACGACGAACGACGAACGACTAATGACCAACGACTGGTACACTTCGCCCCATGACTCGCGACCCGATCGAACTGGAAATCTTCAAGAACCTCTATCACTCCATTGCCGAGGAGATGGGCGCGGCGCTGCGGCGGACAGCGTTTTCTCCGAACATTAAAGAGCGGCGGGATTATTCCTGCGCTGTATTTGACGGCGATGGCGAGGTGATCGCGATGGGCGACCACATGCCGGTGCATCTGGGATCGATGCCAATGTCGGTGCGGGCGGCGATTGAGGCGGGACCGATGCGGCCGGGCGATGTGGTGATGCTGAATGACCCGTTTCGCGGCGGAACGCATCTGCCCGACATCACGATGGTGGCGCCGGTGTATGTTGAAACCCGAAAGAACAGGTCAAGAGCGCGCGGCCGAGGCGGCCCCGGCCACATGAAACGTAAAGGGGTGAATCCGGATTTTTATGTCGCTTCGCGGGCGCATCATGCCGATGTCGGCGGGGCTTATGCGGGGTCGATGGGGTTGTGCCGGGAGATCTATCAGGAGGGCGTGAGAATTCCTCCGGTGAAGTTGATGACGGCGGGAACGATGAACCACGACCTGCTGGCAATGCTGCTGAACAACGTGCGCACGCCGGGGGAGCGCGAGGGAGATATTGGAGCGCAGATCGCGGCCTGTCATACGGGAGCGGAACGGCTAAGGGAGGTTTGCGCGCGGTATGGCGTGCAACGCGCGCGGGGCGCGGCGGCGGAGTTGCTCGACTACTCCGAGGAGTTGATGCGGGGGTTTCTGGAGGGTGTACCTGCGGGCGAATATTCTGCCGAGGACTATCTGGATGGGGATGGAATTTCAGACCAGCCGATCAGGATTGCGGTTACGGTCTGCATCGAGGACGCGGTGCGCATCGGATTCCGCGAACAAGGGGCTACACGCAGTCGCAGGCAGAAGCGCCACGTCGTTACGCTGAATTTTACGGGCAGCGATCCGCAGGCGGCAGGGAGCGTGAATGCGGTCGAGGCGATTACATACTCGGCCTGCTTTTACGTTTTTCGGTGTCTGCTGGCCGACGATGTGCCGGCGACAGCGGGGTTGATGCGGCCCATCCGGGTCATCGCGCCGGAGGGGACGATTGTGAATGCACAGCCTCCAGCGGCCGTGGCGGGTGGGAACGTGGAGACGTCGCAGCGGATTGTGGATGTGTTGTTGCGGTCGCTGTCCCAGGCCGTGCCCGAGAGAATTCCAGCAGCGGCCTCGGGGACGATGAACAATCTTACGATTGGTGGAATCGATCCCCGCACTGGCGGGCCGTTTACCTACTACGAAACGATTGCCGGCGGAATGGGAGCGCGGCCTGGGCGGGACGGTGTTTCGGGCGTCCATACGCACATGACAAATTCGTTGAATAGTCCAGCGGAGGCGCTGGAATATGCGTATCCGCTAAGAGTAAGAGAGTATTCGCTGCGATCCGGAAGCGGCGGCGCCGGGAAATTTCGTGGAGGCGATGGAATTGTGCGCGAGATTGAGGTGCAGGCTGATTGCAACGTGACTTTGCTGGCCGATCGACGGCAGCGTGGGCCCTGGGGATTAAACGGCGGGGCGGAGGGTGCGGCGGGAACCGCCTCATTGATTCACCGGGACGGATCGGTCGAGGTGATGCCGGGGAAATTCAGTGCGCGGTTGAGCGCGGGGGAGCGGATCAGGATTGAGACGCCTGGAGGGGGAGGTTGGGGACCGGTTCATCCACAGTGAAAGCGGAATAGAACACAAGGTCCCTCCACTTCGCTTGCTGTACTGCGCTTCGGCCGGGATGACATTTTTCAGCAGTGTCCTAAAGCAATTGGGAGACCACCTATTTTCCCTCTTCGCATAGCGTATTTTCTTTCGCCGCTTCGCGGCTGGGGCCTGGCGATAGAGCTTGCATCTGAGTCGGCACTTCATCTTGGCGCTCCGTCCGGATAAGTTCGGACTATGCAACTGATGCGGGCGGTGGATGTTCCTGAAACCGGGCGCGATGTGCTGTACCGTGCTTCGCGGCTTCACGCCGTGCTGTTTGTGCTTATCACGCTCGGCGGCTGCGCGGCCATTCTTTATTACAGGTGGCCGGCGCGAAAGGCTTCGTATTACATCGCGGGAGCGATTCTGCTGCTGCTGCTGGCTCTGCGGCGTTTCGTGACGGCGCGGTTTCATCCGCAGAATTGGCTGGTGCGCCAGGGTGACGAGGGGCTGTTCATTCATTTTCGTTCTTATTTGAATGAGGGGCTCAGCGGGGATGATCCCACCGTGCTTTTTCTGGCGTACTCGGAGTTTCGCTCGGCGCGGCCGGTGAGCGAGCATTTGACCGTCCCGGACAGTTCGACGCAGAACAGAACGGAAACCCAGATTCTTCGGTGGGTTGAGTTGGAATTGACGACGGACCCAGCGCCGATCGCGGCAGCGCTCGACGCGGAAGGTTCCCGGTCGGGCGCTACGGAAAAGCACTGGTACGGGAGTTCGACGACGCTGTACCGGGATTATCCAGCGCTGATGCAGGTGCCGCCGTTCCTGCGACTCAGATGGGCGGTCGTGCCGGGGGCGGGAGCGTTTCTGGACGCGCTGCGGGACCGGGTGGAGATTCTGCCCAAAGTGGTGGTGAAGACGGACTTTGTGAACCTGCAGTATCTGCCGGCGGAGGAACAGAAGAGGAAGCTGCTGGAACTGGACCGGCGTGGGCAGAGAATTGCGGCGGTGTATCTTGCGCAGAGGCTTCATCGGTGCACTCTGGCGGAGGCCACGGCCATCGTCAATGATTTGCAAAAGGGGAGTGAAGCTCAGCACAAATAAGCCATTTGGTGAGTCGCTAGAACCTGGGCCACGAGTGAAAACGGGATGGAGGCGGATATGCACATTCTGAAATCGGTGGGTGTGTTGTCGGCGGCGAGGGTCGGAGGCATGTTATACGGGGCGATGGGCTTGATCTTTATTCCAGTGGGGTTGCTGATCATGAGTTTCGGATCGCTTATCGGGCAGAGCACTCCCATCGCGGGCGGCTACTTTTTTCTGCTTTCGATCACGCTGCCTCTGGCGTATGGCGTTATGGGATTTTTCATCGGAGCGCTGGGCGCGATCATCTATAACGTTGTGGCGGGATGGGTGGGCGGGCTGGAGATAAGATTGGAGATTGCGCCTGCGGGACGGACGGACGTGGTTTGATTTCGCTCGCCACCGGCAAAGCGCAAGGTCGCTCTTACTTCGCTGCGCTTGGGCCGGGATGACAGTATTTGGGAGTGGGGCGTTATGGGAAAGGAATTGAGGATGAGTGATGTGGCTGGGCACTATCTGGAGGAAGCGCGGCGGCAGTTGCGCGGGCATAAACGCATGGGTGAGGGGGCGATGGCGCAGTTGAAGGATGAAGATTTTTTCGTGGCGCTCGATCCGGAGGCGAACTCGGTAGCGATCCTGGTGAAGCATCTCGCGGGAAACATGCGATCGCGGTTTACGGATTTTCTTACCAGCGATGGCGAAAAGCCGCATCGCTTTCGTGATCGCGAGTTTGAAGTAACTCCTGCCACGACCCGCGCGGAAGTGATGGCCTGGTGGGAAGAGGGATGGACGTGCGCGTTTGCGGCCATCGATCCGCTGAAGCCGGAGGACGTGATGCGCACGGTGACGATCCGCGGAGTGCCGCACACTGTATTGCAGGCCATCAACCGGCAGATCGCGCACTTTGCGCAGCACATCGGGCAGATTGTGTTTCTGGCCAAGCATCTGCGGTCGAACGAGTGGAAGACGCTAAGCATCCCGCGGGGGAAGTCGGAGGAGTTTAAGAAGGTGGCGAAGTAGAGTTATGTTCTCCGGGGGCTAAAGCCCGGGTTCGGTCCTTTCGCTTTCGCGGCGCGGAAGGGCCGCTCTTCCACTATTGTTTCTCTTCTGGCTGTTTTTTCGCCTCGGTCTTCGCTGATTTCGGCCACGTGGGCGAAAGCATCTCCATTCGCCACACCGGTCCTCCCATATAAGACGAGGTTTCCGATTTGACGAACGTCGGGGCTTCTCCGCCGAGGATCCAGATGTGCGCATCGGGCGGTTGCTTGCCGACCAGGGGCGCGACCACTCCAGCGACGCCACCGATTTCCACTTTGGCCACGTAGTGCGTGGCCTCACGGCTGGCGCCGGCGAGCGAGAACGGCTGCGCTCCTTCCGAATTAAACGAGAGCTTGACGACTCGAGGCTTCGGAGTTGCTACTACCATCGACATCGCGGGCGGTGTGGTACCAACAGGAAGGTTCTTCAGTAGGGTTGGAATCAACCCGTTGGCAAGGTCCGGAGGCAGCTTCATCTTTTCGCTTTCGACCTTCTCTTCTCCCTTGTCGTCGGTGTAGCGGACCGTGACCTGGCCTGTCGACGGGGCGACCGTCATCTCGGTCGAATGCGGAAACGTCGGGCCTTTCTGGATCAAGTGATAGCTGATCAGGGAAAAGGTATTGCGTTGCGAAAAGACCGTGGTCTCGTCTTGTAGTGAGCCGTCTTTGAAATGAAAGACCATGTGCATGGTGACTTTGTCGCCCTGCGCAAGTTGCGTGACGTCTCCGGCGGCGAGCGGAGTTCCTTCTGTGGTGCTGAGAAGGAGAAATCCGTGGAGCAATCCTTCTTTATAGTGGACCGGAAAGCTGGAGGCCAGCGCGGCCGCGCAACTGAAGAGGATCAGAGAAAGCGCGGCGAGCTTCAGGCGCAGGCTGAGGTCGACTCTCATATGACTTCGATGCTACTGCGGAAGATGGGGTTTGTGCGTTTGTGCGGTGCTAAAATCGTACGTTTTGTGCTGGAGTGTTTTTTCGCATCGAATTCGTAGGTGAAATTTATGGTTGGGGCACCTGGACAGGGAACAATGCTTGCGGTGGTGAAGGCGGAGGCAGCGCCGGGCGCGGACGTGCGCGAGGTGAAGATTCCCGCGTTCGGGCGCGGCGACGTGTTGGTGAAGGTGAAGATGGCCTCGATCTGCGGCACCGACCTGCACATTTATAACTGGGACCGCTGGGCGCAGAACCGTATAAAGCCTCCGCTGATTCCCGGGCACGAATTCTGCGGAGAAGTGGCCGCGTTCGGCGACGAAGTTACCAGCGTGAAAGAAGGCGACTTTGTTTCGGCCGAGATGCATGTCGCCTGCGGCAAATGCCTGCAATGCCGCACCGGCGAGGCGCACATCTGCCAGAACGTAAAGATCATCGGAGTGGACGCGAACGGTGCATTTGCGGAATACGTCGTCATTCCCGAGACGAACATCTGGAAGCTCGATCCGGCAATTCCGCAGGAGTACGCGTCGATTCTGGATCCCCTGGGGAATGCGGTCCATACGGTGCTCGCGGGAGAGATTGCGGCGAAGACCGTTGCCGTGACAGGCTGCGGACCGATTGGGCTGTTTTCGATTGCTGTCGCCAAAGCCGTGGGCGCAACTTCAGTCTTCGCCATCGAAGTCAACGAGCACCGCGCAAGAATCGCCCGAGAAATGCAGGCCGATTATGTGCTCAATCCGGCGAAGGAAAATGTTCACGACATCGTGATGGAGAAGACCGGCGGCCTGGGCGTGGATGTGGTGCTGGAAATGGCCGGTCATCCCGATTCGATCCGTACCGCGTTCGACATTGTGCGGCGCGGGGGAAGGATTTCGCTGCTCGGGCTGACGTCGAAGCCGATCTCGCTGAACTTCTCCGAGGACATCATTTTCAAGGGCATCACGATTCAGGGCATCAACGGGCGGCGCATGTACCAAACGTGGTATCAGATGACGGCCCTGCTGAAGGCAGGAAAACTGAACCTGCACCCGGTTATCACCGACCGCATCTCAATGAAAGATTTCGGCAAGGCGATGGAGCGGCTGAAGACAGGCGAGGCCAGCAAGATTTTGGTTTATCCAGACGGCGTGAAGTAACACCTTGGCCACGGATCTTCACGGATTGGCACGGATAATCCGTGTTGGTCGAGTCAGATCAGTGTCTGCCTGAGTATTAGACTCGTATCTGTTTTACCCGTGGGAATCCGTGCTGATCCGTGGCGAAAGGTCTTGCTATGACTACTGCAACCCGCACCAATCCTCTCTCTTATCTCACCGACCAGCTCAACGAACTTAAGGCCAAGGGCACGCACTTCAAACTGCGCGTGCTCGATGACGAGCAGGCTGCGGTGTGCACATTCGACGGCAAGAAAGTCATCAATCTTGCCTCGAACAATTATCTGGGACTAACCACGCATCCCAAGCTGCGCGAGGCGGCGCTGGAGGCGACGCGCAAATACGGCGTGGGATCGGGCGCGGTTCGCACCATCGCGGGCACGATGAAGATCCACATGGAACTGGAAGAGAAGATCGCGCGCTTCAAGAATGGCGAGGCCTGCGTGGTCTTCCAGTCGGGGTTCGCGGCGAACGCAGGGACCGTTTCGGCAATCCTGGGCAAGGACGATTTCATCATCTCCGACGCGCTGAATCATGCTTCGATCATCGACGGCGCGCGCCTCTCGAAGGCGAAGATTCTGGTCTTCCGCCACAAAGACATCGCGCACGCCGAGGAGCAACTGGCCAGCGTGAAGGACGTGCCCGGCAAGAAGCTGCTGATCACCGACGGTGTCTTCTCCATGGACGGCGATATCGGTCCGTTGCCCGCGCTTTGCGATCTTGCCGAAAAATACGGCGCGATCATGATGGTGGATGATGCCCATGCCTCCGGCGTGCTCGGCCGCAACGGACGCGGGACCATCGATCATTTCAATCAGCACGGCCGCGTGGATATTCAGGTTGGAACTTTGTCGAAAGCAATCGGCGCACTGGGTGGATACGTCTGCGGCACCCGCGACCTCATCGACTTTCTCTATCACTGCGCGCGGCCATTTCTGTTCTCGACATCGCATCCGCCGTCAGTAGCGGCAACATGCATAGCGGCCTTCGAGGTTCTGGAAAACGAACCCGAGCGCATGGAAAAACTCTGGGAGAACACCCGCTTCTGGAAGAAGGAACTCGGCCTGCTCGGCTTCGACATCGGCGGCAGGAGCACACCGGCCAGCGAAACGCCGATCACTCCCATCATCATCGGCGATGGCAAACTGACCATGGATTTCTCGCGCGAGCTGTTCAAGGAAGGCGTGCTCGGCACCGGCATCGCGTTTCCGACTGTGCCGGAGGGGAAAGCGCGCATCCGCACGATCATGACGGCGACGCATACGAAAGAGGAGTTGACTAGCGCGCTCGAGGTGCTGGGCAAAGTCGGCAAGAAGATGGGTGTAGTTTCATAGGAGACAGATTAGGAATGTCGATCCCATTCGCGCCGGGAGACGTAATTTCGCACGCGGAAATGTGCTCGGCGATTGGAGCGAGTCTGCAGCGCGGAATGAATTTCCGCCTCCACGGGCGTGAAAGCGTCATCTTGATGAGTATTCGACCCGGAGCGCCTTACGCCGACAGCATTGAAAGCAATGGCCAAGTCTTGATATATGAAGGCCACGATATCGCGCGCACCGAAGGCATCGACAATCCTAAGGAGTACGACCAGCCCGAACGCCATCGCAACGGGCTTCTCACCCAGAATGGGTTGTTCGCCAAAGCCGCAACCGACTTTAAGAACGGGGGTTCGCCTGCTGAGAAGGTTCGGGTGTTTGAAAAGATTCGCGTTGGCATTTGGGTGTACAACGGTTTGTTCGAGCTTATCGATAGCTGGATAGAACAGGCGGACTCGCGAAACGTTTTCAAGTTCAGGCTGCACCTAATAGGTGATTTAGAGGCGAGTCACGTGGCTGCAACTCGGGAGCTACCTGAAGACGACCGTCTAATTCCGAGTTGGGTTAAGTTGGAAGTATGGAAGCGCGATAAAGGCCAATGTGTTCATCCGTCCTGTGGCGCCAAGACTGGTCTTCATTTCGATCACATCATCCCCTATTCAAGAGGGGGCACGTCAAAGGACCCGGCAAATATCCAGATTCTATGTGTGCGTCACAATCTCGCTAAGCGCGACAGTATTCAGTAACTGGCCACTCTCAGCCGCCCTACTCCGGCTTGAACACCTGCCGCGCCATTTCTTCTGCGTTCGCCGTCTCCAGGTTCTCCGCTTTCCACCGCATCGCTGCCGTAATCCGCGTGCGGCCGCTGGGATGGTCGTAGAACAGGAACTCCTCTACCGGCCCGGGATCCATCTTCCGGTACTCGCCCAGAAGTAAGTCCACATTGGCTTCGCCGTCGGGCTGGCGCGCGGCGTTCAGCCCGTACATGTCGGCCTCGAACTCCATGGTGCGTGTGATGGTGTTGAACACCGGCGTGGTCAGGAAAAAAAAGAGGGAAAAGATCAGAAACGCGAGTGGCAACACTGCCACATCCCTGATATCCCGTATGCCCCAATGCTCGCCCCAGCGCGCAAGAGAAAAGGCGAGCGCCCAATCGAGAAACGCGAAGCCAATCACGATGACCACGCCGAACATGACCAGGCCCTTGTAGGCGTGATTGAGGACGTAGTGGCCCATTTCGTGGCCCATGGTGGTTTCGATCTCGGGCAGCGTGCAGCGGTTCAGCAGGTTGTCATTCAATGAAATGCGTAAAGTGCTGGCAAAGCCGCTGACGTTGGCGCTTACGCGGTTGGATTGCCGCGATGCATCAAATTCATACACGTCGGTCGCTGGAATTCCATTCGCGCGCGCCATGCTGAGAATGGGATTCTTGATGCGCGGGTCTTCGAGTTTCTTGTAGGTGTTGAAAAGCGGAGCAAGATAGACCGGAGCGATGAGGCTGACAAACGCGAAAAATAGGATCATCAGCACTGCGCCCCAAACCCACCATCGCTGGCCGAGCCTGCGCACCAGCTCGAACAGAGGAACGATCAGCAGCCCGCCCAGAACTACCGTCACCGCCAGCGAGGTAAGCTGGTCGCGGAACCACGGGCCAAAGCTCTGGTTCAGCAGGCCGTAGGCATGCTCCCGCACGTAACTTTCATAGACCGTAAGCGGGAATGTGAGCACTGACACCACAACGATAAACAGCACCCAGTAGAGCGCGGTTTGCAAAGGACGAACGTGCGTAAACCGTTCGGCCAAATCTCGCATGCGCGCCGACCAGCGGAAATGCAGCAGCAGCCACATGACGAAGACGCTGGCGAGGAAGTCCCACAGTTGGAGCCAGTATCCACCCTCGAAATAAGCGTTCGAGCGGGCGCGTTCCGCGACCGGCATTTTCGCCAGATAGAAATTCACGGCCGCATTGATGTCGAACGGTTTCGCGGTTGCCGCGGGCGCCGTCCCTGTTGGTGCTGAGCTTTGCGCATTTGCGCCGACGGCGAAAATCGCGGATACCAGCGTCAGAAAAAGAGCCAGACGGAATGTCGTCATTCTTGGTTACCTGAAGAGCCCATCGAGTATACGCAGAAGTTCAACACTTCACAGCGGGAGAAAAACTACTGATCCAGTGCGGACATCTATCGATTTTTCAAACAAGAATCCCCACTTCTCGCGCAAACACCGCGCGAGAAATGGGGCACCCGGCTCGAGGCGGACGATGGCGTCCTCTTCTACACAAACCGTAATTCAGTTCGACAGTTTGTAGACGTAGAGGCGGCCGATTGGGGCCACGGACTGGTCGGCGCTGCCGACGTACACCGAACCATTGACCACGGCCGGCGACGACGAAACGATTTGCTCGTTGTTGGTCAGAAGTTGATTGAGCGGCAGGCAGAAGGACTGGCCGCATCCGCTGGCATTGAAGACCATGACCATGCCGTTGTTCTCGCCGACATAGACGAGTCCATTAGCGATCGCGGGCGAAGATATTATCGCGGCTTGTTCGCCCACCGCGCCGCCGCTCCACAGAGCCGAGCAGATTGCCGATCCGCATCCCGAAGCTTTGAAGGCCCAGAACTGGGCATCGCCGTCTCCCACATAGACAACTCCATTGGCGACCGACGGAGACGATGAGATAAACGGGCCGGTCGCGCCTTGCCAAAGCGGCTGGCAAGTGGATTGTCCGCAGCCTGCGGCGGCGAAGGCGAAAAGATTGCCGTCGAAGGAGCCGATGTAAACCACGCCATTGGCGATCGCGGCGCTGGATTGAATGATCGAGCTTCCGGCCTGCGCCGTCCAAAGCGGAGAGCACGAAGCTGAGCCACAGCCTGACGCGGTGAACGCGTAGAGCTTGCCGTCCTGCGACCCGACATAGATAATGCCGTTGGCAAACGCCGGCGACGATGTGATCTGGGCTCCTGTCGTAGCGGTCCACAGCGGATTGCAGGTGCGCGCCCCGCATCCTTTGGCGCTGAAGGCGTAGAGCTTCTTGTCGAACGATCCGACGTAGACTACGCCGTTCACTACCAGCGGCGAGCTGTCGATGATCCCCTGCCCGGTGGACCCGGTCCAAAGCGGGGTGCATGCGGACTTGCCGCAGCCCTTGGCGTTGAAGGCGTAGAGCTTATGGTCGGCGGACCCGATGTAGACCACGCCATTAGCGACCGCGGGCGACGAAGTGATGTCATTACCAGTTGCGCCGCTCCATAGCGGCTGGCAGAAGTTGGAAGGGCATCCGTTGGCGTTGAAGGCGTAAAGTTTTCCGTCGAACGAGCCGACATAGACGACGCCATTGACCACCGCAGGCGAAGATGATTCAACGAGGTCGCCCATTTGTCCCTGCCATGCCAGCGTCAGGGATTTGGCGTTGCTTTTGCTGATGGTAGTTTCGGCGGCGTTCACGCCGACATGCGACGGAATGTCCTTGAACATCGGCCAGTTAGTTTGCGCACTGGCATGGACCGTCGCGGGCGACGTGTTGCCAGTCAATTCATCCGCGGCGAACGCAAAATTGATTGCCGCAAAGACGGTTATCGTCAAAATCAGCGCGAGAGCGCGAAAAGTTTTTCCCCAAGCCACAGTTTCCTCCGTCCGGCGAAACAGGCCGCCAGTTGTAGGTTTTATAGCAAACGCAAAAGTTGCGGTTGTCTCAGGATTGTCAAGATTTCAGCCATATTTCATGCGCCAAACAACACATAGCAAAGAAGTTTGAGCGGGGTTGCGGCGGTTCGACGGGGCTGCCGCCGGTTCCTTTCACTGTGTCTAAGTCATTGAAAAAGCTTCGCGATAAGGATGCGCCGAGAATTTCAGGATTGGTTTTCCTCGAACTTCCACAGGGAAGACACATCGTCCACAGCTTCTTCACAAGCGGCGCGAGTTTTTATGTTGCGGCGTCCGGTGAAGTAGACGAAAGTGTCTCCAGCGAAACGTGAGAGTTCCTGAGCTTGCCGGATAAATTGCGGCAGAGCCAGCGGCAGACGGCGGTTTTCGCGAGAGAACCGCCGCGGGGATTCATCCAGAAAAGCGCGTCAGCGCGGCTGGTTGCCCGGGGCGTTGCGGCCTTTTTCCCCGTTCTGCTTTTCGGAGCAGAAGGCGCGGTTGGCTTATCGCAGTGGTTGCGAAGCGTAATCGCAAGATTGCGAATCGACAACAGGCTTCAGAACAGCGCGGCACTCTTCGGAGCGTTGCGAGCCTGAAGCAGGTCACTGTGCCGCTAGCGCGGTGACAAGGCAGCGCAGGAATCCACGGCCAATGCGGTCTGGGGTGGCTGGCCCCAGACCGCATTCGATTTTTTAGCCTTCTTTTCCCTTAACTTCTTGGCCGGCGTAACCGGAAGGTTTCGTTCGCGCGGTTACCTCGGTCATCGCAATGCGATTGCGAAACGCCGATAAAATGTGCTGGTGCGGCGGATTTCCTGGAACACGCAATTGACCCTGGTGGGCCTCGGTTATCTGATCGTGCTGGCCATCTCTGCCGCTCTCGTGTTTGCGCGTCATGTGGCCTATGTCACGCATGCGGCCGATGCCGCGGCTTACAGCGGAATGTGGGCCGGCGGAGACCTGATGCTGGAGTTGCTCGTCGTCGGGATGCTCCTGGTGATGACCTTCTTTCTTGTGCTGGTCATCGCGAAATCCCAGGCTGCTTACACCACCTATGCGAAAGTGCTTGTTGGAGTCAGTCTGACCGCTCCGCTTTCGGCCGCGATCATTGCCATTCCGGCAATAGGTCAGGGCAACTCTGTTCTTGGCTGGGCGTGTCTATTCCGGCTGTTTGCATCGCCGCTGGTTTTTCTGGGATTGGCCGCGAGCCGCTTGTTCGCCTGGTTTCCTCGCCCCAAGAAACTGACGATCTATGCAATCTTCATCGAGGGGCTGACCCTGCTTTCGCTTGGAATTCTTTTGTTCTCCGGCCACTGACAGCCGCTCTTTTGAGTGGCCTTCTGACTCGTGTACGACTGTCCGCCGAAAAACTTCCTCGCCGCGGATTCACGCGGATCTTCGCAGAAAATCAAAGGCGCTTGAAATTTCGTCTTTTATTCGCCTAGACTAAAACCGAGAGAAAGTCACGCGCTCATTTCGACATTATTTTCGTTGATGCCTAAGTTTTCCAGAGCATGCGCTGAGCATTCACAAGCCTCGTGGAGTTAATGTTCAATTCGCCACAACAAATTTTATTGAGAGAACCTTTTTTGGCCACTTCGGACTACAGCATCAGCGCTCTTCCGGCAAACGTGGAAGCCGAGCGGTCGATTCTCGGCGCGATCCTGCTCGACAACTTCGCCTACAACCAGGCGGCGGAGCATTTGCGCATCGAGGATTTTTCGCTCGACTCGCACCGCCGGATCTATTCGCGCATGGTCGATTTAGCGGAATCTTCACGCCCGATCGACATGATCACGCTGATCGAAGAACTCGACCGGCACAAGGACCTTCAGCCGATCGGCGACGTGGCCTATGTTTCGAGCCTGGTTGAAGGCGTCCCCGACCGGCCGAGCATCGAGCATTACGTCAAGATTGTCCGCGACAAGGCGCTGCTGCGGGGCGTGATTTCCGCGGCGACGACGGCCATCGCGCGGGCGAGCGATCAATCGGACGCAGCGGAAGATGTGCTCAGCGACACTGAAGCGGCGATTTTCCAGCTCTCCGAAAAGCGCATCGGGCGCGGTTTCATGGGCGTGCAGGAGATTGTCCGCGAAACCTTCGGTTCGGTCGACGCCTTGCTGCAACGCGGCCAGCGCATCACTGGACTGGCGACGCACTACACCGATCTCGATGAGATGACCTCGGGCATGCAGAAGTCCGATCTGGTCATCATTGCCGCCCGCCCCTCGATGGGCAAGACCGCCTTTGTGATGAATATCGCTGAGAATGCCGCCATCCAGGACCAGGGCGTCGTGGGAGTGTTTTCGCTCGAAATGTCCCGGGAAGCGCTGCTGCTGAGGCTTTTGTGTTCGACGGCGCAGGTGGACGCGCACAAGATGCGCACCGGATCGCTCTGGCAGGACGACACGAAGAAAGTTGTCCGCGCGATGGAGCAGCTGGCGCACGCCCCGATTTTCATCGACGACACACCGGGAATTTCCTTGAGCGAGATGCGAGCCAAGGCGCGGCGTTTGAAGCAGGCACAGGGCGGGAAACTCGACCTGATCGTGGTGGATTATTTGCAGCTCATGTCGGGCGGAGGCAAGCGATTTGAAAACCGCACGCAGGAAGTGTCGGCGATCTCGCGCGGACTGAAGGCGCTGGCGAAAGAGTTGAAGGTTCCCGTGATCGCGCTCTCGCAGTTGAGCCGCGCGCCGGAAAGCCGCGGCGGAGATCACCGTCCGCAGCTCGCCGATTTGCGTGAGTCGGGATCAATCGAACAGGACGCCGATCTCGTCATGTTTATCTTTCGGGAAGAGGTCTACAAGCAGGACGATCCCGAATTGCAGGGCCGCGCCGAGATCATTATTGCCAAGCAGCGCAACGGTCCGATCGGAAAGGTGCGAATGGCATTCCTGAAGCACTGCACCCGTTTTGAGTCACTGGCCGAAGGCGGAATTGCCGGCGAGGAGTGATTTTTTCGTCTACAGGAATTCCTGTATAGGGGAAGTAGTAAGTCCTGTAGAGGCTTAGGTTTGCATCAGGCGCAAAGTCGCACCCTCTTCTGTGGAAAATCTTGTGGAATTGAAAAATGCTGGCTGACTCTATTTCAGCAAATAGCCCTCGCCCAGATGAGGGAACTAACGAATTTTCCGCATAAATCCAAGAGTAGTAACCAGTTATGCAATTTACATCGCGTTAACATATGCCGAAACCGAAGCCGGTGACGCTGCGCGCGAATTTGAGATTTGCACATTTTCGCCGCTTGGAGCCTTTAGTTTAATGCCCATTTTTCGCCGTTTTTTGGCGTGGAATGAGTCCGGCAAATCGGATTTTTTAATCGAACTGCGGTCCGAAGGTTGCGCGCGTTCACGCGGTTAGTCCAATTCCCGCACCCAGATGTTGCGGAAGCTGATGGGCGGGCTGGGATCGCCGTGGGCCTGG
The DNA here is from genome assembly GCA_036490405.1 of Candidatus Sulfotelmatobacter sp. Taxonomy (GTDB): domain Bacteria; phylum Acidobacteriota; class Terriglobia; order Terriglobales; family Acidobacteriaceae; genus Sulfotelmatobacter. The sequence goes on along the minus strand of DASXDY010000012.1, from coordinate 68,397 downwards.
AGCTTGATCGGCGCTCCGTCGAACTTCTTGTAGAACGGCTTGCCGATGTACCGGGTCTCGCCTGTCAGTTGGAAGTGGTTTTGTACCAGGATTCCGTTGAAAAAGACGGTCACATAGGCCGGCGACTTTACGGAACCGTCCTCATTGAAAACCGGCGCGGTCCAGGCGACGTCGTAGCTCTGCCATTCTCCCGGCTTGCGGTTCGGGTTGGCCAGCGGGATCGCCTGCTTGTAGATGCTTCCGGCTTGCCCGTTCACGTAGGTCTTGTTGTTGTAGTTGTCGAGGACCTGCAACTCATATCCCGCGTCGCCGGGGCCGGTGGAAGCGAGAAAGACTCCGCTGTTACCGCGGGCCTGGCCGGAGCCGGTGACGTTCTCGGGAATTCTCCACTCGATGTGAAGCTGGTAATTCTTGAAGGTGCGCTTGGTCTCGATATTTCCCGCGGTCTTGTTGACCGTCATGATGCCGTCGGCGACGGTCCACTTCGCGGGAGCGGAGCGGTCCTGGGCGGAGACCCATTCGTCAAGATTCTTGCCGTCGAAAAGAATGACCGAGTCGGAGGGCGCAGCGTCGCAGGTTTTGCCCGGAGTGACCACCTTCGGCTCGGGCTGCCAGACCTCGGTGTCTTCGGGCTTGGCGGTGGATTGTTGTTGGCCGAACAATGGGGAGGACAGGGCGAGAAGGGCGACCGCAATCAAGAATGGAATGCGCATGGCGTGGAACAGGATACACCTTGGCACGGCGGATTGGGGCCTTCGACCGTGACCTCATGACAGCTTCTTTTGGCCCAGGAATCTCAGGTAGAATGACTGCGCGCAATGACCGGAGGATGTCATGCCGGGTCGGTTTACGATTTTCTTTCTTCTCGCCAGCGTTGTGCTCCTCAACAAAATTCACGCCCAGCAGCAGGCCTGCCCGCCAGTAAGCACCGCACAGGTCGTCAGCGATGTAGTCGTTCAAGGCGCATCGCTGAACGACGGGTATGGGGGCTCGCTGTCATGCGGGGTGGACGGGCAGGTGTATCGGCGTCCGGGTGGCGGACGTTTGACGTCGGTGATGCGCGTCTCGCAGGACGGTTCGACTTTGCTGTTTAGCCTGCCCGCAGATGTATTTCCGGGGGTGCTTGCGCCTGCAGCTTCCGGCCTGAATGTCATCTCGCAGGCTTATTCCGCTGCCGATCGGGGCTTACACCTCGCGATGTATCACTTTGACGGCCAAGGCAATCTGCTGTCGCAAAATCCGGTGACAATTCCGATTCAGCCGTCGTGGATGGCAGTCCTGCCTTCAGGAAGAACCATCATCGCCGGCAGTCTCTTAAAGGATTACGGGCTTCCAGAAAATCGGAAATATGGTTTCGCGATTCTGGATGAAAACGACCGGCTCGTGAGGAGCGTCGAGATGCCGTTGCCGCCCGGCGGAGGCGGATGGACCTTCGCAAGTCCGATGGCGGCAGGAAACGGCGTCGCTTATATCATGCTGCACTCGAACCAGCCGCCGCAGACGGCGATCGCGACGATCGCGGAGAGCGGAAACCAGGACCTTGATATCAAGGTCATTGAAGCGCCACTCGATACCGAGACGCGGCATCACAACGAATGGATGTTCGGCCCTGGAATTACAGCGGACATCTACCATTTCGCGAATGAACGTCCGCACATCACTTTTCGCTTCGACGAATACGATCTCAAGACCGGCGAGAAGATTGCCACCAGGAGCGCTCCTCCCGCCGGATTTCAATTCGGCTGCTATACCCGAGACGAGTTCAGCATGTTGGCCCATAGCGCCCACGTCGATCCGGCCCGCCACCTTTCGCCGGATACCCTGCGACTGGTCACGTCAAAGCTGCAATGAATGGCTAGTCGGGGAAGAACCGAAGAACCGAAACGTCTCCGACTGTCTCCAGGTTCAGGCCATCAAGCGCAGGAGTTCATCCGGCCGCTATTGATTAATAGTGTCGCTTCGGGATCGAGGGTTACTCATTCCACACTCTGAGGCTGGATGCGGCTCCCGGCAATGTTCTTCGACAGGCGCAACTAAGAAACGCCGCTCAGTTGAGGTGCCCTCCATAAATTGTTCCCACTCGGTTATTTGTTCGCTCGTGGTGTGCCTGAGCATGACCGCGGGCTCTGGTTGTACCGGCTACGTGTCCATATTGCACTCCGGGGACAGTTTCGATGGCGGTCGATCCACTGAACCGGTGGTGGTATCTCTACCAGAACGTCAGAGAGGCGCTTTCGATGCCCTTCGGCAATCTCACCACTTTCAATCCGACAACTCTGAAGACGACTGGATCATTTCTGAATTGTGGAGACCTGGTGCGGGCCGATCCCTCCGGAAAATTTGTCTATGCGCTCGGCACTACGAACGGAAACACCATCTGCGGTGACAGTGCGCAGGCCGCGATCCTTGGATTTTCGGTCAATCAATCGACTGGTGAGTTGACGCCGCTGCCCGGCTCTCCGTGGGCATCGCCGAACACAGACGGATTGCTGGACTCAACTACAGGGCTGGTGGTGACGAAGTAGCAAGTGCGCAAAAACACGGCGGCTGGGCGCTCAAAGACCTGGGACAGTCCCCATATTTATATTTCGTCCCCCATATCTTGTCAGAAAGTTCGCAGTAAGTCCCCGAGAGATATAATCCCCGCGTGCAACAACCTACGCGGAATGTAATGGCGCTTCGCGTTTCCAAAGCGGTTCTCGTTTTTGCAATCGCACTTTTCTACACGATTCTGGTCCTAAACAACATCACGGATTACGGCTCCAACTATGAGTTTGTCCGCCACGTTCTGATGATGGACTCAACCTTTCCTGGGAACCACCTCATGTGGCGCGCCTTCAATTCGCCGCTCGTACATACGGGTTTCTACATCGGCATCATCGCCTGGGAATCAGTCACTATGCTTTTATGCTGGTGGGCTGGGGTCCGGTTGCTGAAATCGTATCGTGCGGACGGGGCGCAAATCGCTGCTGCGCAGGACACCGCAGTGATTGCGCTGACGACGAGCCTGCTGATGTGGTTGGTGGCATTCCTCGATGTCGGGGGCGAATGGTTTCTGATGTGGCAGTCGAAAATGTGGAACGGGCAGGAAGAGGCATTCCGAATGTTTACCGTTGTCGGTGTGGTGTTTTTGGTTGTGGTGCAACGCGAGCCAACTCCCGACTAGTCAGCAATCCTTCTCTTGGGGGATTAACTTCCCGCTCGCCCGTCACTCGGGAATTTGGCCCACGCAGCCTATGGCATGAGTCGAAGGACTGCGTCGATTTCTGCTTGCAGAAACAAAGCTCTCCGCTACGATGAGATATGCGGCCCTCTTGGACCGGAGCTCTGATCCTCATCTTGATTTGCGCCGCGTTCGCCATCGCGCAGAACTCGCCGGTATTGCGTGAAAAGAGGCAGGGTGCTTCTGATCTCGAGTTGAGCGGCGAGCTTCTGGGGCAGCCGCCTGAATCGACGCGCTTCATCACTCGCGACGAACTTCTCGCCATGCCGCAAGTGAATCTCACCATAACAGGCGACCCCAATTTCTCGAGGCCCATTAGGGTCCGAGGCGTGAAGCTCGAAGATCTTATCCGGCGCTTAGCCGCGTCCTCCGCTTCGGCCATGGTTGTCGCCATCTGTGATGACGGCTATCGCGCAAACTATCCCCTTGATTACCTCGCGGCGCATCATCCCGTGTTGGTCCTCCAGGTAAACGGCGAACCGCCCTCCGCCTGGCCAAAAGCCGCTGAAGATCATATTTCCGAAATGGGTCCCTACATGATCACCAACGCAAAGTTCACTTCCAGCTTCAAGGTTCTCGCCCATGCCGACGAGGCGCAGATTCCTTGGGGGGTTGTGCGGCTCGAAATCCGCGAGGAAAAGGCGGTCTGGGGTGATTGCTCCGAACGGGCCGAATGCCGGCGATCGCGACGTGCAGGATGGCTTTCGCATCGCGAGTCAAAATTGTTTCCGCTGCCATGATTCGCGAGGCGAGGGGGGACAGAAAGCAGGCCGCTCCTGGGAAATGCTAGCGGCATTCGCGGCCGCTTCACCCAAGGATTTCACCACTTACATTCGTACGCCGTCGTCACAAAATCCCCAGACGCAGATGCCCGCCAATCCGCAGTACGATGATGCGACACTGGCGGCCATCACCGCCTACTTCCGGGCATTTTCTAAGGCTGCACAACCATAACCATGGCGTGGCCTACCCCTCGGGAAAACTATATCTTGTGTGAGTGAGAGAAGAGAGAGTGTGCCACACTCCTTGCGCGGGATTTGCGCGAGGGTGGGCGCGGTTGGCGGTGCGCCTTATCCCGACATGGGAGCGATTTTCCCGCGCCGCTCCCTAAATCGAAAACTGCGGATTGCCTTCGATCACCTTCTGCTCAAGCTTCGGACGTTCGTTCTTCCGCCAGAGTTTTGCAGAGTGGCGAACCCGGTAGAGAATGGGTCCGCCATCCGGCTGCTCCTGGCGAACGATAGGACGCGGCAGGCAGATGAAATCCGTCTCTAGCCGGTCGGCTGCTGCGTGCACTACCGAATAGCCATGGCCGCCCATGTCAATAAACGACAGGTGCGGTGACAAATCCCGGTTGGAAAGCCGGCGTGCCTTCTGCACATCGCCACTCTTCGCATATTCCAGGCATGACCGCACACCGTGACGCACCAGCATATTAATAGTGGGTTGCGGAAGTTTGTCACCCGGACCTTGCCCGACGAACAGGGCCCGCAGCGGAGCGTCTTTCTTCACTTGATGTTCCATTGCCTCCACCGTTCCGGGCGAGGAGATTGATCCCCCCACGAATGCCACGCCTACAGGGTCAAAGGCCTTCGGCGGCAGAGACTTCGCCGATAAGCCTGCCCAGAAGCTATGCGCGTCGCCCGCCACCGTGGCAAACCCCGTAATCCCATGCTTCTGAATGAAATCGTAAATCTCACCCCGCTCCTGAGGGGCAGTGCTGAAGTCCACGCCACCAAAGCTGGCATATCCAGCACCGGGCCACGCGCTTGCAACCATCCCTGCGGGAAGGTTCTGCGGGTCGGCGCGCCCATCCAGCGTCGATGTTGTACTTCCCCAGATCTTCCAGGTAGCTTTTGAGTTCCGCAGTTGTTCCAGAAACCACGCTTTCTGCTCAGCTCCGAGAATGGTCTGCGCGGGATCCGCCTTCCGGAGGTTCGGAACTTGCTTGTCCCCGAAACGGATAGTGTCAGGCGGTTTGCCTCCGTTGTAATCCCGGCCGCCGTCGATGATCTCCAGCACCTCCTCTGGGAAGAACTCCGAATAGTCCTTGTTAGAGAAATCTGCGTCATTGAACTTGGTGCCGGGGTCCTCCGATCGGTAGCTTCGCTCGTCGGTGATCATGAGCTCCACGTTCCGGCCCCAGCGCAGTGACCGGTATCCCTTCAGGCTATGGATCGCCGCAAGATTGTTCGCCTCCTGCCCGAGTCCATGCTCATCGAAAACAGTGACCGGGGCATCCTTAACCGCAGGTGCGCTGAACTGTTCGAGCGAGGGACCACCGCTCTTCACCATGCGCGCGGGCTGATACTCAAAAAGTGCCTGCATGGCTGCGACCTTTCGAGTCTGCGCGGGACGCGTTTTGCCGTCGAACACTTGCAAGGCTTGCCATCCTTGCCAGCTGTACTCGTGGTTATCCCACATGGGGACAAAGGGCCAGCGGGCACGAGCGTCCTGCACTTCGGGATCATGCAGGTAGGCGCGATACACAGCACGGTAGTCATTCACGTCCACTGGAACGTGGAAGTCATGAATTTTCTCTCCTTGCGGATAACGAACAATTTCTTTCACCTTGCGGTCGTAATAAGTGGTGCGGTCCTCCGGATACCAGACCATCTCGTAGATGAAGTCACCCAGATGCAGAACAAAGCTGAGCCGGTCCTGCTCAGACGCGTGCTCATCCTCGAAGATCATTCTTCGGTACGCATTCTGCGCTCCGAGGTTTGCGTTCTGACAACTGACGAACGCGAAGTGTACCGGCCGGGAATCATCGTCGGCAGGCGCGGTGATGGTGCGGCCGATGCGACTGCCGGAACCCTCAGGATCGGTAAAGCGATACCAATAGACCTGGGCCGGCTTCAGTCTTCCGACCAGCACACGACAGGTCCAATCCGCCTCCGCCGAAATTGACACTTTCTGAGTTGCGATCACACGCTGGAACGTCTGGTCGAGCGCCACTTCGACGGTCAATTCCTGCGCCGGTTTAGGCTGCGGTTCGGACGGCGGAGCCCGCCGGGTCCACAGCAACACGCTGTTGCTGTCAGGATCGCCGGAAGCTACTCCTTCCGGGAAAAGGTCGCGACGCTCGCGCCAGGAAATCTTCGACGGAGCCGCGAATGAGCGACCCCAGGCCGCCTCCGCACCCAGCACCGCGGCCAAAGCCAGAAAATCGCGACGGCTAATATTTCCCATGCTGTAACTCCTTCGTCCCGCTGCAAGGCCCACGCACACTCGAGATGAGACGTCTCGTCCCAAATAGTGAGAGCGAACCTGTCGGCCAACTATCTTGGACGGTTTCGCGCTGCGAGCGTTATCACAAGATCTTGCCTACTGAGTTGGTTTGCCCTCGAGAAATGTTTGGCGAACCCGCGAAATGCTTCGCAGGATTTGAGGGCGATGCCGGCCCCCTCTACGATGCCTATCAGGAGAACGAGCGCTGCGCGCTTATCTTCTGCTGCGTTTATCTTGCACGCATCGAAAGGCTCCAGACTAGTCGCTGCTCTCGCCGACCTTCAGCACAGCCAGGAACGCTTCCTGCGGAATATCCACACGCCCGATGCGCTTCATGCGCTTCTTGCCTTCTTTTTGCTTTTCGAGCAGCTTGCGCTTGCGGGAAATGTCGCCGCCGTAGCACTTGGCGAGCACGTTCTTGCGGATGGCGTGGACGGTCTCTCGTGCGATGATCTTCGCGCCGATAGACGCCTGGATGGGGACTTCGAACATCTGCCGCGGAATCAGTTCGCGCATCTTCGAGACCAGCGCCTTGCCGCGGTCGTAGGCGAAGTCCCGGTGCACGATGATGGAGAGCGCGTCGACCGGTTCGCCGGCGACGAGAATATCCATCTTCACCATGGGCGATTCCCAATAGTCGGCGAGATGGTAGTCGAGCGACGCGTAACCGCGCGAAACCGACTTCAAGCGGTCGTAAAAATCGAGCACGATTTCATTCAGCGGCAACTCGTAGTGCAGCATCACCCGCGCGGAGCTGACGTATTCGAAGGTCTTTTGCTTGCCGCGTTTTTCTTCGACCAGCGCGAGGATGCCTCCAACGTATTCTTCGTTGGTGAGGATGGTGGCAAGAATCACCGGCTCTTCAATCTTTGCGATCTCGCTGGGATCGAGCCAGCGCGAGGGGTTGTCGATCTCGACCATTTCGCCGTCGGTCTTGTAAATCTTGTAGCGCACGCCGGGCGCGGTAGTGATGAGTTCGAGGGAGAACTCGCGCTCCAGGCGTTCCTGGATGATCTCCATGTGGAGCAGGCCGAGGAAGCCGCAGCGAAAGCCGAATCCGAGCGCGGCGGAACTTTCCGGCTCAAAAAAGAATGAAGAGTCGTTCAGGCGCAGTTTTTCCAGCGCCTCGCGCAGGCGCGTGTGCTCGTGGGAATCAACCGTGTAGAGTCCGGCGAAAACCATCGGCTTGATTTCTTCGAAGCCGGGGAGCGCTTCAATTGCCGGATTCGCTTCATCCGTGATGGTGTCGCCGATCTTTGAGTCGGCAACGTCTTTGACATTGGCGATGACAAATCCGGCCTCGCCCGCTTTCAACTCGTCGACATCCACGGGCTTGGGAGTGAGCACGCCGAGGCCTTCCACGTTGAACACGCGGCCGTTGGACCACAGCCGAATTTTCTGTCCCTTGCGGATCGTGCCTTCAAACACGCGCGTGAAGATGATGACGCCGCGGTACGCATCGAACCACGAGTCGAAGATCAATGCCTGGAGACGGTTGTTGGGATCTCCCTTAGGCGGCGGGACACGCTTGACGATCGCTTCGAGCACGTCGGGCACGCCCTGCCCGGTCTTCGCGCTGATGAGCACCGCATCGGTGGCGTCGAGGCCGACGGCGCCCTCGATCATCTCTTTCGTGCGCGGGATGTCGGCGCTTTGCAGATCGATCTTGTTGATGACCGGAATAATTTCGAGGCCGTTGTTGATCGCGATATAGGCATTGGCCAGAGTCTGCGCCTCGACGCCTTGGGAGGCATCGACGACCAGCAGCGCGCCTTCACACGAGGCCAGCGAGCGCGAAACTTCGTAGGAAAAATCCACGTGGCCGGGCGTGTCGAGCAAATTAAGCTGGTAAGTCTCGCCGTCGTGCGCAATGTATGCCATGCGGACGGCATGCGCTTTGATGGTGATGCCGCGTTCGCGCTCCAGGTCCATGGAGTCGAGCACCTGGGCCTGCATCTCGCGCGCGGTCAGCGATCCGGTCAACTCCAGCAGCCGGTCGGCCAGCGTGGATTTGCCGTGATCAATATGCGCGATAATCGCGAAGTTGCGGATGTGGGATGCGTCCATGGAAGGCTGACAGATGACCGATCTTCAATTCTAACAGGCAGTTACCGGGCGCAGGCCTCGCCTTGCCATTCTGTGGCCGCTGAATTTACCCTTCGTGGGCCGGGTTTTACATCATGGTCGGAAAGCACATCATCCTTACTCTGGTCGTTGGCGCCGGATTATTTTTCCTTCTCCGCCAATTTCCCCATGCGGCTTGGGGAACGATGCAGATTGCTGGCGCCTGCCTGCTTGGCCTCGGCTTCGTTTTGTGGACAGTTGCCCGCTTTCAACTCGGGAGTTCGTTTGCTATTACTGCGCAGGCGCGGCATCTTGTTACTCACGGACTCTATTCGAAGATTCGCAATCCGATCTACGTCTTCGGATCGTGCGTAATCGCCGGAGTAATCCTGATAGCAGGCCATCCGATTTTTCTGCTGATCTTCGCCGCGATCATCCCATTGCAAATCTGGCGCGGACGCAAAGAGGCGGGTGTTCTTGAAGAAAAGTTTGGGGAACAGTATCGACAATATCGCGCGAGAACATGGTTCTGAAGTTGTTCGGAATGCAGCAGCGGTTTGGGGAAGGCCGGGGTTTTGGGAAGGGCACGAGTTTTACTCGTGCCGCTGAAGACCGCAGCAATGTCGGGCTTCAGCCCCTGAGGTGAGCGCTTTCAACGTGCGTCATGGATAAGGCCGCTTTTAGCGATTAGCGAAGGAGAAATCATGCGCAGAATATTCCTGTTCGTTCTGATCAGCTGTTCGCTCACAGTCGCGCAACAGCCGTCAGAAGCCGTTCGCGAGTTCGTCAAAATCGATGCGCCAGTCGTCGCCCTGACCCATGTTCGGATCATCGACGGCACGGGCGCCGCCGCCCGCGAAGACCAGACCGTAATTCTGAGCAAAGGAAAGATCGCCTCAGTCGGCGACGCAAGTTCGGCCACAATTCCGCAAGACGCGAAAGTACTCGATCTGCACGGCCACACCGTAATCCCCGGCCTCGTTGGCATGCACGATCACATGTTCTATCCGGCGGGCAACGGAATCTTCAGCGAGATGGGATACAGCTTCCCGCGCCTCTATCTCGCAGGCGGCGTCACCACCATTCGAACGACCGGATCGCTTGAGCCCTACACCGATCTTTCGCTGAAGCAATCGATCGATGCCGGCGAAACTCCCGGCCCGAAGATGCACGTCACTGGACCGTATCTGGAAGGCAAGGGATCGTGGGCGCTCCAGATGCACCAGCTCACCGGGCCGGACGACGCGGTGAAGACCGTAAATTTCTGGATCGACCAGGGCGTGGACAATTTCAAGGCGTACATGTTCATCACGCGCGCGGAGCTGGGCGCGGCAATCCAGGCAGCACATAAGCGCGGCGTGAAGGTCACTGGGCATTTGTGCTCGGTCACATTCCGCGAGGCGGCCGACCTGGGCATCGACGATCTCGAGCACGGATTTTTCGTCGACACGGAATTCATCGCCGGGAAAAAGCCCGATGAGTGTCCGGGAGATGGCGAAGATCCAGTAGCCCTGGCCAAGCTCGATCCAGCTTCCGGCCCGCTGCACGACACGATTCAATATCTGGTGCAGCGTCACGTGGCAGTCACGTCGACGCTGCCGGTATTCGAGATGGGCAGTTTCCCGGGAAGGCCGACGATGCAGGCGCGGATACTCGATGCTCTGTCGCTGGAGGCTCGATCTCAGGTGCTGGCAAACCGAGTGCGGGCAAGCGACGTGAGCCGCATTCGAAAACGTTGGGGAAGCGACGTCTCTCCGGATGGGGCCGCGTTCAAGAAAGAGCTGGAATTCGAACATGCATTCTCGAAGGCCGGCGGCTTGCTGCTGGCCGGACTGGATCCCACGGGCATGGGCGGCGTGATCGCCGGATTCGGCGATCAGCGGGAGGTCGAGTTGCTGGTTGAAGCGGGATTCACGCCGGTGGAAGCGATTCACATTGCCACGTCCAACGGCGCGCAGTATCTCGGAGACCTCGACAAGATCGGCACGATTGCTGCCGGCAAGCAAGCGGATTTAGTAGTGATTGACGGCGATCCCTCGAAGAAGATTGAAGACATAGAAAAGATCGAGACGGTTTTCAAAGACGGCATCGGCTACGATTCTGCGAAGTTGATCGAGTCGGTGCGGGGAGTGGTCGGCAGCCGGTGAAGCAGGGAGCAATTGGCCAGCCGTCAGAAGTAATGTTCGTATCAGGGCACGGCTTCAGCCGTGCCGCCGCAGCCTTTTAGAGCCTGAGGAAGTGCGTGGTGAATCCTCCCTTCAGCGCAATCGATCATGTCCAGCTCGCCATGCCAGCGGGCACAGAGAATCAAGCGCGCGCGTTCTACGGCACCCTGCTCGGAATGGATGAACTGCCGAAGCCTCCGGAGTTAGCCAAGCGCGGCGGTTGTTGGTTCGCCAGCGGCAGTGTGCAGATTCATTTGGGAGTCGAAGCCGACTTTCGTCCGGCACGGAAGGCGCATCCGGCCTTGCGATGCAGTGACTATGAGGCCCTGACCAGGCGTCTGCGCGCGGCAAGAATCGAAATCAATGACGATAACAATGTCCCGGGCGTGCGCCGCTGCCACATCAGCGATCCGTTCGGAAACAGAATTGAATTGATTGCCGTTTAGCCTCTGGTGCCTTCCGATAGAATCAGTCCGCATGCTCGTTCTCGCTTCTGCTTCGCCACGGCGTCAGGAACTTCTTCGCGCCGCCGGCATTCCATTTATCGTTCACCCGGCAAACGTCGACGAGACTCTTTACCCCGGCGAAGAGCCCCGCGATTTTGCAAAACGCCTGGCCCGCGAGAAGGCCCTCGCGGTGTGGAAGAATCGCATGCAGGATGTAGTGCTGGGCGCGGATACGATCGTCGTCGTTGGAAATTCAATTCTCGGCAAGCCGGTCGATCAAGCTGACGCGATCCGCATGTTGCGCATGCTCTCAGGAGTAGACCACCATGTGATCACAGCGGTCGCAGTTGTCGGTGGCCCGTCCACGGTATCCAGTGAAAATAAAGATCCCTTGATTAAAGTCGAATCCGAAACAACCAAAGTAACGGTGAGCGAAATTTCCGATGCAGAGATTCACGACTACGTCGCCACCGGAGAGCCGATGGATAAAGCCGGCGCCTACGCGATCCAGGGTATCGCGGCGCGCTGGATTTCCCGGATCGAAGGGGATTACAGCAATGTGGTAGGGCTGCCCCTAGCGCTGGTCTATCGCCTGGTGAAAGGTCTTTAAAACGCATCATCGCGTGGAGTCCTGCGCAGACGTCGAGCTGCGCTCGACCGACAGCCGGGGCGGCTGTGGCTACATAAGTCGCGCTTACCAACCTTTTGGGCCAGAGTCTATTCTTACGAGTGAGGTTTTCGTTCCGATGCTTTCTCTTCGCATTGCGCTTCTGGCACTTTCTCTCCTCGGCGGTATCCTGCCGGCTTTTTCGCAAACGGCAACGCAACCGGCACAGACAGACCAGCGCAAAACCAGCAATCCTTATAAGGGAGATCTTTCGATTTTCGAAACTCCAGGCCGCGACGAGCGACTCCAGATCAACCGCGTCATGGACATCCTCGGTATTACAGCGGGCAAGAGTGTGGCCGATATTGGCGCGGGCTCAGGATGGTTCACTGTCCGCGCAGCCAAGCGGGTCGGTGCGTCGGGGCCGGTTTACGCTGTTGATATTAACGAAGACGCGGTCCAATACATCGAAAAGCGCGCGCAGAAGGAAAAACTGCCGAATGTGAAGGCAATTCTCAGCTCTCCGGACGATCCGGGATTATCCGAAAATTCAGTGGACGCCGTCTTGATGCTCAAGACGTACCACGAAATCGCGAACCCCGTAACCTTGCTGAAAAACTTGCGTCCTGCGCTGCGCCCCGGCGCCAAGATTGGAATCATCGACCGCAACGGCAACGGCGAGGACCACGGAATTCAGAGCGATGTAATCGTTCGCGAGGCCGGCGAGGCCGGTTACAAGTTGCTCGATAAGTATGATTTCGTGAAAGACGGGATGGATTATTTTCTCGTCTTCACCGCAAAGAAATAGCCGGCGTGTGGGCAGGCACTCCTGCTCGCGAATAATCCATGGTCATCACACGCTCTCGATCATTCCCGTCAGCAGCAATGCTCTGCGCGGCAACGCTGAAATCAAAATATGCTCGTGCGTGGCATGCGCGCCTTCGCCGAATCCGCCCATGCCATCGAGTGTCGGAATGCCGAGGCCGGCCGTGAAGTTTCCATCAGACCCTCCGCCAACGGCCGCCTCCTCGAGATTCCACCCAATCTGGTTCGCAACCGCCTGCGCCTTTTTATAGAGAGCGATTACTCCAGCATTGCGCTCCATGGGCATGCGGTTGATGCCACCTTCGATCGTGAGCTTGCAATGTTTGTCGGACGCCCTCAACCCGTGAAGCTTGCGGTCGAGCGTGGCGGCCTGCGCGCGCTTTTTGATGCGCACATCGATCTCAACCTCAGCCTGCGCCGCGATCACATTGGTGCGCGTGCCGCCGCGAATGATGCCGGGATTGGCCGAGACGCCCTTCGCCAGATCGTTCATTTTCCACACCGAAGTGATCTGCTGCGCGAGTTCGACGATTGCGCTGTGCCCCTTGCCGGGATCGAGACCAGCGTGCGAAGCAACTCCCTGGACGCGGATCGTATATTCGCCAACACCCTTGCGCGCCGTTTTCACCGCGCCGCGCGGGCCCGCGGGTTCGAGCACAAGCACTCCCGCAGACTTTTTCGCGAGCGCTTCGGTGATTGCGCGGGAAGAATAGCTGCCGACTTCTTCATCGGAGACGAGAAACACGGTAACCGGACGCGGCAGGCTTCCGTGCCACGCTTGCAAAGCTTGGATCGCAAACAGCATCAGCGCGACGCCCGACTTCATATCGAGCGTGCCCGGACCGTGCAAGCGGTCTTTCACCACGCGGCAAGGCATTTTCGCCAGTGTGCCGAGCGGATAGACCGTATCGAAGTGGCCGAGCAGGAGGACCGGCTTCGTTTTCTCGCTCCCGGGAAAATCGATTTGAATGTTGTCGCCGAACTCCTCGGCGCGGTGAATTTGCGCGCGGCCTCCCGCGCCTTCGAACTTCGCCGCCAGCAGAGCGCCCATCCGGTCGGCGGCCAGTTTGTTGTCGCTGGGCGATTCAATCTCCACAAATTCGCGGATTGTCTGCACCAGTGCATCACAACGCGATTCGAAGTAGTGAAGTCGGTCAGCCCCGAGTTCGCCTGCTGGATCATTGTTGCCGCGTGAATTCTTTTTATTCGACATTGATAATTTCACTTGAGGTCTTGGCGGGATTTCCCCTCGCCAGCCGTACAGTATAATCTTCAAGCCGTTTGAGACGAATCATGACTGAGAGTACCCCTCTACCGGAAGATTCGGGTGCGGCGAAGACCGTGCTCGACATTCACGACATTCTGAAGATCCTGCCGCACCGCTATCCGTTCCTGCTGATTGACCGCGTGCTCGACCTGAAGCGCAAAGAGCGGATTGTCGCCATTAAGAATGTCACCATCAACGAGCCATTCTTCAACGGGCATTTCCCTGGACTCCCCATCATGCCCGGCGTGCTCATCGTCGAAGCTATCGCGCAGGCGGGCGGCGCGCTGCTGCTGACCGAAGTCGAAGACCGCAACGACAAGGTCATGGTGTTCACCGGCATTGACCGCGCGAAATTCCGCCGTCCCGTGAGCCCGGGCGATCAGTTGCGGCTCGAAGTCGAAGTCAAAGGATGGCGCTCGGTCCCGGGCATGACGGCGGCCAAAATGCAGGGCTACGCCTACGTGGGAGACAAGCGTGTGGCCGAAGCGGGCGTGTCGTGCCAGTTGATTGACAGTTCGCGGGGAAAAGGATCAGCCGACGAGTAACTGGATTTATGTAGAGACAACCGCCCCCGGCTGTCCGTCGAGCGCAGCTCGACAAGCATTTCGAGTCTTACAATTCCAATGAACTTCCATCCCACAGCCATCATTGATTCCACTGCGAAGGTCCCGGCATCCTGCAAGATCGGTCCTTACTGCGTGATCGGCGCAGATGTGGAACTGGGTGAAGGCTGTCATCTTGTCTCGCACGTCGCCATCGAAGGGCCCACGAAAATCGGCGACGACAACGGGTTCTTTCCCTTTGCCGCGATCGGCATGGCTCCGCAGGATGTCAGCTACAGGGGCGAGCCGACGCGGCTCGAGATCGGCGACCACAACGAAATCCGCGAGTGCGTGACCATCAACCGCGGCACGGTCAAGGGAGGCGGCGTAACCCGCATTGGCAGTCACATCCTGATCATGGCTTACACTCACATCGGGCACGACAGCGTGATTGGCGATCACGCCATGCTGGTGAACGGAGCGACCCTCGGTGGCCACGTGACCGTCGAAGAGTGGGCCGTCGTCGGCGCGTTGTGTCCGGTGCACCAGTTCGTGCGAATCGGAGCGCATTCCTATGTCGGCGGCGGAACGACTATCACGCAAGACGTGCTGCCTTTTTCGATGACTTCCGCCTCTCGTGAGACGCATGCCTATCTGATGAACAAGGTCGGCCTCCAGCGCCGCGGATTCTCCACGGAGCGCATCGCGAAGATCCATCACGCCTACAAGGTTCTTTTGGCCTCGAAGATGAATACCTCACAGGCGCTCGAAAAACTGAAATCGGAATCCGAACGCGGTGAAGATGTGGACATGCTCATCCGCTTTATCGAGTCCAGCGATCGCGGCGTGATCAAATAAAGAGGTTCCTGTGGAATCGTTCATGCTTGCACTGCCCCCTAGCTCTGCTACAGCAAACACTTGTGATAGCATTTCTTCTCTCACTCGTTTTTCTGCATGCTGAACTGGCGGTCAATTCCGTTGGGCTCTCTGCCCGGGGTCAAGCCGGTATTCATCGTTGGGGCGGGCCGTTCCGGTACCACGCCTCTCCAGCTCGCCCTCAACATGCATCCCAGGTTGGGGGTCTATGGAGAAACGCAGGCGTTCTTTGTCTATCGAAAATTCGCCTCCGGACCCGCGGACGCCCGCACGCGGCAGGTTCTCAATTACTGGACGCCGCTGATCGCCGGGTGCAGTCCGTATGCAGACCTGTTCGACGACGAAGGGATGCGCGCCAGACTCGCCTCCGCGTCGAACTACGCCGAGATTGTGAATCAAATCTTCGGGACCCTTGCCGCGCGCGAAGGCAAGAGCCGCTGGGGAGAAAAAAGTCCGGCCCACATCTTCCGCTTGCAGGAGATTCGTTCTTCTTTCCCCGGCGCGCAGGTCATCCACATCATTCGCGATCCTCGGGCGGTCGTCTGCTCCAGCATCAAAGCCTTTGATCAAGGACAGCTCAACGACTGGAACATCTACCGGGTGGCGCGTTACTGGCTCCGCTGTTTCAAAATTCATGCGCAACAGCAGTCGGAAACCGCGCGCGGCGGCTATATGCTGGTGCGCTACGAAGATTTCGTTCTGCGCCCCCAAGAGACGCTACAGGCAATCGCCGCTTTTCTGAACATCGGCTTCGTAACCGAAATGCTCAATGCCCATCGTGTCGCGTCGCGATATGTGCAGAAGGAAAGCTCCGGCGGCATGCCCGCTCATCATGCGCTGACCGAGAAACCCCTCGACGCCAGCCGCGTGCAGGCGTGGAAGGCGAGTCTTTCCCGCGAGCAGACGCGGCTCGTCGAGCAAGTCGCCGGAAAACAAATGCAGGAGATCGGATACCAACCGGCGGAGAAGGAACCTTACAAGCCGCCCAGCATGCGTGCTGTGTATTTCTCAACTCGCTGGATCGCTGCTGAGGGCCGGCGAATCGCAGACAAGCAGGCCCGGACCCCATATTGGGCGCTGCAAAGGATGATGGAATCGCGAGATCAGGCTCAGCAGACCCCGCCAGCGCGTCCTGCTAATCCGGTTCCTTCTCTCGATTCCAGCCAAGGGCCCAAACGGAATACTGTCGGAGTGCGCCCCAACGAAGAGCCCGAACAAATTCGGCGGTCGGGCACGTAAAATCCGCTCCTTGCACCTGACTTCTCCTGGATGCATTTTCATTTCATGAAACGCGATTCGAGTGTCCTGTCGACCATTGTCCTTTTGGGAATCACTTTGTTTTTGGGAGGCCTTCATTGTTGGACAGGCCGTTTCTCGATGAATCCCGACGGCATGTCCTATCTCGACGTCGGAACCTCTTTCTTTCGGCATGACTGGGCGAATGCGATCAATGCCTGGTGGAGTCCGCTCTATCCGTGGGCGATCGGCGCAGTGCTGGGCATATTCAACCCTTCTCCGCGCTGGGAATTTCCGCTGGTTCACTTGGTCAACTTTGCAATCTTCGCCATCGCCATGGGCACATTCGAAGCGTTCTTGCGTGCCTTATTACGCTGGCAGCGGGGTTTGTCCACGACCGGTGCCGCCGGCGAAACCGAAGTTGTTCCCGAGTGTGCGTTGAGATGCTGCGCCTATGCGATTTTCTGGTGGATCGCTCTGGAAGTGGAAACAGTCTATGATGTTGCCCCCGATCTCGCGGTAGCGGCCTGTTTCTTCGCGACTTGCGCTCTGCTTCTTCGCTTGAAAGAGAAAGACCAGCTTTGGAAATTCGTGCTGTTCGGCCTCTGCCTGAGCGTTGGATATTGGACCAAAGCGGTGCTATTCCCGCTCGGCTTCGTCGTTCTGGCGGCCGCCTACTGGTGGAAACGGTCACAACCGCACTGGCGGAAGGGCATCGTCGTCGCGGCTGTCACATTCGTGGTGGCCTGCTCGCCCCTCATTTTCCTGCTCTCAAAACAAAAGGGCCGCTTCACATTCGGAGACTCAGGCCGCGGAAACTATGCCTGGACGATGTTTCAGGAGATCCAGCACAGAAATTGGCAGGGCCTCGAACCCGGCAGTGGACCTCCCGTGCATCCCACGCGGCAATTGCTCGAGCATCCGCCCGTCTACGAATTCGATGGGCCAGTTGGCGGCACCTATCCGCCCCGAACCGACCCTTCTTACTGGAATGAGGGACTGCACGCTCGTTTTCAGATCAGATCGGAGATACGAGTCCTGCTCGTCAACATTCCCAGTGAAATTCGCCTCCTCACGCGTGAGCAACCCGGCTTGCTCGTCGGCATCGTCGCCCTTGCACTTCTCGGCGGATATTCGTGGTGGAAGAACCTGCGCCGTGTTTGGCCCCTCGCGGCCATTTCTCTCGCGGGAATGGCCGCCTATGTCCCGCTGGTCGAAAACGATCGTTATCTTGGCGGCTTCGTCGCCGTGCTATTCCTGCTGTTGTTGTGGGCGGGGCCGGCCGGAACCTCAAACAAAAAAGCGGTCCTGTGCATTCTTGCGGCGGTGTTTGTGAGCATGGCGTTGAGCACCGGCGACTACACCGTCCGCGTTCTTTCCGGCCACTACGCCATTCCTGGGGTTGCACCCAACTCCAGATGGCAGGATGTGGTGGCTGCCGAGGAATTGTGGGGCATGGGACTGCGGCCGGGCGACAAAGTCGCGATCGTTGGCGACGGGACCAGCGCCTACTGGGCACGGCTGGCCAGGCTGCGCATCGTTGCTGAGATCATGGAAGCGAAGCACGCGACGGTCGATTTCTGGAAATCTTCGCCGCAGACTCAGGCCCAGGTCTACACCGCATTTCAGCGCGCGCATGCGGTCAAAGCCGTTGCCACCTGTTTTTCCGGCTGTCCGGCGGAGATTCCGCCAGGCTGGCAACAAATTGCGGGAACTCCCTATTGGATTCGCTCTCTCTCTGATGTGCCCTCCCTAAGAACGGTCAAATAATCAGGTTGCCGGCGCCGCCGGCAGACTGCTCGAGCATCCGATGATAAGTGCTTGATTCATAGGCGTCGAAATCTTTCGTCGACGTATATTTTTGTATTCTGGAAACAATTCTTTACACTCCAGTCCCCGTCCGTTTATTGAACTTTCGTGTCACGTGCAACCTCAAGCGGTGCCGTAGAATCTTTAGCTGTATCCCCACGCAAAACGCATTGGAGTCTCTGCATTGAAAAGCCGGCAAGTTGGGCTACTGATCCTGGTGTTGGCGGCGATCACCGCGTCTTTGGCGGCCCAGGATACGACCGCGCCCGCCCCAACCGCCGAGCCGGGCCACATTATCGGCACGGTTCTCGACACCAATGGCGAAACCCTTTCCGGCGCCACGATTGTTCTGAAAGGCACCGCTCCGTCCGAGCCCCGGAAATCCATGTCGGATGAGAATGGATTTTTTGAGTTCAAGCAGGTGGATCCCGGAAATTATCTGGTCACAGTGACCGCTCCGGACTTTGCCGACTGGACATCGCCTTCGTTTGTATTGAATCCGGGCCAGTACATGATTCTGACGCCGAGCAAGCTCCACCTCACGGAAGTGACGACGTCGGTGAACGTGACCTATACGCCGGAAGAAATCGCTACCGAAGAAGTAAAGATTGAGGAGACACAAAGGGTCTTCGGCATCATTCCCAATTTTTACGTGGTCTACGATCCCAGCCCGGCGCCCCTTACCACCAAGTTGAAATTTCAACTGGCGCTCAAGACCTCTGCGGACCCCTTCACCATCGCGGGCGTAGGCGTGCTTGCGGCCATGAACCAGGCGGGTGGAACCCCTAACTATGCCGGCGGCATTCGAGGATACTCGGAGCGCTTTGGCGCGGGCGCGGCCGACGGCTTTACCGACATTATGATCGGAGGCGCGATCCTGCCCTCGCTGCTGCACCAGGATCCGCGATACTACTATCAGGGAACCGGCACAACCGGCTCTCGCATGGTCCACGCCCTCAGCAGCCCATTCGTCTGCAAAGGAGACAACGGGCACAGGCAGATCAACCTCTCCAGCATGGGCGGGGACCTGGGTTCGGCCGCTCTTTCGAACCTCTACTATCCTCCATCGAATCGCGGCGCGAATCTGATCTTTGAAAATTTCGCGCTCGCGACTAGCGAGCGCATGCTCAGCACGGTGGTGCAGGAGTTTGTCCTGGGCAAGTTGACGCATAGATCAAAAGATCAATAACTTGACCGCCGGGTTGGCTCAGCTCTGTTCGGCAATCCTGGTCACTGTTCTTTCCGCCAGAACTCTGATCTGTCCTCGCTGCGCTTTTTCGCGAAATCTCCATAGCCGTGAGCGAATGCTAGACTGACTCCGCCTCCGCGTTGCGGCGCATACATCATGTCTTCTCCAAAAGAAAAGATTGGGCTGATCGCCGGAAACGGCAAATTCCCCTTTCTCGTGCTCGATGCGGCACGCGCCCAGGGATACGACGTCGTCGTAGCCGCCATCAAAGAAGAAACGTTTTCCGAAATCGAATCGCATGGGGCCGCGGCTGTTCAGTGGCTGTCACTGGGCGAACTCTCGAAGCTGATCGAAACCTTCCAGCGCGAAGGCGTGAAGCGCGCCGTAATGGCCGGTCAGGTGAAGCATAAGCAGATATTTTCCAGTATCCGCCCGGACTGGCGGCTGGCCAAGCTGCTGCTCTCGCTCACCACCCGCAATACCGATTCGCTACTCGGTGCAGTAGCGAAGGTACTGGCCGACGAGGGCATCACGCTGGAAAATTCGACGTGGTTGCTGGAACCATTGCTGGTGAAAGCCGGCATATCGACAAAGCGTGCTCCCGGCGAGCAGGAAAGCAGGAACATCGAATATGGCCGCGCTGTTGCGCGCAATCTCGCGCAGCATGACATCGGCCAGACCGTCGTAATCGCTGAATCCGCATGCGTTGCTGTCGAAGCCATGGAAGGTACCGATGCCACGATTGAGCGCGCCGGGCAGATTATGCGCTCGCTCCGCGGCGATGCGTCGACGCTAAGCCGCGCATTAACCGTAGTTAAGATCGCGAAGCCAAATCAGGACATGCGTTTCGATGTGCCTGTAATTGGAGTCAGGACGATCGAGACCATGCAGGCCGCCGGCGCTTCCTGCCTGGCGCTGGATGCTGGCAAGTGTCTGCTGCTGGATGGCGATCAGGTGATCGAGGCAGCGAATATCGCAAATATCGCAATCGTTTCTGACGGAGTTTCATCATGAGTTCAAAATCAAACTTGAGGTCACAAACTGTGACCTCAAACCCCCATCCATCGGAGGCCTCCCTCATCGCCGATCAGCTTCATCGTGCGTTCTACGGAACGGCTTGGCACGGACCATCAGTACTTGAGCTGCTCAAAGACGTTGATGCCACCACGGCGGCGGCGAAGCCGATTGCAAGCGTTCATAGTATGTGGGAGCTGCTTCTGCACATCGAAGTATGGGACCGGGCGGCGATGGTCCGTCTCGGCGGGGACAAATGCCAGCCGACCGGCACGGATAATTTTCCCGAGCCGCCGGCCAGAACCGCGGCTACGGCCTGGAAAAAGGCGATCAAGAAGGCGAGGCAAACCCATGACGCGCTGGTCCGGCAAGTCGCAGTGCTGTCTGAGGAAAGGCTGCGCACCCGCTGTCCGGGAAAGCGCTACGATCTTTACCATCTGCTGCACGGGGTCGTGCAGCATGAGTTGTATCACGCCGGGCAGATTGCTATCTTGAAGAAGACGTTTGGGAATCTCGCTTGAAATCTATTCGTAAGAAGGTTGCTGCCACGTCTCTGCGAATCACCACTTCTTGAAGATAATCGCGACCGCGACCACGATCAGCGCGAATCCCGCGAGGTAGTTCCAGCGCAGCGGCTGTTTCAGATATAGAACCGAAAACACCGCGAACACAGTCAGCGTAATCACTTCCTGGATGGTCTTGAGTTGCGCCGCCGTGAATTCGTACGACCCGATTCGGTTCGCCGGAACCTGAAAGCAATATTCGAAGAAAGCGATCAGCCAGCTGATGACGATGACTTTATAAAGCGGGACCTCGCGAAACTTGAGGTGCCCGTACCAGGCGAAGGTCATGAAGATATTCGAGACGGTCAGTAGCGCGATGGTTCGCATGAATTTTTTCCTCGATTGTGTCTTAAACCTCGGGTCTAAGGCTTTTGCAAAGATTCAGCAGCGATCTTAATCCAAAGGTTGGTATGAACGATTTTTACTCTTTAACACAGACAACTAGCGGATCCCAGAACTTGAAACCAGAGATGAGGGATTGAAACTGGGACCAGGGAAGAAGATGCTCTTTCCCCCAATTACGTTTACAATTTCCTTCCGGCTACCGCCAGCGAGAGTTTTTTCCTGCCGAAGCAAGATCCGATTTCCGTCGCCGTTGTAGGCGTGGGCGTCTTCGGACGGAACCACGCCCGAATCTACAAAGAACTTGAACTGCAAGGCGAACCGGTGCGTCTGCTGGGAGTCGTCGATCCCGATCTCGGCCGGGCCGATGCCGTGGCGCGAGAGTTCAGCTGCAAGGCCTTCGGATCGGTCCAGCAGATGCTGACCACGCATAGCGAGCTGCAAGCCGCGTCCGTGGTTGCACCGACCGTCCATCATCTCGCCGTGGCGCGCGATCTGATGACTTCCGGCGTCGATGTGCTGATCGAAAAGCCCATCGCCGCCACACTCCACGAAGCCGACGAACTGGTCAAGATTGCAGCCCGGCACAAGCGGATCGCACAGGTCGGCCATCTGGAGCGCTTTAATCCCGCCGTTCGTGCAACCCTGCCGATCCTGACGCAGCCGATGTTTTTCGAAGTCCACCGCCTCAGCGTCTTCACACCCCGCTCGCTCGACGTGGATGTCGTGCTCGATCTCATGATCCACGATCTCGATATCGTGCTGGCCTTTGCAAAGTCGCCGGTCAAGGAGGTTCGCGCCGTCGGCCTGCCGATCCTTTCGGGCAAGGTCGACATCGCCAATGTGCGCATCGAGTTCGAATCCGGCTGCACCGCGAACTTCACCGCCAGCCGGGTTTCCACCGAGCGGGTGCGCAAGTTGCGCTTTTTCCAGCCGCGACAATACGTCTCTCTCGACTATGGGCGCCAGGAAGTTCTGGTTTTCACTGTGGGCACAGATGGGGAATCTCCGGCATCGCCATCGGTCAATCCCCAGATCGGCGTGACCAAGCCCCCGGTCGCGGCGGAAGAACCGTTGCACGCTGAACTGAAGTCGTTCCTGCACGCCGTCCGGGAGCGTTCGACTCCAGTTGTCCCTTTGGAAGATGGCCACCGGGCGCTTTCTCTTGCCTTAGAAATCGTTGCCGCCATCCGCGAGCACGGTAAGAAAGTCGGCCTCGCCGGCATAACCAGGCGCTAAGCATGCGCCTTCCCGGCTTTCGTCGCGGATTTGTTTTTGTGTCCTTTTGGTTCGGATAAATCTGTACCAGGGCCATGGTTTTACATTTATTTACAAGTAACCCCCGGTGCTCCGATTGTCAGGAGCAGAATCCCGTTAAAGGTGCGAAAATAGGAGCAATCCGCTTGTCGAGCACCGCGCGCCAATTGCATGCACTTCCGTTTGCCCGGATGCAACGCCGCACGCGGCGTTCGTGTCTAAACACAGACGGATTCATCTGACCAGCGCATGCCGATCACTCAGATCCCATTTCAGGACCCGGTTGCTCCGCCAGAAAAGCCCGGCCCGGAGCAGCTTGGACTCTACGACAGGCAGAATTGGGAGACGGCGTATCGCGATCTGGACGCGCGGGTTCCCCATCTCCTCATTCAGTTACAGGACGACCTCGAGCGCTCGCGCTGGCGCGAAGCGGTATGGCTTTCCATCATCGTCCACCTCGTGCTGGGGATCGTTTTGTGGCAACTGCCATTGATCCAGAGGGCAGTCGGCTGGCATACGGCGGTGGTCATTCCGATCAATCCAACCCAGGATAAGAACGTCACTTTCCTGCCGCTTCCCCCCGATTTGCAGAAAGCTCCACGCAGGCCAAAGACGAATATCGCGTCCGACAAGGACCGCATCGCGATGTCGCGCCACCCCGATCTCAATAAGAGCGAGAAGACGCTCGTAAGTCCACCGGCGGGACGTCCCGGCCCTGCCGGCCCGCGGTCGGCGCAACCTGCCGCGCCCGCAGTTCCGCCGACCCAGGCCCAGCAGCAACCGCAGACGCAACAACCGCCGGCCCAGCGGCCGCAATTTCAAACCGACCAGACGGCGCAGTTGCAGGCGCCCGCCCGCCCGAACAACGCGTTCAGGAACTACAACGAGAACCAGAGCGCGGGATCGGCGATTCAGCAGGCGGCGGAAGCCGCCGCGGCCAACCGCCTCGCCGGTGGTGGAGGCGGCCAGCAGGGCGACTTCGGCCTGGGCACAGGCGTCAAAGGCCGGCCACAGGGCGCGCTCGATATTCTCAGCGACACCCAGGGCGTGGATTTCGGCCCTTACCTGGCACGTATTTTGCAGGACGTGAAATACAACTGGTACCACCTGATCCCGGAATCGGCCGAGATGAAGAAAGGGAAGCTGGCGATCGAGTTCGCCATCACCAAAGACGGCAAAGTTGCTGACATGAAGCTGGTGGCCACTTCCGGCGACGTCGCACTCGACCGCCCGGCGTGGGGCGCGATTACCGCCTCAAATCCCTTCCCGCCGCTGCCCAGCGACTTCACCGGTCCCTATCTCGCGCTGCGCTTCCGTTTTTACTACAACCCCGACAAAGCGGATTTGCAATAGGCTCAGCTTCCGGGCATGGTTCTTCCGCCATTCCCATTGACCTGCTACATTTTCTGCCAGTGCTGCCCTCCGACGAATACACAAGACGACTTGGCGAACGGGAACTGCGCGTCGCTGACTTTGAAAAGATTCACATCCGGCTCGGCAACATTCGTCTTGGCCTCGCCCTGATTTTCGTCGTCATCGCGTTCCTTGCGTTCCGAATGCACAGCCTCTCGCGATGGTGGCTGCTTGCGCCGCTCGCGGCCTTCGCCGGAATTGCGGTCTACCATTCGCGGGTTCTCCAGGCCCGCGAATTGGCCGAACGCGCCGCCCATTACTACAGGCGCGGTCTGGCGCGAATTGAAGACCGCTGGTCTGGTACCGGCGAAACGGGCGAGCGCTTCCACGATCCTCATCATGTGTACGCCGCCGATCTTGATCTATTTGGGCAGGGCAGTTTGTTCCAGCTTTTATCCACCGCCCGCATGCGCATGGGCGAAGAGACGCTGGCGAAATGGCTGCTTGCGCCCTCGCCCGCCGCAAAAGTCCGGGAGCGCCACGCCTGTGTTTCCGAACTTCGGGATCAGATCGACCTTCGCGAGGCGGTAGCCGTTTTGGGTGAGGGCGTGAAAGTTGGCGTGCATCCCGAAGAATTGCTGCATTGGGCGGAAGCGCCGAACCAGATGAAGCCGCTGTGGCTTCGCTGGCTGGCCGTTTCGCTGGCAGCATTGGCCGTCTTGGCAGCGGTGGTATGGGCCGTTTGGGGAATAGTCACTCCGCTGATCGTCATTGTTGCGATCGAAGCGCTTCCGGCTTACCGCATGCGTAAGTTGGTTGACGAGACATTGCACGGCACCGAGCACGCATTTCGCGATCTGGATCTGCTCTCGGGCGTCTTGGCTCGGATCGAAGCCCATTCATTCCAGGCGCCGGGATTGCAGGTGTTACAGCGCGAACTTTCGTCGAGCGCAATCCCAGCTTCGCAGGCCATCAAACGGCTTCGTGACTTGGTCGAATTGATCAACTCCCGCCACAACACGATGATCCGAATCATCGACGTACCATTGATGTACTCGGTGCAGGTGGCATTTGCGGCAGAGCGGTGGCGTCAGGCGCATGGGCGGGCACTGCGCGCCTGGATTACCGCCATCGGAGAAATTGAAGCGCTTCTTTCGCTGGCGGCCTACAGCTTCGAGCATCCCGGCGATCCTTTTCCGGAATTTGCGGAAGGAAACGCCCTTTTCGAGGGGGATGCGCTCGGACATCCTCTCGTTGCCGCGGAAGCTTGCGTTCGCAATAGTGTCAGCATCTCCGGTGCAACCCGCATCCTGCTGGTGAGCGGTTCCAACATGTCGGGCAAGAGCACGTTGCTGCGTACCGTCGGGATCAATGTTGTGCTTGCGATGGCCGGCGCACCCGTCCGCGCTCGTCGCCTGCGCCTTACGCCGTTGCAGGCAGGCGCCTGCATTCGGGTCAATGATTCGCTGCGGGAAGGCAGTTCTCGCTTCTACGCCGAGATCACGCGTCTCCGCCAGATTTTCGATCTGGCGGAAAAGGAAACCGCCTTGCTGTTTCTGCTGGACGAGTTGCTGCAAGGGACCAACTCAAAAGATCGGAAAGTTGGCGCGGAAGGGATTGTGCGCGCGTTAGTCGCGCGCGGAGCCATCGGCCTGGTCAGCACGCACGATCTGGCGCTGACGGACATTGGCGGCGATGGCCACCTGCGGAATGTCCATTTCCAGGACGAACTGGCAAATGGACGAATGACCTTTGACTACACGCTGCGCGACGGTGTCGTCACCAAGAGCAACGCCCTCGAACTGATGCGTTCGGTCGGACTCGATGTCTGAGCAGCCCGCGACCTGCAACTCAGGCACCCACCCTTGTAGTGACCGCCCGAAGCCGCTCGGCGATATCGGAAGATCACTACGCTAATTTTGCCCACTCTTTAACTTCCTGGATTTTTCTTCCACGCCGCGGACCAGCTTTTCTTTGTGCGCATGCATCTTCTTGGCCATCGCAGCGTCGGAGACCGCTAGAATCTGCGCCGCCAGAATTCCGGCATTGGTCGCGCCCCATTTCCCGATCGCCACCGTCGCCACCGGAATGCCCGGAGGCATCTGCACGGTCGACAGAAGTGAATCCATGCCATTCAAAGAAGTGGAAGGGATCGGCACGCCGATCACCGGCAGGATGGTATGCGCCGCGATCACGCCCGCCAGATGCGCCGCGCCCCCGGCGGCCGCGATGATCACCTTAACGCCGCGGTCTGCGGCATTCTTGGCCAGGTCCGCCGCGCGCGCAGGCGAACGATGCGCCGACGCAACGTCGATCTCATAAGCGATCCCGAAATCATCGAGCACCTTGGTCGCCTCGCGCATGATCTCAAGATCAGAATCGCTCCCCATCACAATTGAAACCAGTGGATTGCTCATTACTCTCCTTTAAAAGTGGAAGAAATTCATTTCCGCAGATGCACGCGAGTCAGCGCGGATAAAGAAGTTGAAAAACAACACGCGGAAACCGCGCTGAAGTTGTTCTCACGGGTGCCCCATGTCTCGCGGTTTTCGCGAGACGTGGGGATTTTCGCATCAAGCGCGACTACTTCCGCACCGCCCTCCCCGCAATATCTTTCCGGTAATGCGCGCCCTCAAACGAAATCTTCGCGCAGGCGGAATAGGCGCGCGCCACGGCCGTTTCCAGCTCCGGAGCCCGGGCCGTCACTCCCAGCACACGCCCACCGGAAGTGTAGTAAGTCCCGTCGCGCTTCGAGGTTCCGGCGTGGAAAACCTTCACGCCTTCCACGTCCGCGGCGTCCTCCAGCCCATCAATCCGTTTTCCTACTTCAAACGTTCCCGGATATCCTCCCGACGACATCACCACGCACACCGAAGCGTCGTTCGACCAGCGGAAGTCTCCGTCGCTGACGCGGCCCTCAATCGAAGCCTCGATCGCTTCCAGCAGGTCGCTTTCCAGCCGCATCAGGATGGGCTGCGTCTCGGGATCGCCAAAGCGGCAGTTGAACTCCAGCACCATCGGCCCGCGCGCCGTCATCATCAGCCCGCAGTAAAGCACGCCCTTGAACTCCGCCCCCTCGGCTTTCATCCCAGAGACAACTGGCCGGGCAATGTGGTTGACGAGCCAGTCGCGCATGCCGTCATCTAAGAGATTCGCCGTGGAGTAGGCGCCCATTCCGCCCGTGTTGGGGCCGGTGTCGCCGTCGCCCACGCGTTTGTGGTCCTGCGCGCCCACCAGAGGCGCGACGCGTTCTCCATCGCTGAATACGAGAAACGAAAGCTCGTCCCCGGTCAGGCACTCTTCGAGGACCACCCGCGTGCCGGCATCGCCCAGCATTCTCCCGCTGAGCATCTCCGAGGCCGCGCTGGCCGCTTCTTCCTTGTTCCTGGCAATGACCACACCCTTGCCCGCAGCGAGGCCGTCGGCTTTTACCACCACTGGAGCATGAAAGTGTCCCAGCGCATCGCGCACCTGCTCGACCGAATCGCAGATCGCAAAATGCGCGGTAGGGATATGATGCCGCTGCAAAAATTCCTTGGCGAAGCTCTTGCTTGATTCCAGCTGCGCCGCCGCTTTTGTCGGCCCAAACACCGGCCAGCCGCGGCGATTGAACTCGTCCACGACCCCCAGGGTGAGTGGCAGTTCCGGGCCGACCACGGTGAGGTCCGGAGACAGTTTGTTCGCCAGCGCCACGATGGAATCGAGATTTTTCAGGTCGACTGCCGCCAGTTCGCTGTCGTCCCCGATTCCGCCATTGCCCGGCGCGCAAAAAAGCTGCGTGATGCGCGGCGATTGCCGCAGCTTCCACACCAGCGCGTGCTCGCGCCCACCGCCTCCAAGGACAAGAACTTTCATAAACGAGAGAAAATGAAAGGTTAGGGGTTGAAATGGAATACTGTCAAACGGCGTGGCGGGCAAAATGCCGGGACCCGGCGAGACTGAGGGGAATGAGGAAGGCAGGATTGACGTCTCGCTCCAGCATTAACTATAGTTAACGCCAGTAGATAAGCATGGTTAATATCCGTCCGACTCGTGCCATGGCGCTGAACCTTGTTCTCGCCCTATCGTTCGCGCTTACCTTCCATTCGCCAATCGCCGCCGGACAGCAGCCGGACTCTTCCCCCAGCACAATTCCCCCGGCGACCGCGTCCACTGACGAGCCCGAATCGATCTTCTCGCACTTCAAAGACACGCGCTTCTGGCTCTCCGGTCAGGCCAACTTCATTTTCCAGGCGCATCCGGATTTCCCCTCCCTCTATGGCGGCGCCCATAGCCTCAATTCGCGATACGAAAAAGGTACGTCCCGCGTTCTGACTCTCTACACTGGCTATCGCTTCAACAATTCAACGGAAGTTTTAATTGATATCGAAGAATCCGGCGGATCGGCGCTCAGCACCGGTTTCGGCCTGGCCGGAAATACAAATCTCGATATCGTCCGCAATCCATTTCTCAATAAAGCACCCTATCTCGCCCGCGGCATGTTCCACAAAGTCTTCGCGCTCAGCAAAGACAACGTTTCGAACGATCGCAGCTTTCTTTCCCTGTTCGAGGAACTCCCCCGCCGCCGTATCGAGTTCCGCCTCGGCAAGTTCAGCATGCCGGATTTCTTCGACCTCAACTCCGCCGGTTCCGACACGCACCTTCAATTTACCAACTGGACCATCGACAACAACGGCGCATGGGACTATGCCGCCGACACCCGTGGCTACACCGTCGGCGCAGTCGTCGACTATGAAGACGCCAACTGGGGCTTGCGCTTCGCTGAAACGCTAATGCCCAAGGTCGCGAACGGCATCGACCTCGTATGGAAGCCCTGGCAGGTTCACGAAGAGACCGTCGAGTACGAACTCCGCCGCGGCGTGATTCCCCGGAAAAACGGCGTGGTCCGCGTCATCGCCTACACCAATGCGGCCAACATGGGCATCTATCGTGATCAGATCATGAAAGCGGCCGAAGCCGGAACTACGCCCTCCATCACCGACCATCCGTGGCGCATCACGCACAAATACGGATTCGGCCTGAATCTCCAGCAGGATCTCACGAGCACCTTCACCGCATTCGCCCGCACCGGATGGGACGACGGCAAAGCCGAATCCTTCGTGTACACGGAAGACGATCAAACTGTTTCAGAAGGAGTGACCGCGAAAGGCGCGTTATGGCATCGTGCCCAGGACCGCGCCGGCGTAGCGTTCGTCAGCAACGCCATCAAGAAAGATCACCAGAACTATCTCGCTGCCGGGGGCCTCGGCTTCCTCCTTGGCGATGGGCGCCTGACTTACGGTCGGGAGAATATCTTCGAATCGTTTTACACGGTGCACGCCTGGCGCGGAATCTATCTTGCGCCCGGCGTTCAGCACATCAACCATCCGGGATACAACCGCGACCGCGGCCCGGTCCTCGTCCCATCCTTCCGCGCCCACGTGGAGTTCTAGGCAAGCTCGCCGTTCCGAGGAGTCGGCCTTGCGGCCAGTCGAAACGGGATTGTTCATCCCGAGCGCAGCCACTCAAACGGAACTGCATCCCGAGTGGCCGGAACTGTCATCCCGAGCGCAGCGAGGGACCTGGGTTCTCGCGTGCATCGGCAGCCCTGCCTGCACCGGCAGGAACCAAGATTCCTCGCTGCGCTCGGAACGACAATTTCAACCAGGCAATTCCTACTAAACGACAATTCCAACCAACCGCCAATTCCAGCTCGAAGAAACTCTACTTCGCGGCCAGTTCTGCCCGGTAGTTCTGGATCACTCCATAACACTCGCAGGCCGAACTCTCGAGCTTCTTCCGGTTCAGCACCCTGACCGATCCATGGGAATATTCGATAATTTTTTTTCGCTGCAAAGAGCCGGCCGCCAGCGTTACGCTGGGGCGGTCCGTGCCCAGCATCGTGGCCAAAAAATCGTGCGTGATTTTCAACAGACCCGATCCCACGCGATCTTGCGTGAGTAGCAGCCAGCGGGCCAGGCGCTGCTCGAGGTCGTGCAACCGGTTGCAGCCCGCGGTCTGCGCAACCTGGAGCCCATGCACAGCCGCATAGCGGTTTAGCGTGGCCTGGAATTGCGGGCACGCCTTCAGCGCGGCGTCAAACGTCTCAATGCTCATGCGGAAGCCGTCGCCGTTGATCTGCATGACCAATTCGTAAGGACTGCTTCTCAACCCCGCGACAGCCGGGACGGGCACAAACCCTTCATTGCCAACTATTCCCACTTCCACCGTTTCGCCGCCGTTGGTCCGGAACACACGAGAGACCATCCCGCCATTGAAGAAGTAAACGAACTCAATTTTTTGCCGCGGCTCGTACAACGTAGCGTGATGAGCGACTTCCAGATGCTCCAGATGCCCACGGATCCTGTCGAATTCTTCGTCCTGAATCGCCAACAGAATGGCGTTCGTGACCGGTTTGCCTTCGCTGTTGGTGCGCTCTCCTGGCCGCACCCTTTGAGGTTCACTGCGAGATACGACGCTTGTTGCCCTGCGGAAAGCGGGTTGGTCCTCTGCATTTGCATTCATAGCAATCCTTGGATGCGCCCTGCCGGAAAGCAAGCATCGGAATGCTTCGGTAGGACACCCTTCCAAACCCCTTACCGGATACAGGTTCTGCTGTATTTCGCCGCTGCGGGAGTTCATGAGTTAATCCGTAGGGCATCACACCCTCCGCTTGTGATGCATCCACTCGTCGTGACAATTGCCCGTGCGAATTCTCATTGCAGACGATAATTCCGCCGTCCGGAGGTCCCTCCGTCAGCTCCTCACGGAGCCGGGCAGAGAACTTCTTGAAGCGGAAAATGGCCAGCGAGCCGTCGATCTGGCGCTCGAGCATCGTCCTGACATTGCCGTACTCGACCTCGCCATGCCCCTTATGGACGGTTTGCAGGCCGCGCGCGAAATTCACCAGCATCTCCCCGAACTGCCCATTGTGATGTACACCATGCACTGGTCCTCCCAGTTGCAAGTGGAGGCCATGAAGTCAGGGATCAGCCGGGTCGTCGCCAAAGCCGACAGCGCATCTCTTGTCGCCGCGGTCCAGGAACTGGTGAAAGCGGTGCCGGCGGAAGCCTCCATTCAACCTCTCGATCCCATCGCCATACCTCCGCAAACGCCCTTAGCCCTTCCGGCGATCGAAGCGGCTCCCGCAGACGCGTCTGAAACCATCGGCGCCCCGGCCGACGATCCGGCTGGACCGGACGAGCCTATCCCGCCGGCGTCATAGCAATTTCACGGTCGCAATCGTTTTGCGGAAGCCGGAGTGCGGGCGAGAAGGACGGCTTCCAGGCCGGTCAAACTGCAAAGGCCCGGCGAGGGCCGTCGTGTGCAGTCACTCCTGCGAGGACAAGCCCGCCCGCATCCGTCACATGCAGAATAGACAGGACGAGGAAATCAGAGAATCCGTGAAAGCCTGTACGCTCGAACATCGGGTGTTCCGGCAAACTATTTTCTGCGCACACACCGTCATGGGAGCCGCATCCAATCTCCCGCATGATGAGCTTGGGCCTGCAAATGGCATGGCTGCTGATGCTTGCAATTCCGGTTGCCTGCATCGCCTGGACGGTCACGCACGAAGAGGTATTTCGCGAGCCCCGCCAATACTGCCAACGGGAATGCCAGAGTGCGAAGAGCACGGCACGCCGCAAGTTTTTTTATCTTTTTACATGTGAATATTGCTTCAGCCACTACGTGGCGGCGGGAGTGCTCCTGGTGAGCCGCTACAAACTTCTGCTCCCCGACTGGCGGGGATATTTCCTTGCCTTGTTTGCCCTCGTTTGGGTGGCGAACCAGTACATGAGCATCTACAACCGGCTGCGCCTCGACATCAAGCACGAGCAGGTCGAGATCAAGGCCGAGGAGCGGGAAACGCAAAGAAAAGCGGCGTAATCGCGGGACCGCGCGTCAGCTAACTTTCAGACGGAAACCGGGACTCGGGCTGGCTCCGGACGATGGGCTGGAACGACGACCTCGACAATGGTTCCGGGATTGGCATTCGCCAGTCGGAGTGTCCCTCCAAGCTCCGCTACCCGCTGACGCATTCCGCCGATGCCGACTCCGACACTCTCGGGATGCAACTCAACGACCCGCTCCTCAATGCCTTTGCCGTCATCCTGGACGGTGATGGTGATGTGGCCGTCACGTTCCAGCAGCCGCACGCACCCATTGCGGGCGCCCGAATGGCGGAACATGTTGGTGAGCGCTTCCTGCACAATGCGGAAGATCGCGGTTTCCAGATCGGGCCGCAGCCGGCGCAGATCGGGTGGCTCGACCTCCAGTCCCACAGCGATGCCGCTCCGTCCCGAAAGGCCCTCCAGAAACCAGCGCAGCGCCGACACCAGTCCGACTTCGTCAAGCAGCGGCGGATGCAGCAGATGAGAGATTGTGCGCACCTGCTGGATGGCCCGATCGACTAACTGGCTGGCGTCCATTGCCGCCTGGCTGACGGAAGGGGACGGATGCTTCGCGAGGATGCCATCGAGAATCATCTTCCCCGCTGCCAGTTCCTGGCCCAATCCGTCGTGGATTTCGCGGGCGATTCTGCGTCGCTCTTCATCCTGAAGAGTCATCAGGCGGCCGGAAAGCCGTCTCAGTTCCGTGGTGCGGTTGTCCACCAGCTTTTCCAATTGAATCGCGTTATCGCGAATCGATTGTTCGAGCATCTTGCTGTCGTGAATGTCGGAACACGTGCCATACCATTTCAGGATGCCTCCGTTCGCGTCCCGCACCGGAACGGCGCGCGCCCGGAACCAGCGGTATTGGGAATCCACGCCGCGGATGCGATATTCAGATTCGTACGACTCGCCGGATTTGACGCATTGCATCCACTGCTCCATGCTCCCCTCTTTGTCATCGGGATGCAGATATTCCAGCCATCCGAAGCCAATGGCGGATCCCGCCGGCGCGCCCGTGTATTCGTAAAAGCGCTTGCTGAGGTAATCCCGCGTGCCGTCGGCTTGACGGCTGAAGATGATGTCGGGGGCGGTTTCGAAGATCGCGTCCATTTCCTGATTGCTCTGCGCGAGGTCGCTGTTGAGTTTCTGCAACGCGATTGCCTTGTGCTCCAGTTCCTGCGTGCGCTCCGCCACGCGCTGCTCGAGTTCGACGTTCAGGCGCTCCAGCTGGCGGTTCTTGCGGTGCAGTTCCGCAAATACGCGCACCTTGGCGCGAAGTACTTCCGGTACCACCGGCACCGAAAGATAATCCACGGCCCCATGCTGGTAGCCTTTCAGCCGGTCGATATCCGTAAGGTGGACCGCAGACACGAAAATGATGGCCGTCTTCTGAAACCGCGGATGTTGCCGAATGATCTCGGCCAGTTCAAATCCGTCAATCTCGGGCATGCTGACATCCATCAGGACGGCAGCCACATCCGTCTTCAGCAGCTTTTCCAGTGCCTCCTTGGCAGAGCTCGCCTTGATGAGGTTTTCGCCAAGGTCTCCGAGGATGGCCTCATAGCTGAGCAGCTTGCCCGGCTGGTCGTCCACCATCAGAATATTTACTTTGTCTTCAGCCTTCATGGATTGATCAATCGCCAGCCGGGGCGGGTAGGCCCCGAACTGCTCACGAATATTGAAGCCGGAATTCATCGGTGCAGCCACATCCGCAACGCCGAAAGCAGCTGTTCAGTGTTGACTGGCTTCGCCAGATATTCTGAAGCTCCCGCCTCCAGGCACTTTTCCCGGTCACCCTTCATCGCTTTCGCGGTCAGGGCGATGATCGGCAGCCGCCGGAATGCCGCGTTCTGCCGGATCACCTGCATGGTCGCGTAGCCGTCCATTTCCGGCATCATGATGTCCATAAGGCAAATCGCGACATCTGGAGTGGATTCCAGCATGGAAATCGCCTCGCGTCCCGTGCCGGCGGTCAGCACCGCCATTCCGCGCCGCTCCAGCACGCTGCTGAGTGCGAAGATGTTGCGCATATCGTCATCGACGACCAGCACTTTCTTGCCCAGCAAAGCGTCGTCGGAGCGATGCAGGTGATCCAGCATCTTCTGCTTCTCCAGCGGAAGGTCCGCCACCACGCGATGCAGGAAGAGCGCAGTTTCATCGAGCAGCCGCTCCGGTGATTCCACGCCTTTGACCACCACGCTGCGGGCCAATGTGTGCAGCCGCGCATCCTCCTCCGGCGACAGCTCTTTGCCGGTGAACACCACCACCGGCAGATCGCAGACCTCGGGCGTATCGCGCATCCGTTCCAGCACGTCGAACCCCGTCATATCAGGCAGCCGCAGGTCGAGCACGACGCAATCGAACGAGTCTCGTGTCACCGATTCCAGAGCTTCCTGCCCCGTCGCGGCGACTGTAACATCGATATCGTCGTGACCAAGCAGTTCGCGAATGGTGAACTGTTCGGCGGGATTATCTTCGACGATCAACAACCGCTTCCGCCGCGGAGACGCATATTCCTTGATCCGCGATAACGCGACTTCCAGTTCGCCGGGGCTGGTCGGCTTGGTCACGAAGGCAAAGGCCCCGCGTGCCAGACCGTGATTGCGGTCCTCATCGAGTGTCAGCATCTGCACCGGGATGTGCCGCGTAGCGGGGTCCTGCTTCAGATGGTTCAGCACGGTCCAGCCCAGCATGTCGGGCAG
Organism: Candidatus Sulfotelmatobacter sp.; assembly: GCA_036490405.1. Classification (GTDB taxonomy): domain Bacteria; phylum Acidobacteriota; class Terriglobia; order Terriglobales; family Acidobacteriaceae; genus Sulfotelmatobacter. The sequence continues at coordinate 33,815 of DASXDY010000012.1, read as the reverse complement.
GAACACGTCGAGCGAAACCGCGGTCGGATGAAATTCCCGCGCCAGCGCGAGAGCATCCGATCCGCGCAGCGCGACCAGCACCTTGAATCCCTTGTCGCGGGAAAGGTCCATCAGCACACGCGCATAGTGCGGATCGTCCTCCACCACCAGCAGGATCGGGTCGTCGGGTTGCAGATTGTTGCGGTCATCGGCAATTTGCTCGACTGGCCGCTCCGAGACCACGATGCTGGAAAGTTGCAGCGGCACCGACGCGAATGGGGTCTTCGAATCCGACATTCTGGCGGCCAGCGGGCCCACGTAGGTCAGCGGCAGGTAAAGGATGAACGTGCTGCCCTGTCCGGGAGTGCTGCGCAGCTGGATTTCTCCGCCCAGCAGGCTGGCCAGTTCGCGGCTGATGGCAAGTCCCAGACCGGTTCCGCCGTATTTGCGGCTGGTGCTGGCATCTGCCTGCTGGAAGGCCTCGAAGATGATGCGTTGCTTGTCGGGCGCGATTCCAATTCCCGAGTCGGTCACCTCGAAGGCGACCACCGAGGCTGCGTTGCTGAGAATCGGGTGATCCTCGCTCCATCCACCGGAGGCAACACTCACTGACAACCGGACCGAGCCATGTTCGGTGAATTTGAATGCATTCGACAGCAGGTTCTTCAACACCTGTTGCAAACGCTTCGAGTCCGTGACCAGGCTGCGCGTGAGGTGCGGATCGGAATTCACCTCGAATCCAAGTTTTCTGTTTTCCGCCTCGTGACGGAACGGGCGGCCCACCATTTCAAGCAAATTGGCGAAGAAGACTTCTTCTGCTTCGACCGACACCGTGCCTGATTCGATCTTGGAGAGATCAAGAATGTCGCTGATAAGGTTGAGCAGGTCCGTTCCCGCGCCATGAATGGTGCGGGCAAATTCGACCTGCTTGGGCGTGAGATTGTGGTCGGGGTTTTCGCTGAGCTGCTGGCCCAGAACAAGAATGCTGTTCAGCGGCGTGCGCAACTCATGCGACATGTTCGCCAGGAATTCCGACTTGTACTTGGAAGTGAGCGCGAGTTCCTTGGCCTTTTCTTCCAGAGCGCGGCGGGCCTGCTCGATTTCCTGGTTCTTGCGTTCGACTTCCACGTTCTGCTCGGCAAGCTGTTGGGCCTTTTGTGCCAGCTGTTCGTTGGTCTGCTGCAATTCTTTTTGCTGGGTTTGCAATTCGGTCGCCAGTTGCTGGGACTGCTTCAGCAGGCCTTCGGTCTGCATGGTGGCTTCAATGCTATTGAGCACGATGCCGATACTGGCAGTGAGTTGTTCCAGAAAAGCAAGCTGCGAAGCGGTGAAAGCATTGAGCGATGCCAGTTCGATGACCGCTTTGACTCGGTCCTCAAACAGCACCGGAAGCACGATGATGTTGCGCGGGACGGCCTGAAACAATCCCGAACGGATCGGAATCGTATTTCCCGGCGGATCGTTGATCAGCATTCTGCGCTTCTCGGCCGCGACCTGCCCAATCAGTCCTTCGCCAAGTCTCAAACGTCGCAGATGGCCGTTTTCGCCGTCATCCGCAAAGGCCGACAGCAGCACCATGCTGGCCGCATCTTCGGTCTCCGTCTGGTAAATCACCCCTTGCTGCGCGTTGACCAGCGGGGCCAATTCTGAAAGCAACATCCGGCCGACGGTGGCCAGATCGCGCTGCCCCTGCAACATGCCGGTGAAGCGGGCGAGATTGGTCTTGAGCCAGTCCTGCTCGGTGTTGCGGTCGGTGGTCAGGCGCAGGTTGTCGATCATCGTGTTGATGTTGTCTTTCAACTCTGCGACTTCGCCGCTGGCTTCCACCTGAATCGACCGCGTCAGATCACCCTTGGTCACAGCCGTCGCGACTTCCGCGATCGCGCGGACCTGGTTGGTCAGGTTGTCAGCCAGCAGGTTCACGTTGCCAGTGAGATCTTTCCACGTTCCGGCAGCGCCGGGCACGTTGGCTTGTCCGCCGAGACGCCCTTCCACGCCCACTTCGCGCGCAACAGTCGTTACCTGATCGGCAAAGGTCGCGAGCGTGCCCGTCATGTTGTTGATGGTTTCCGCCAGCGCCGCGACCTCACCCTTCGCGTTCACCGTCAGCTTCTGGTCGAGATCGCCGTTCGCCACGGCAGTCACGACTTTCACAATTCCGCGCACCTGTTCGGTCAGGTTGGCGGCCATGACGTTGACGTTGTCGGTAAGATCTTTCCAGGTTCCGGCCACGCCAGGGACTTGCGCCTGGCCGCCGAGTTTGCCGTCGGTGCCGACTTCGCGCGCCACGCGCGTCACTTCGGCGGCGAACGCGTTGAGCTGGTCCACCATCGTGTTGATGGTGTTCTTCAGTTCGAGAATTTCGCCCTTTACGTCGACCGTAATTTTGCGCGACAAGTCGCCGCGGGCCACCGCTGTCGTGACTTCCGCGATGTTTCGCACCTGGCCCGTCAGGTTGCCGGCCATCGCGTTCACCGAGTCGGTGAGATCTTTCCACGTACCGGCAACGCCGGGGACGTTCGCCTGTCCGCCAAGCCGGCCTTCCGATCCGACTTCGCGCGCCACGCGCGTCACTTCGGCGGCGAACGATCGCAACTGCTCGACCATCGTGTTCAGCGTTTCCTTGAGCTGCAAAATTTCACCGCGCACGTCGACGGTGATCTTCTTCGACAAGTCTCCGTTCGCAATCGCCGTTGCAACTTCAGCGATGTTTCGCACCTGGCCGGTCAGGTTCGAGGCCATGAAGTTCACGTTGTCGGTGAGATCTTTCCACGTGCCGGCGACACCCGGAACCTGGGCTTGACCGCCCAGTTTGCCGTCAGTGCCGACTTCGCGGGCCACGCGCGTCACTTCTCCCGCGAACGCGTTGAGCTGGTCCACCATCGTGTTGATGGTGTTCTTGAGTTCGAGAATTTCGCCCTTCACGTCGACCGTGATTTTGCGCGACAAATCGCCACGGGCCACAGCCGTCGTCACTTCGGCAATGTTTCGCACCTGGCCCGTCAGGTTCGAAGCCATGAAGTTCACGTTATCGGTGAGATCTTTCCAGGTTCCGGCAACACCCGGCACCTGTGCCTGCCCGCCGAGCTTACCGTCAGATCCAACTTCCCGGGCCACGCGTGTCACTTCACCGGCGAACGCGTTGAGCTGATCGACCATTGTGTTGATGGTCTCTTTCAGCAGCAGAATCTCGCCGCTGACGTTGACCGTGATCTTCTTCGACAAGTCACCGCTGGCGATCGCCGTCGAAACTTCGGCAATGTTGCGCACCTGGCCGGTGAGGTTCGAAGCCATCGAGTTTACGGAGTCGGTGAGGTCTTTCCACGTTCCCCCGACGCCGGGCACTTGCGCCTGTCCCCCGAGTTTGCCGTCCGTTCCGACTTCGCGGGCCACGCGCGTGACTTCCGAGGCGAACGAGCGGAGCTGGTCCACCATCGTGTTCAGCGTGTCTTTGAGCTCGAGAATTTCGCCGCGCACATCGACCGTGATCTTGCGCGACAAATCGCCGCGGGCCACAGCTGTTGCGACTTCGGCGATGTTTCGTACCTGGCCCGTCAGGTTCGAGGCCATGAAGTTCACGTTGTCCGTGAGATCTTTCCACGTGCCGGCGACGCCCGGTACCTGCGCCTGCCCGCCAAGCTTTCCTTCCGTGCCCACTTCGCGGGCCACGCGCGTGACTTCGGCGGCAAACGCGTTGAGCTGGTCCACCATCGTGTTGATGGTGTTCTTGAGTTCGAGAATTTCTCCCTTCACATCGACCGTAATCTTGCGCGACAAATCGCCACGGGCCACAGCCGTCGTCACTTCGGCGATGTTTCGCACCTGGCCAGTAAGGTTTCCGGCCATGGAGTTCACGGAGTCGGTCAGATCCTTCCACGTTCCCGCGACACCGGGAACGTTTGCCTGTCCGCCAAGCCGTCCTTCGGTTCCGACTTCGCGAGCGACACGGGTAACTTCGCCGGCGAACCGGTTGAGCTGGTCCACCATGGTGTTCAGGGTTTCTTTGAGCTGAAGAATTTCACCGCGTACGTCGACCGTGATCTTGCGTGACAAGTCCCCGCTCGCAATGGCCGTAGCGACTTCCGCGATGTTTCGCACCTGGCCCGTCAGGTTCGAGGCCATGAAGTTGACGTTGTCGGTGAGATCTTTCCACGTTCCGCCGACGCCGAACACCTGCGCCTGGCCGCCCAGTTTGCCTTCCGTGCCGACTTCGCGGGCCACGCGGGTGACTTCGCCGGCGAACGCGTTGAGCTGGTCCACCATCGTATTGATGGTGTCTTTGAGTTCGAGAATTTCGCCCTTCACATCGACCGTGATCTTGCGCGACAAGTCGCCGCGTGCCACGGCGGTCGTTACTTCTGCAATGTTGCGGACTTGCGCCGTCAGGTTTCCAGCCATCGCGTTGACGGAGTCGGTGAGATCTTTCCAGGTTCCGGCGACGCCAGGCACCACAGCCTGGCCACCGAGTTTTCCGTCGGTGCCCACTTCGCGGGCGACGCGCGTTACTTCCGACGCGAACGAGCGAAGCTGGTCCACCATCGTATTGATGGCTTCTTTCAACTGAAGAATTTCGCCGCGCACATCGACCGTGATCTTGCGCGACAGGTCGCCACTGGCCACGGCGGTCGCGACCTCTGCGATGTTTCGCACCTGGCCGGTGAGGTTCGAGGCCATCAGGTTGACGTTATCGGTGAGGTCTTTCCACGTTCCGGCGACGTCAGGCACCAGCGCCTGTCCGCCGAGCTTGCCTTCCGTCCCCACTTCGCGCGCCACGCGCGTCACTTCGGCGGTAAACACGCCCAACTGCTGAATCATCGTATTGACGATGTTCGCCGAACGCAGAAACTCGCCTTCAAGCGGTCGTCCATCCACGTCCAGGCGCACCGTCTGCGTGAGGTCGCCTTGCGCAACCGCGCCGATCGCCCGTGTGACTTCGGTCGTAGGACGCAGCAGATCTTCCGTCAGCGTGTTGACGGAGACTTCCATCTCGCCCCACGAGCCGCGAGACTCGTGGAATCGCGCTCGTTCGCGGGTTTTGCCCTGCTTGCCCACAACCTGGCCGACGCGCTTCAACTCTTGCGCCATATGCTGATTGGCGGCGACGATTTCATTGAAGGTGTCAGCCACTTTTCCGCCCAAGCCAACCCAGGTGCCCGGCAGGCGGACGGCGAAATCGCCATCCCTCATGCTTTGCAGGGCGGCGAGAATGACGGTGAGGTCGGGCGAGCCGTCAGCAGTCTTGTGCTGTTTTCCGTTTTGCCGCGGCAACGCGCTCAAAGGCTCCGCGGTTTCGGGCGCCAGTTGGTTCAAGGTAGATCGTTTCATTCGCTGGTCTCGGCAAAATGTAGGTTCTTTAGCGACAGAGCCCGAATCCGGTCAGGCTGGGACGACGCAGCATTCTGCCGGTGGCAGAATTACCACACCTGATTGGAGCATTTTGCGTTTGCCGATACTCTAAGGTTTTTCCTGTAGGCAGGAACTTCCGACTGACACCCGCGGCTGACCCTCCCCCGTCGAATCGGAGGAGGAAGTTTCTAATGCAGCAGTGGCGGACCTATGCGGAGGTAAGGCGAGACGATGGTACTTCCGCCGCCGCGGCCACCCAATCATTCCGCGACGGCGTATCCCATTCTGCTTTCGGGACCCCGACCGCCGGTTATGCCGCTCTCCTGCCCATGACGAAGTGCAGGATCAAAGAGATTACGGCGAAAATCAACAGCAGGTGAATCAACCCACCCGCCACATGGAAAACGGTAAAGCCGCAAATCCACGCGACCAGCAAAATCACAAACAATATTGTCCAGATGCTCATGTCGTGCTCCTTCGGTTTCGATCAAATTGCCACGGATTGATCCCGTGGCGCCACCACCACTGACGCGCACTGTCATCAGCCTATGATGCGACGGAATGATCCCGTCAGTCGTGAAATCCGGTATCCTTTCCGGAATTACGCTGTAGGGGAAAGGGTTGCGGGCGCTCTTGCTCCGGCCAAACATAACCGGGAAAACCCTGGTCCGGAATAAGCAACTAACGAAGCGGCCGCCCGGTTTTGTGTGTGCAGAATCGCCCACGGCTCTGGTTAAGCTGGTGGACAAGCTGGTCGACAAGTAAGAGGAACGGGTAAACTTCCTGATTGTTGAATTGATGCCGCTCAATCAATGCCGCGAATGACTCCGCTTCGGAAGCTCACAGTCCTGGTTGCGCTGATCGTTCTGGCGCTCACAGTCGCCGATCGATGCGCTGCGTACTCGGTCCTCTCTCATGAAGAAGTGATCGATCTGGTGTGGGCCGACGATCTCCGCCCTCTGCTGCTGGCGCGCTTTCCCAACGCCAGTCCCGATGACCTGCGGCGCGCCCATGCTTTCGCATACGGCGGCTCGCTCTTACAGGACATGGGTTATTACCCATTCGGAAGCAAATATTTCAGCGACCTCACGCATTACGTGCGCAGCGGCGATTTCGTCATCAATCTGCTGCATGAATCAAGCAATCTCGAGGAATACGCCTTCGCTCTCGGCGCGCTGGCGCATTACTCCGCCGACAATATGGGACATCCCACGATCAACCGGGCCGTGGGGATCGAATTTCCCAAGCTGCGCAAGAAATTCGGCGACGTGGTCACCTACGAAGACAATCCCAAGGCGCACATCCGCACCGAGTTCGGTTTTGATATGACGCAGGTCGCGCGCAACCGCTATACCTCCGACCGCTTCCACGACTTCATCGGCTTCGAAATTTCAAAACCCGTGCTGGAGCGCGCATTTCAGGACACGTATGGCATTCCGCTGTCGAAAGTGATCTCCAACGAAGATTTGGCGATCGGCACCTTTCGGCGGGCCATCAGCCAGATCATCCCGGAGATGACTCGAGTGGCCCTGGTTGCGAGAAAGAAAGAAATCGTCAAAGAAACACCCAACTTCAATTCCCGAAGGTTCCGCTACTACCTTTCCCGCACCGCGTATCAGAAGGAATGGGGAAAGGGCTACCGCCGCCCGACATTCGGCACCCGCGTCCTCGCATTTTTTCTCAGGTTCATTCCCAAGGTGGGGCCGTTCAAAGCCCTGGATTTCAAGATTCCCACGCAGCAGACCGAAGACCTGTACATCGCCAGCATCAACCGGACCGTCGAAAACTATAAGCATCTTATCGCCGATACAGCCTCTGCCAGACCGCAACTCGAGAACATGGATTTCGATACCGGCAAGCCAACTCATGCCGGCGAGTACGCCATGAGCGACAATGCCTACGGACATCTGCTCGATCAATTGTCCGAAGATAACTTCAGCCAGGTCAGCGAAGCTCTGCGAAAGAACATCCTCGATTTCTACGCCGACCCAGGCGCTCCACTTTCCACGAAGAAAAACGCCCGCGCCTGGGAGAGGACCCAGCAGGAATTGGAACGGTTAAAAGCCTTCACCCCGTCGCGAACCGTGGCAGGCGAACCTTTCGCAAGCGGTCCCTCCGCAATTGGGGAAATCGTGGGCGAACAAATCGAATAAAAACCAGCCTGCGCCGCACCGTCAGCCTTACACTCTTCGGGAACACTGAACCCGAAAACATTGCTCCGCGAATGCGCGACTCCAGCAAAACCCTGGCCGGAAAATTCTTTTCAGAAAACGGTTGGATCTCGCTGGCCGCTGCCGCCGGATTCTCATGGAGACTCTGGCTGTCGCAAGCCACTTTTCTCAACACAGATGAAGCCTGGCATTTTTCCGTCGCCAACCAGGAATCCATCGGCGCCGCACTCCATGCCAGCCACACGCTGGCACATCCCCCGCTGCTCGTTCTTGTTCTTTATTTCTGGAAAGCCGTTGGCACTTCTGAGCTGGTCCTTCGCCTCCCCGGCGTAATTGCCGGCACGCTGTTCTGCTGCGTCTTCTTTCTCTGGCTGAAGCTTCTGTTCGGAAGGGCCACCGCATGGTGTGGATTCCTCCTGGTGACGTTTCTTCCCCCGATGATCGCCCTGACCGTCGAGCTACGCCAGTATTCGTGGATGTTATTGTTCGCGACCACCGCCGCGTACCTTCTGGAACGCGCTCTGCTTGAGAACTCCCAACGGTGGATGCTGTTTTCGTTTTCCGCCCTGTACCTGGCGATGCTCTCGCACTACTCGGCCTTTTTATTTGCTGCGGGTTTAGGCATCTATGCGATTCATCGCATGGTCCTGGACCGGCCGGCGTTCCGCGTGGCTGCGTTCTGGGTAGCGGGCCAGGTCGTGGGCGTAACACTTGCGTTCGTTCTCTACAAGACTCACATTGCGAAACTCGGGTCCGTCTATCCAGCCGGACAGCCTCTGCACCGCTTCGGAGATTTCTATCTCTCCGATTGGTACTTCCATCCAGGCCGCGACCATCTGGCCCATTTCCTTTTCCGCGGCACTCTGGGCGTGTTCCGGTTCATCTTCGGGCAGACCGCGATCGGTCAATTTGCCGCCTTCGCTTTCCTCTTCGCTCTGGTCCTCCAATGCCTGAAACGCGCAACGCCCGGGCAGAAATCACCGCCGCAAACGATGGTGACGCTGTTCGCGCTCCCGTTTCTGCTGAATTGGATCGCCGTGCTCTCTGGTCTGTATCCCTACGGGCGCACGCGGCAGTGCATTTTTCTGGCGGTCTTCGCCCTCGCCGGAGTGAGTGTCGCCATATCCTGTCTGGTGAGAGATCGTGTCGTCGCATCCGTCGCGGTCGCTCTGTGCCTTGCGCTGGTTTGCAATCTCTGGGGCACGCTGCAAGGGCGTGACATGCTCCCCCTCGCCGATCAACGCCGGGCGCATATGGAGCAGGCGATCGAGTTTATTCGGACCGAGATTTCCCCATCGGACGTTCTTCTCACCGACATGGCCACCAGCTTCCAGCTCCGGCACTATCTCTGCAACCAGAAGCCCGTCAAAACCTCAGCTTCGATGAATGGCCTGGAAACATTCAACTGCGGCGGATTGCAGGTCTTTTTCACCGGCGCCCATGATGGAGCACTCACGCCCCAATTTGTCTACAGTCGGCAGCAGGAATTCGTTAATCCTGCGCTGGCCGGCTCGTCTCAAAGATTGTGGGTCATGCAGGCTGGATGGGCAAGCGGACTGGGGGAGGCGTTGCGCGGAGCGCATCCGGATTTCGCCACAGTAAGAATCGAATCGTTCGGACGATTTATTGAAATCTTCGAACTGCCTGCTTACGCCGCGTCTCGCTGATCGCACAAATCGAACAGAAGCTCTCTGGCAGAACGTGCGCCCGCTTCTTCCCAACCTTTGCTGCCCAGACCGCAACCAACTTGTAAGTGGTTCCTAAATTGAGTGCGCCGCGTTGCGCACAACGGAGGAATATTCATGGCAGACGATATGGAGAAAAACCGCCAGACCGGACAAAGCGGCCAGAGCGGCCAGCAGAGTGGTCAGTCAGGCCAGCAACACAACCAGGGTCAGCCGGGTCAAACTGGCCAACAGAAAGATCAGACTGGCCAGAGCGGCCAGCAGTCCGGACAGAAAAAGGGCGGCCAGAATCAAAGTGAAGAGGAAGAGCGCAATCAACAGCGCCGCGCCTCGTAACCAGGAACACTGACGAAATCAAGGTCCCGGCCTCGTGCCGGGACTTTTGTTTGGCCGCCTTCCGTGCCTGCCATAAAATCGTTGGGTTTGTCTCAGCGTTAAAGTGAATCCACTCTGGAAGGAAATCACATTGCAGCCGCGTCTTATTTCACTCTGCCTGTATACGCTGGCAATCGCAGCCGGATGTTCATACGCCGCGGCTCAGGTAACTGAAGGGGCCCGCGCTCAATCCGGTCATCTCACCTCGGAACAAGACCACCAGCGCATGATGGACCTGCTGCACATCACCTCGATCCGCCGCGGCGCCGATGGCGATCCGAAATCTTCCAACGCCGCCAACTACGACGAGTCAAAAGCCAATCCGTATCCGAAGCTCCCCGATCCGCTTGTGCTCAAGAATGGACAAAAAGTTACGACCGCCGAAATCTGGTGGACCAAACGCCGTCCCGAGATCGTGGAAGATTTCGATCGCGAGATCTATGGCCGCGCGCCCACGAACACTCCGAAAGTGCGCTGGGAAGTTGTCAGCACCACGAAAGAAACGAACGGTGATATTCCCATCATCACGAAGAAACTCGCCGGGCACGTGGACAACTCCTCATATCCAGGCGTAACCGTAACGATTGATCTCTCGCTGAGCACGCCAGCCCAAGCAACCGCCCCAGTGCCGGTGATGATGGAACTCGCACTGAGCCCCGAAGTTCTCGTCTCCCTGAGGCAGCGCTTTCCCGACATGATGAAGTTGCCGCCCGGCCCAACCTGGCAGCAGCAAGTCCTCGCCAAAGGCTGGGGCTATGCCTCGTACATCCCAACCAGCGTGCAGGCCGACAATGGCGAAGGCCTCACCCAGGGAATCATCGGACTTGTCAATAAAGGCCAACCCCGGAAGCTCGACGACTGGGGCGTGCTGCGGGCATGGGCCTGGGGAGCAAGCCGCGCCCTCGATTATTTCGAAACCGACAAAGCCGTAGATGCCAAGGCCATCGGAATCGAAGGCCATTCACGCTATGGCAAGGCCGCGCTGATCGCGATGGCGTACGACTCGCGATTTGCGGCCGCCTACATCAGTTCCTCTGGTGAAGCCGGCGCAAAACTATTCCGCCGCAATTGGGGCGAGCAAATCGGCAACATCGCCGGCACGGGCGAGTATCACTGGATGGCCGGCAATTTCATAAAGTACGACGGTCCGCTGACAGAAAACGATCTGCCAGTGGATGCACATGAGCTGATCGCGTTGTGCGCCCCGCGTCCGGTCTTCATCGGCGCGGGGACACTAGCCAACGGCGATGGCTGGGTAGACGCCAAAGGAATGTTCATGGCAGCGGTAGCCGCCGGCCCGGTCTATCGGCTGTTAGGCAAGAAGCCGCTGAGTACTACAGAATTCCCGCCGGTCGAGACCACGCTGATCGACGGCGATATCGCCTTCCGCCAGCACAGCGGCGGCCACACCACATTCCAGAACTGGCCAACCTTCATCACATTCGCCAGCCGGTATATCAAACGGCCGTCACCACACTGAGCCGTCGTGCATAAAGGGTGCCCCATGTCTCGCGCGTTCTTGGCGCGAGAAAGCCTGCCCTGAGCTTGCCGAAGGGTGGGCCTGTTGGGGGGCAAGAAAAAAACACCCCACATCTCAAGAGCGAGACGTGGGGTACTTTCCAGTCGAGACGTGAACGAGGGTGCGAGGCTGCCCCACCCGCCGCGTTTTTCGGCGGGTGGGGAACCTGCCTGCTTACGCTCCGTCCCCAGGGTGCAACACGCGGAACGAGTTCCCGCCGTTCGACCAGACCAGAACCAGCGCATCCTGGCCCTTCGGCACGCTCGACAGCGCTTCCTGCACATCGCTGGCGTTCTGCATCTTCTTGCGGTTCACTTCCAGGATGATGTCGCCCTGCTGCAATCCGGCATTATCCGCCGGGCTGCCAGGCTGCACCTGTTCGACGACCGCGCCGTGCACGTCATGCGGCGCCTGCAACTGTTCGCGCATGTCCGGCGTGAGATTGGCCAGGCCGACACCCCAGCGTGCTTTGCCGTGGCCTTCGCCAGCTTCGCTGCCTTCGGCGTTGTGGCTGCCGAGCGCTTCCAGCGTCACCGGCAACTGCATCGTCTTGCCATCGCGCAGCACCGTCAAATCGATCTTCGTGCCCGGCTGCTTCTGGCCAACGGTGACCTGAAGCTCGCCGGAATCGACGACCTTCTTGCCGTCAATTTCGGTGATGACGTCGCCGATCTTCAATCCAGCTTTGCCGCCGGGCGAATCGGGATCGACCTGCGTCACGACTGCGCCGCTGGCATTGGTGGCGTCGAAGAACTTCGCATTCTCCGGCGTCACGTCAGCGATGCCGATTCCGATGTGGCCGTGGTTGACCTTCCCGTCACGAATCAGGGCGTCCACCGTGGGTTTTACGATCTGGGTCGGAATCGCGAATCCCATTCCTGAGAACGATCCCGAAGGCGAAATCAGGAACGTATTGATCCCCACCAGTTCCCCGCGGGCATTCACCAGCGCGCCGCCCGAGTTTCCGGGATTGATCGCCGCGTCGGTCTGAATGAATTCACCCGGCTTGCTCCGATCGTTCAGATCAGGGTTGGCCCGGTTCAATGCGCTCACAATTCCGCGAGTCACCGTGAAGCGGAATCCATAGGGATTCCCAAACGCCAGCACAGTCTGCCCCTGCCGCAGCGCGGTCGAGTCGCCCCAGGGCACATTGGCCATGTTTGAGGCATCGACTTTGATGACGGCAAGATCGGTCAATGGGTCCGTCCCGATGACCTTGGCTTTCAAGATCCGCCGGTCGTGAGTGGTCACGCGAACGTCGACCGCTCCATCCACCACGTGATTATTAGTAACGATGTAACCGTCAGGAGAGATTACGACTCCGCTGCCCATCCCATGTTCGATCTGCGGCTGGCGCTGCCTCATGTTCGGCATGTTTGGACCGAAGAACTGGCCGAACGGGCTGTTTTGCCCGAAGAATGGCTGCATGTCATCGGGCGTATTCTGCTGTGCTTTGTCCTGGCTCACTCGCGAGGTCACGGTCACGTTGACCACGGCGGGCGTCACGCGCGCCGAAAGTGTCTCCATGGCCTTGTCCAGCGAGAGTATGGCGCCCACGCTGTCCACATCGAGCGGCGCAGCCGACGGCGAGACGGCGGCGGCCGCCGCGCTTGCCGACGCAGGCTTGGCCACTTCATAGGTTGTGAACGAGACGATCGTTGCCAGAGCGAGAACCGGCAGTGCGAGCCGCCTCATCCATTTCTTCGTGCTTTCGTTCCACCACTTTGCTGCATTCATTTCGGTATATCCTTTCGGGATTTTCATTAGAACTAATTCGTTAGTTACAAAACCTTAAGCTCCGCCCAGTAGCCTGAAACTCGCGTTTCTAGATTTTCTTGGGTGGAGTCTTGCTGCTGACTGGCTCTTGCACGAAGTGCACAAAAGTGATGTGCCACATCTCAATTTGCTCGAAGGAATTGTTTGCTCTCGAGCTTTGAATCAGGACCAGCACGCTCTCGATCTGCGGCGCCGGTACAAGTTCTGCGCTGGCCAAATGCATGATGCGCCCAGCTTTCGGCTTAAGAACCGAAGCTTTAAGAACCGAAGCTTTAAGAACCGAGGATCTCAGAACCGACGCTGCTCCCTCCCTCGCTCTTTTTGCAAAGAATGGGGAAGTCAACCGCTTCGTGAACCGGTTGTGCGATACCGAATCCAGATTCAGCTTTGCCGGAAGAACACGGACCTCCGGCGGCAATGAGTCCTCGTGCACCATTGCCGGGATTGCGGAGACGAAGCCCTTCACAGGATTCGCGGCGGCCGGTCTGGGCGCATGCGCAATCCCCACCGGCGGCAGATCGCCTTCGAAGGCGATGAGGCGCGGCGCTCTGGATACTCCAACCGCGCAAGCCACCGCAAATCCGGCGACGGACGATACGGCAACTTTCCATGCCCGAGCGCTCCCCTTCGGACGACTCCCATCCAGAATCTGCGCCACCCGCGAAGAAGTTTGCCGCAGCTTGCCCACCGCCGCCTGTGCCAGATTTAGGCTGCGCTGGAAGAAAGTTCTTTCGGCAAGATGCGCCAGGCACTCGGCGTAAGCGCGTGGGCTGCCAGTCGCTTCCAGAACTGCGTCATCGCAGGCGATTTCCCGCTCCAGTGCGGACTTGCTCTCAATCCACCACACCGCGGGATGAAAAAAGAAAACTGCCTTCACCAACTGCTGCGCCAGGTTGGTCCAGTCGTCCCAGCGGCGGAGATGCGCCAGCTCGTGTAGCAGGATCTGCTCCAGTTCGACGGTTGATAGCTCCTCCATCGCCCACTGCGGAATCACGATCGCAGGCTTGATCAATCCCAGTGCGGTTGGAACACGCACCTGCTCGGAAGTGCAGACCACAACTTTTCGCTTCATCTGGCTGCGGAGAAGCGTCGCTTGCAGCACCGGATCCAGGCTCGAGGTGTCAATCGGCGCACAGCCCTGGCGCAACATGCGCAGCCGCAGGAACGACCGCACAACTCCAGTCAGAAACCAGCCCGCAACAATTGCCCAGGCCGCAAATACATAAACCGCCCAGGAATCCGAAACCGTGATCGCAGGCTTCAATGCACTGGCCGGAGCGCCGGCCTGCAACGAAATCAGGCTGATCGCGGGCAGCAAGGCAATCGCCGCCAGCGCCGAAAACCCGATCGCATACTTCGTAGCCGCACTCTGCCGCCGCGTCAGCCACAGCAGCACGACGGCAAAAACACCGATCACCGTGCCTCCGGCCAGCGACTCGACGATGCGGAGCGCCGAAAACTGTGCCACGGTTTGCAGATCGAAGCTGTGAAGGCCGAAAATCATTGCGCTAGTTCTTCTTGTCCAGCTTGTGCGACACCAGCAGCTGTCGCAGCCGCGACAGCTCCCCCGGATCGATACTCTTCTCTTCCAGAATATTCAGCACCAGCAGCTCGTCGGAGTTCCCAAAAAACCGGCTGACCAGATGCCGCACCTCGAAGCGCGACGCATCTTTACGGTCCACACTTGGGATGTAGACGTGGGCCCGTTTGTCCTTCAGGTGTTTCACGTATCCTTTTTTTTCGAGAATGCGCACAATCGTCAGCACAGAGTTGTAGGCCAGCGCCGGCTGCGCAGGCAGGGCCGACAAAACCTCATGTACGGTAGCCGAACCCCTGTCCCAGAGCACATTCATGATGCGCAACTCGGCTTCAGTCAAAGTCGCGGATCGGCTACGGGCCAAAGTCCCTCCTCGGGGTCGCTCTGCTAATGAGACGTTAGGGCGATCAAAACGTCAACTAATTAGTTAGTTGCGAAGGGCGGCGATCGAGATGCCTCCGGCCCCGGACAAAATCAAAGACCAGGTAACCATTTTTTTATGAATGGCTTAGGCTGGCACGGAGTCCCGTCCAGGATTTCGAGTGAACAACGGTGCCGGCCCACTCATTGTCGGCACAATTCCAATTGAGGGTGCCCCACCCGCCGCGTTTTTCGGCGGGTGGGCCGGTGTGCAGCCCGGGGAGGTCGCCGCTTGTGGAAATGTTCATTGATCACAGACAGCGAATCCTTTGTTGTGTTAAAAGCCCGCAATGCCCACCGGACTCCATCGCTGCTACGGCGCCGGCTATCTGCACTTCCTCACCACCAGCTGCTATCAGCGGCTGCCGCTGCTCGGCACACCAAAGAGTCGGGACCTATTTCTGGAGGTGCTGGAGCAAACGCGCCGGCGGTATCGTTTCGTCGTGGTGGGCTATGTGGTCATGCCCGAACATGTCCATCTGCTGGTCAGCGAGCCGGAGCGCGGTGATCCCTCGCTGCTGATGCAGGTTCTCAAGCAAGGATTCGCCCGGAAATTGCTGTGTCAACATCGCCGCGCGAACGACCCGCACGAAGAAGCAATGTCGGAACTCGTGCTTCACCAACAACACATCTGGCAGAAACGATTCTACGATTTTGTGGTCTGGGGCGCGGAGAAGCGATGGGAGAAGCTGCATTACAGCCATCAGAATCCAGTACGCCGGGACTAGTGCTTGAGCCGCAGCAATGGCCTTGGAGCAGCGCTCGCGACTGGCTCACCGGTAAGACAGGACCCGTATTGGTGAATGAAGCTCTACGCGCTGAGATGAAGGTGCGCCCGGTCGCCTGAGGCAGCACGGCCCACCCGTCGAAAAACGCGGCGGGTGCGGCACCCTCGGTTTGGAATGAGCTCGTGACCTTAATCGCTCCGCTCGAAATTCAAATCCGGCCACTCGACCGCATGAACGCTGCCATCTTCCCCGCGCTCGATCGACGGAGCGTAGAGTCCGATGAACTGCCGTCTCCACCACTGACCCGTGGAGCGCTTCTCGGCCATGCTCGTGAACCAGTACTGCCAGAGCACGGCGCGCACCTCCCGCGGCGGATGTTGCGGGAACGGATTGCTCGCGAACAGCGCCAGCACATCCTGGTCGTTCGAGAGCAGGCGCACTTCGGTCCGCGGCACGATCTCGTAGTCGCGCCACGATCCCAGCGACGCGAACCACAGGTTCCAATCGAAGCGCGGCTGGTAGGGCGCATAAATCCCCGGACGCGCGCCGAGGTCCTGCGGCTTGTAGCGGAACGCGTACGGCTTCCAGTTCTCCCCGTCATCCGATCCCTGGAATTCGATCTCGTACCGCCCCCGCGTCATGATTCCGAACAGCCCGTAGCGGTTCGCGATGCGAAACGGTTTCAGCGCCACGACTGGAGACATGGGAAACGGAATGGTCGAGAACATCCACAGCAGCTCGACGGTGGTGGCGTAGAAAATCCAGCTCAGGAAAAATCCGGCGACAGCAATTTTCGTCGCGTCGAGAACTTGCGCCAGTCGCGTGCGAGTCTCATTCGCTGCCGCAATTGCCGCTCGCAACTTTTCGACGCAATACTGCTTCCCGCGCGGAGGCAGCATTTGCCGCAACGAATAATCGTCGAGCAGAAGAAATCCGAGCACCAGCACCAGGTAATTCAGAAACGTGTAATTGGCCGTAAGAATGACGGCGATCTCCCACGGCGTGACGATCAGAAAGCAGACAACGCGCCAGCGCCGCGGAAGCAGGAACGCCCACACCAGCCCCAGTTCGATGCCGAGCGTTGCATAGACCGTGGCCGCATGAAACCAGTGCGGCAGATGCTGCATATACCAGCCAATCCAGGTGGGCAGCGGGCCGTTCTGGTAGTACTCGTCCATAGCGGTGAAGTTGCGCCACTCGATGTCTCCGCCGGCGATCTTCGCCACGCCCGACTCGAAGTAGATGCGAAACCACTCCCACTGTAAAAGAAACAAACTCGCGCGCGAGGGAGGACTCTCCGTGCCCCATCGCGGCCGGAATCCGGACGGCGCGAAGAACAGCGAAATGAATCCCGCCTCAAGGAGCATGCCGTCTGACTGATAACTCGAAAAGTCCTGCGCCGCGCTGACGAACGACAGGAAGCAGACCAAGCACGCCACCAATATCCCGCGCGGCCAAAGATTTATGGTCAGCAGGATCGACGCCAGCATTCCGAACCAGCACAGCCCGGTCAGCATGTGGTTGCTGCTCGAAAGCCACAAGACCGTCGGCGCGAACCACAAGCCGCGAAGATGGCCCAGCGACTGCGCGACTGCCGGAAGGTATTCGCTGGCCGGAAGAATTCCCTGCGGCCCGATCAGCCCATGAATCTGGAAGGCGAGCGAATAGAACGCCGAGAAATAAATCAGTCCCAGCGCGCGCAGAAAAAGCCAGCGTGGAAGAAAGCGGTCCGAAGGTCCCTGCTGCGGATCAAACAGCCAACGGATTGCAATGGCAGCGCGGCGCATGAGGGAGTTCCCAGTTCTCAGTTCTCAATTCTCAGTTGCCAGGTTGCAGTTCTAGGAACGGATGTTTTTGCTGAGAACCGAGAACCGAGAACGGAGAACTAAAGTTCGGAAGACTTCTTTCGCCAGTGATAGAAAAACGGAATACCCGCAAGAATCACCGCGAGCCCCAGCGAAGACCGCACTGGACGCACCATCCAAAGATTCACCGTCAACGCGATCGCGGCAATCAGAAAGATCACCGGAGTTACGGGATATCCCCACACGCGATACGGACGGACCAGCTCCGGCTCTTTCCACCGCAAGCGCAGCAGGGCGATCGCGGTCAGCGCGAAGAAAATCCAAACGGCAAAGACAAACAGCGAATACAACTCTTCAAATGTTCCGGTAAGAGCAAGCAGCGTTGCAACCGCTCCCAGGAAGATCAGCGATCCACTCGGCGCGCGCGTTGTGGGGTGCAGCCGCGCTGCAAACCGAAAGAAGACACCATCTCGGGCCATCGCGAAGGGAATGCGCGCACCAGTCATGATCACGACATGCAGAGCGCCAAGCGCCGACATCGCCATCGCCACCGTGAGCCATGCCGCTCCGCGAGATCCGGCGAACGACTGAACCACATCCGACGCGATATGTGGCGAGGCCGCCGCTGCCCCGAGCGGCAACACATGGAAGTACGTAATGTTCGCCATCAGATACAAAACGCCAATCGTAGCCAGCCCCAACAGAATCGATCGCGGAATGTTTTTCCCAGGCTCCTGAATTTCTTCGCCGAGGTCGCCGAGGTCATTGAACCCGTTAAAGGCCCACATGGCAGGTACAAGGGCGGTGAGCAGTATGCCGAACGTGGCCAGGCTCAATGGGGGCGTTACGGTCTGTGCGGCCGCGGCATGTTTCGGCGCAAGCAGCAAACCGCCAACAATGATCAGGACAACCGTGAGTATCTTCGCCGCGGTCAGGGCCACTTGAATCGCGCCGCTAAGTTCAACGCGAAAGTAGTTAATCGCGGTGACGATGATCACGACCAAAGCAGCCAGTGGCTGGGCGGTAGTGAAATTGAACACGTAGCTGCCGATGTGGACCGAAAACAATGGTGTCGCGACCGCAGGAAACAGAAAGCTCAGAAATCGTATGAAACCCGCGCCCAGCCCCGCCATCGCCACCGGACGGTCGAGGAACGAACTCATCCAGCCGAAAAGAAATCCCCAGAGCGGCCCGAGGCCGCGTCCAAGATAGACGAACGGCCCGCCTGATTTCGGAAAAGCCGCGCCCAGCTCGGCATAGCAGAATGCTCCGAACAAAACGATAATGCCGCCGAGCACCCACGCGGCCAGAACCAACGTGGCCGAGCCCGCGATGCGCGCCATGTCGCTCGACACCAGAAAAATTCCGGTGCCGATCGTATCTCCGATGACAACTGCAGTCGCCGACCACAGGCCAAGCCCGCGGATTAGAGTCGTTCTGGATTCTGCGCGTCCGTTGTGCGCCATGGAACACTGAGCCTACTCAGGGCATACGCGGCGGTCAACCTTCGCCATCCATGGTCTCGATGAAACTCTTGGGCGTCATCCGGAACGATCACCTTGTTACCAGCGATCCCTCGCCCCGCTGGTGAAAGCGCGGGGCTTTGATGACGCCATTGTTCTGAGTGAGAAATTGCAGATGCACGGCTGCTGAAATCCCGTGTCGGCCCGCGCTCCACGCGTTATCATCAGAACCGCCATGGCCGCGCCAAAGTTCATGCTGAGCGAATTCCCCTGGAACGACCGTTACCGTGTTTCGGCAAGCGAAGAAGTCATTACGCCCGCGCTCGTCGTCTATCCAGACGTTGTCGCATCGAATATCGATAGCACCCTGCGGCTGCTCGGTGGAGACGCCGATCGCTGGCGCGCGCACATCAAGACGGCCAAGCTGAACTTTACGCTGCGAATGCTGATCGATCGCGGCCTGCGGAATTTCAAGTGCGCGACGACGCTGGAACTGCTCCAAGCCTGCCGCAGCGGAGCGCAGGACGTGCTCGTAGCGTATCCCGTGATGGGAGCCAACGCGGACCGCGTGCGCGAGATCGCCGAAGAATTTCCTCAGGTCGCGATCTCTGCTCTGGCTGAAAACGAAGAACAGGTCACGCAATGGCGCGCGAGTTCGGTCGGAATTTTTCTCGATATCAATCCCGGGATGAATCGCACCGGCATCGAACAAAGCCAGGGCGATCGCGTCATCGCGATGGCACGCGGGATCGGGAAAGCCGGGCTGGAATTTCGCGGCCTGCATTACTATGACGGGCAATACGGCGGAGTGGATGACACTGGGCGCACGGCCGCCACGCATGCCGGTTACGACCGCCTGCTCGAAATTGTGCGCGAGTTAAGTACCAAGGGTCTCAGCGTCCGCGAGCTGATCACCGCAGGTACGCCAACGTTTCCCTGCTCCCTCTCCTACGCAGGCTTCCGCGGTGCAGACTTCATTCATCGCGTGTCACCGGGGACGGTCGTCTATTGCGACGCCACATGCCTCGCGCAACTGCCGAGCGAATATGGATACGCGCCCGCCGTGGTGGTGATGTCGCGTGTAGTAAGCCATCCGAACGAAATGACTTTCACCTGCGATGCCGGGCACAAGGCCGTTTCCGCCGATGCTGGCGTGCCCACCTGCGTGGTTGCGGGACATCCCGATCTAACGCCGCTTTCGCCCAGCGAAGAACATTTGCCGCTTAAAGTGAATGGAAGCACGACCCTGAAAGTGGGCGACCTCGTGTATCTGTTGCCCCGTCACATTTGTCCTACCGTGAATAATTTCGATTGCGCGCTGCGAGTCGAGGATGGCGAGATTCAGGCGGTAGAAAGAGTCTCGGCTCGCGGTCATGAAGAACCGCTGCTGCGGAGACCTGTAAACGCAGGTTGACCACGCGAGCCAGGCCGCAAGTCACCGACTGAAATGAAAATTGCCTGCGGCGGGCCGGCGCGATCAGCCGGCGTTCGGGTCCTGCGCATGCGCGGCCTTAAGATGCGCATCAAACTGCGCCTGCAACGAACGCTGATATTCTTCGCGGTGGGGACGATGGCTGGAAGTCGCTGCCTTGAACGCGGCTGCACACGCCGTGCAGCCGGCCTCGACCGGAATATCGCGCAGCCATTTCGTCACGCGGATGGCGGGCTTCTTCATCCCATTACAGAATGTAGCGCGACAGGTCCTGGTCTTTCACGATGTCGGTCAGCATCTTGCGCACGTAATCGGCGTCCACGGTGAATTGCTGGCCTTTTCTCTCCGGCGCATCGAAGCTGAGTTCATCGAGCACGCGCTCCATGATGGTGTGCAGGCGGCGCGCCCCGATATTCTCGGTGCTCTCATTCACGCGGAAGGCGAAGTGCGCGATCTCGTCCAGGGCCTCGGGCGTGAATTCGAGCTTCACACCTTCGGTCTCAAGCAACGCGGTGTATTGCTTGACCAGAGACGACTTCGGCTCGGTAAGAATGCGGACGAAATCTTCCATCGTCAACGACTGCAGTTCGACGCGGATGGGAAAACGGCCCTGTAGTTCGGGAATCAGGTCGCTGGGCTTGGAAACGTGGAATGCGCCGGCGGCGATGAACAGAATGTGGTCGGTGCGAACCATGCCGTAGCGGGTGTTGACCGTGGTGCCTTCGACGATCGGCAGGATGTCGCGCTGCACGCCTTCGCGGGAAACATCCGGCCCATGGCCGCCTTCGCGGCCGGCGATTTTGTCGATCTCATCGAGGAATACGATGCCGGAATTTTCGACCCGGTCAATCGCGGTGCGCGTGACCTGGTCCATATCAATCAAGCGCTGCTCTTCTTCCTGGATGAGGTACTCGAAGGCCTCGTTGACCTTCATCTTCCGTTTCTTGGTGCGCTGCCCGAAGATGCTGGGCAACATATCTTTGATGTTGACGTCCATCTCTTCGACGCCCTGATTGGTCAGGATTTCGAACGACGGGAAATTTCGCTCGCGCACGTCGATCTCAACCATGCGCTCGTCGAGTTTGCCTTCGCGCAACTGCTGGCGCAGCTTTTCGCGCGTGCGATTTGACGATTCCGCAAGCGCCGGCGGCGCATCAATGACCACCCCGCCGGTTGTCGTAGAAGTCTCAGGCCGCACCGGGGGCGATGGCGGCAGAAGCAAGTCGAGTAGCCGCTCTTCCGCATTCAGTTCCGCCTTGTCCGCGATATCTTCCAGCTTTTCTTCGCGGACATTGTCGATGGCAATCTCGACGAGGTCGCGCACCATCGATTCCACATCGCGGCCAACATAGCCGACTTCGGTGAACTTCGAGGCCTCGACTTTCAGGAACGGGGAATTCGCGAGCTTGGCCAGTCGCCGCGCGATTTCGGTTTTGCCCACGCCGGTGGGCCCGATCATGATGATGTTCTTGGGAATGACTTCTTCAGCCAGTTCGGCGGAAAGTTTCTGGCGGCGGGTGCGATTGCGCAGCGCGATTGCGACGGCGCGCTTGGCGTCCTTCTGGCCAATGACGTGCTTGTCGAGTTCGACGACGATCTCGCGCGGCGTCAGTTCGTCCAGCGCAAGCTGTTCTTCTTCAGCGGATGAGGGGAGATAGATGGCCATTGTCAGTTCTCAGTTCCCGGTTCTCAGTTCTCAGTTAGTTCAGCGGCGTTGGCTGAGAACTGAGAACCGGGAACTGAGAACTCAAAGTTCTTCAATCGTTACCCTGTCATTGGTATAGATGCACATCTTGCCCGCAATCTTCATCGCCTCTTCGGCGATCTGGCGGGAGGAGAGCTGGGTGTGTTCGGCTAGCGCCTGCGCCGCCGCCTGGGCATAGGGACCTCCGCTTCCGATCGCGGCGATTCCGGTGTCGGGTTCGATGACGTCGCCCTGGCCGCTGAGCAGGAAGGTTTGTTCTTTATCGCACACAATCAGCAGGGCTTCCAGATGGCGCAGGAACTTGTCGGTTCGCCAATCTTTCGCCAGCTCGACGGCAGCGCGGCCCAGGTTGCCGTGATATTGCTCCAGCTTCGACTCGAAGCGGCTGAATAAAGTGAAGGCGTCCGCGGTGGAACCGGCGAATCCCGAAAGAATCTTGTCGTTATAAAGCCGGCGGATCTTCTTTGCCGAATGCTTGATCACCGACTCGCCGAGCGTGACCTGACCATCGCCCGCCAGGACGATGCTCCCGTTTCGGCGTACCGACAAGACTGTCGTAGAACGTATCAGTCGTTTCTGGCTCATGAGCGCAATCTTCGATTATAGCAGCGCAAACCCGCACGCCCGGCGAGGGTCCAACGATCTGCTGCAACATGAGGATTTTCTATCATTTACAGGTCGCTTCAGTAACCATGGTTCAGATTACTGCTGTGACATTTACCAGCCCTGCTCCGGCTTCTACCTTGGACTCATGCGCCAGTCGGCTGCGGTACTGTGTCACGATAAGAAGTCGCTGCAAACTCTCCGCTCATGTCTGGAAGATCTTGGCATTGAGCTTGTGCTCTGCCAGTCCAACCAGCAGGCGGTCGAGTCCGTCATGGCCGGCCAGTGTGCAGCGCTTATCGTGGATTTCGATCTCACGGGGGCCGAAGAAGCGATCCGCATGGCGAATCTTCTTCCCGCTTCGCAGAAGCCGGCGCTGATTGCCGTTGCCAGCCGCGCGTGGCCGGGAACGGGGCAGGCATTTCATTCGGGGGCAAACCGGATTCTCTACCGGCCGCTGGAAAGCGAATTGGTCCGCGACGCCTTGAAATCCACGTGCAAGCCGAAAGCGAACCGGCGCAAGACGGCGCGCTATGACGCGAAAACACTGGTTTACCTGAAACTGGATGGCCGCACCATCGCCGGGGTCAGTATCGACATCGGAGAACAGGGGCTCGCGTTACAAGCGACCGAACCGGTGCCGATGAGTTCCAACATCGAGTTCCGCTGCGTGCTGCCGGGCACGGACCAATCCGTGCACGGCCATGCCGACGTGATCTGGGCCGGAGACCATGGCCGCGCGGGATTGTTCTTCTCGAAACTTGCTCCGGCGGCGCGCAAGCAGCTCAAACAGTGGCTGCACCGGCGGCACCAGAAAGATACCGTCCGCGATCTGCTGCCTCCGGACGACGCCCAGGTTGAATTTGCAGCTGCCGGGGAAGAACTCCAGGCTTAATCCGGCCGCGCCAGGCCGAGTGCCCTCCCCGCACATTCGCATCTCACCATGCGGGTTTTTTCTTTAGAATCTCTCTGGAACTGCTGCCTCCAGGAGAATCGTTTGCCTACAATTCAGTCCACGGTGACCTTCAACGGACATTCCATGGTCGGAGTACTTCAGCGGGTGCTCGTGTGTTCGCCGCGCTCGGCGGGATGGGACCGCTCGGAATATGTTGCGCGCTGGAAAGCCCTGGGATTTCGGCATGCCCCGGAGTTCTCCCTCGCCGAGAGTCAGCATGCAGCGCTGTGCAGCGAACTGGCGGCTGCCGGTGCTGAAATCGTCGAACTGCCGCCCGCCCCAGATCTTTCTCTGGATGCCGTCTACACCCACGATGCGTCGCTGGCTACCGATTTCGGCCTCATCGTCATGCGTCCGGGGAAAACGAACCGCGTCGTGGAAGGCCGGCATCATGGTTCGTTCAGTGCTCGGCTGGGCATTCCCACACTGGCGAAAATTGTCGAGCCGGGGACGACCGAAGCCGGCGACATGGTGTGGCTCGATTCGAAAACACTTCTGATCGGCCATGGCTATCGGACCAACGCGGAGGGCATCGCGCAGATGCGCAATCTGCTCGCGCCGAAGGGGATCGATGTGATCTCCGCACCGCTTCCTTATGGAAACGGTCCAGCGGAGTGCCTGCACCTGATGTCGCTGATCAGCCTTCTGGATGAGCGCACGGCACTGGTGGATCTTTCCTGGCTGGCGGTCGAAACAGTCGAACTGCTCAAGGCGCGCGGATACAAAATGCTCGAGATCGATTATTCGGAGCGTGACGGTCTGGCCTGCAATGTTC
This sequence comes from Candidatus Sulfotelmatobacter sp., assembly GCA_036490405.1. Classification (GTDB taxonomy): domain Bacteria; phylum Acidobacteriota; class Terriglobia; order Terriglobales; family Acidobacteriaceae; genus Sulfotelmatobacter. Next base: position 9,541 of record DASXDY010000012.1, on the reverse strand, counting down.
TGGCGCTGGGGGCGAAGCGATTGCTCGCCATTGAACAAAACCGCAAAACCAACGGCGCATTGCGGGCCGCGGGATATGACGTGCGAACGTTTCCCGGGAGCGAAATCTGTATCAATGGCAGCGGCGGTCCCACCTGCCTGACGCGGCCGCTGCTGCGGGCCTGAACCGAGAGCGGACCGGGTCTCACGCCGATCGGGTCTTTGCCGGCAAATACAGGTTGGTATGATGTTGCTGCCAAGGCATACCAGCTCGGGAAAGAGCGCAGCGATGTCATCTTTTAGTCGGCGGTTCGTCGTAGTTCTCATCGCAATCACCTCCGCAATCGCGATTTACGGGCGCGCTCAAACTTCAACGCAGGCTGCTTTGGCCCTCGATTCGGTGACGGCTTCGCAACCGCTGCGCGATGGCATTCAGGTTCAATCCGGCCCGGCGACGGTGCGCATTACCGCGCTGCGCGATAATATCCTCCGGGTTCGCATCGCTCCCGGCGGCACCCTTCCCGAAGACGCATCGTGGGCGGTTTCTGCCGATGCCCGCGGCCAATCGGTAGATGTGCAGGCCGCCCAGGACAATACATTCGTCGGTTTCCGGACCAAGGCAGTCGAAGTCCGCGTCGAACGCAATCCGCTTCGCCTCGTCATCCGCGATCTCTCCGGCAATGTCATATCGTCCGATGAGCCGGGCCATCCCGTACGATTTCACCTGGGTGGGTTCTCTCTATACAAGGAAATGCTTGCCGGCGAACACTACTTCGGACTCGGCGACAAGACTGGGCAATTCGACCGCCGCGGCCAGGCGTATACCCTCTGGAATACCGATGTCGGCCCGCAGGAATCGGTGGACCCGCTTTACAAGAGCATTCCGTTTTTTCTCGCGGTCAGCGGCGCGCACAGCTACGGACTTTTCCTCGATAACACCTGGCGCACCTGGTTCGACTTCGGCAAGCAGGCGCGCGATGTGCTGGCCTTCGGCGCGGAAGGCGGCCCAATCGACTACTACTTCATCTATGGGCCGTCGCCGAAACAGGTCGTGGAAAGCTATACAGACCTCACCGGCAAACCGCCGCTGCCTCCATTGTGGGCGCTGGGATTCCAGCAGTCGCGTTACAGCTATACGCCCGAGTCGCAATTGCGTGAGATCGCAAACCGCCTGCGCGCCGACAAAATTCCCTCCGACGTGGTGTATCTGGACATTGACTATCAGGACCGCAACCGGCCATTCACTGTGAACCCAAAGACGTTCCCGAATTTTCCTGGACTCGTCTCCGACCTGCGCAAACAGCACTTTCATCTCGTCAACATCACCGACCTGCACATTGCGCACGCCGTGAACCAGGGATATGCGCCCTACGATTCAGGCCATGCGACCGATCAGTTCGTGAAGAATCCCGACGGCAGCGAGTTCGTGGGCATAGTTTGGCCAGGCCCCGCGGTCTTTCCGGATTTCACACGCGCCTCAACCCGCGACTGGTGGGGCAATCTCTATAAGGATTTTGTGCGGGACGGCGTCTCGGGATTCTGGAACGACATGAACGAGCCATCGGTATTCGACGGCCCCGACAAGACCATGCCGCTGAACACGGTGCATCGCATCGAAGAGCCGGGGTTCGCGACGCGCACCGCCACGCACTCGGAAATTCACAACATCGTCGGTCTTGAAAATGCCCGCGCGACCTACGAAGGCCTGCTGAAGCTGCGTCCGGACGAGCGGCCATTTGTATTGACGAGAGCAACATTCGCGGGAGGGCAGCGCTACGGCTTCACCTGGACCGGCGACAACTCGGCCACGTGGAACCACCTACGCCTCGCCAGCCAGATGGTGTTGAATCTCGGAGTGAGCGGAATTCCGTTCGTTGGCGCGGATGTGGGCGGATTCAACGGCTCGCCGTCCCCCGAATTGCTCACGCGCTGGGTCGAACTTGCGGCCTTCTCGCCATTCTTCCGCGATCATGCGACGAAGGGCAGCCTGCCGCACGAAATCTGGAACAACGGCCCCGGGCCCGAAGCAGTTCGCCGCCGCTACATTGAGACGCGCTATCGCCTGCTGCCCTACTTCTACACGCTCGCGGAAGAATCTTCGCGGACGGGGCTGCCGCTGATGCGGCCGGTGTTTCTGGAATTTCCTGAAATTTTCGCGCCTTCCTACCCCGGGTTCGACAATCTCGACACCGAATTTCTTCTCGGCCGCGATCTGCTGATCGCTCCGCCGCCCTTCGGCGAGATGGTGAATGACTATTCGGTGTCCTATCCGCCCGGCACCTGGTTCGACTTCTGGACCGGACAAAAGATGCTTCCGCAGCCTCATGCCCCTGACATTGTCACCGTGGCAAGTGCGGGGCCGGACGCGACATTCCCCGAACCTCGCGCGATTCATCCGCCCCTGGATACCCTGCCGGTCTATGTCCGCGCGGGAAGCATGATTCCCTTCGAGCCGCTGATTGAGAACACCGACGAAACACCCAATGGGCCCCTGGAACTCGATGTGTATCCCGGGCCGGATTGCAGCGGATCGGTCTACCTCGACGATGGCCACTCCTTCGCGTACCGCCGCGGAGAATTTCTGCGCCAGTCGTTTACCTGCCAAACCGATGACCACTCTGTCCGCCTAAGTTTTCATGCGCGAGAAGGATCGTACCGGCCCTGGTGGACGTCAATCGAAGTCGTGATCTATGACTGGCCATCATCGGCGGCGACGGCGAAACTCACCGGCAATTCGCTGAAGACTTCCTATGACTCGAAAAAGCACGCTCTGCACGTCAAGATTCCTGACCTGAGTGCGGAATCCGAACTTACTCTGGATCGCCGGTAAATCCCGGTAGCTCATCGACGCCTCCGATTCCTAGAAGCTTCTTAGCATGGCCACACCTTGCCGGGTTTGCCCGGCAAGAGATGCCGAAGCTCACATCGCTCTCCAATCATCGTTCCTGCTAAGTACCAGTCGAATCAGCGAAAGAACGCAAATCCCCCGCCGCCGTACTTCGGCATTCCACTTGCGATCGTCCTCGTGCGGGGCGATTGAAGTTCCGCGACGCAACGCCGATAAAGATTCCAGATTTCGATTGGAGGTACGCACCATGTCACTCGCGGCCATTTCCACCAGCAGCCTGTTCGATGTTTCCAACCAGAACGTCCTCAGCAAGAGAGAGGCGATTCAACAGGAATTCCAGCAACTCGGCCAGGACCTCCAATCCGGAGACCTGACAGCCGCCCAAACCGATTTCACCACCTTGCAGCAACTCGTGCCGAAACTGGCGTCGATTCCAACCACCTCAACCGGGACCACTACCGGAACAACTACCGGGACCACGACCGGGACTTCGGGGGCGACTTCGACGGCGCAGAGCGCGGTCCAAAGCACCGATCCGCGGGTGCAGGCCTTCGCGCAGCTCGAGCAGGACATCCAGGCCGGCAACACTTCGGCGGCGCAGCAGGATTACTCGAACATCCAGCAGATCTTTCAGCAGCGCGCCCACGACAACCATCGCTTCCATACTGGAGGCTTCAATGGAGCGCCGGGCGGCGTCAGCACCCTGCCCGGTGGCGTCGGCCAGTTGTTCCAGCAACTGGGGCAGGCCTTGCAGAGCGGCGATATCACAACCGCGCAGCAGGCCTATGCGTCGCTGCAGCAAGACTTTATTCAGTCGAACCAGGCAAGCCCGGCGAACGGACAGGCGCAAAGCCAGACCGCGTCGCCCAGCGTGTCACTGAGCGTGTAAACGATAGTCCAAGAACTCGCATTTCGCATAAACCAATACCCGGTAGCCCTTCCTCCGTGGCGCTCTGTGTCCCCTGTGGTTCAAGATCTTGAAGTTGAACCGCCGAGGATGCAGAGCGATCGCGTCTGGATTCCCTGATAAAATCAAAATGCATGCTTCTTCCCTTCGTCCGTGAACTCTTCGCGGACGTCGAATCGCTTCCCGGCTTCCTGCGTGTTGCCTCCCATCTGAAAGAGGGCACGGGGCGGATCCGTGTGTCCGGCCTCAACTCCACCGCGAAAGCCTTGCTGCTCGTGCTCTTGCGCCGCGCCGCCGAGCGGCCGCTGATTGTCATCGTCAACGACAATCGGGCCGTCGAAGATTTCGTGCCGGTCCTGCGAGGATTCTGCGAGCTTACTGCCGCCTGCGACCCTGACTCGATTGTCCCGCTGCCATCTCGCGATGTGCTGCCGTTCCAGAATCTTTCGCCGCATCCCGAGTTGCAGGAAGAGCGCGCCACCGCATTGTGGAAGATTGCGACCGGCAAGGCCGCGGTTGTAGTTTCTCCGATTGCAGCGACGGCGATCCTGCAGCGGCCCGCCGAATACTACGCCGATCTCGCCCGCACCCTGCGCCGCGGCGAATCGTTCGACATCGATAACTTGCTCGGGCATTTGAATACCGTCGGCTATGCGACCGCCGATGTTGTCGAAATGCCCGGCCAGTACGCCTTGCGCGGCGGCCTTCTCGACGTGTATTCGCCCGAAGCGGAGCGTCCGGTGCGCATTGAATTCTTCGGCGATGAAGTGGATTCCATCCGCCGCTTCGATCCTGAATCGCAGCGGTCCTCGAACCCGATCGACGAAGCCCTGCTGCTGCCTCTGACGGAAACTCCAATCAGCGACCAGCTGCTTGGCGCGATTCACACACGCCTTTCCGGCAAGCGCATCACCGGCAACGAAGAAATCGTCGAGGCAGCGCTCCGGTCAGCCGGCGTGACCGTTTTCCCCGGCTGGGAGTTCTACGCGCCCGTGGCCGGTGCCGAGCATACTGTCTTCGACCTGCTTCCACACGCCGCAGTACTCCTCGATGAACCGGAGACTTTGCGCTCCGAATTCGACCGCTTTTGGATCCGCGTGGAAGAAGCCCACGAGCGCAGCGGCGTGGGCAATCTTGTGCGCCCGTCCGACTTATATGTCCCGCCGGAGGCGTGGTGGCAGAAGACTGCTTCACTCACCGGAGCCGACATCGAGCATCTCGGCATCGCGCATGGCGCAGATGAGGGAGCTTCCGTCTCAATACTCACTCAGCCGGCCTCGCGCTTTCACGGCGCGGTGCCGGCGATGCTGGAAGAAGTTCAGAAACTCACTCGTGAAGGGAATCAAGTTCTCTTCTCGGTGCCGAACACCGGCGAAGTCGAGCGCCTGGCCGACATCTTCACCGAATACAACGTCAGCTTCCGCCTGGGAAGCCGTACCCGCGGCGGCGAAAGCTATGCCGACGAGACCAGCTACTTCGCCGGAGAAGTCAACACCACCACGTTCGCCAAGGCATATGTTCCCGACGGCGTGATTTTTCCCGACGCGCATCTTGCCATCTTCGGCGCGCGCGATCTGTTCGACGAGTCCGACGCGGTGGCAGCGCCTTCGCAAAGGACAAAGTCGAAGGTTTCCGCATTTCTCTCCGACTTCCGCGATCTGCAAGTCGGAGACTACGTCGTACACGTCGAGCATGGTATCGGACAGTATCAAGGGCTGAAGGAAATCAATCAGGGCGACGGCAATGCGGAGTTCATGCTGCTCGAATACGCCGATGCTGCGCGGCTCTACGTCCCGCTCACCCGACTGGACCTGATCCAGAAATATAGGTCGTCAGAAGGGGCCAAACCAGCCCTGAATCATCTCGGGACGCAAGCCTGGGCCAAGACGAAGGCCCGCGTGCGTAAGGCCATGCAAGACATGGCCGACGAACTGCTCAAACTCTATGCGCAGCGCAAGATGGCGCAGGGCCACGCATTTCCCGCGGGCAATGAATTTGTCCGCGAGTTTGAAGATACTTTCGAATTCAACGAGACCGAGGACCAGGCGCAAGCCATCACCGACGTGATGCGCGACATGGAATCGACACTGCCCATGGACCGCCTGCTCTGCGGTGACGTCGGCTACGGCAAGACAGAAGTGGCGATGCGCGCGGCTTTCAAGGCGGTCAGCGACAACAAGCAGGTTGCGGTGCTCGCGCCCACGACCGTCCTTGCCTTCCAGCATTACGAAACCTTCAAACAGCGTTTCGGGCCGTTCCCGGTCACGATCGAGATGATCAGCCGCTTCCGCAATGCGAAGCAGCAGAAAGAAATTCTGCAAAAGACGGAAGCGGGCAAGATCGACATCCTCATCGGCACCCACCGCATTCTGTCGAAAGACATCAAATTCACCGATCTCGGACTGCTGATCGTCGACGAAGAGCAGCGCTTCGGGGTAAGGCACAAAGAACGCATCAAGCAGATGCGCAAGCAGGTCGACGTGTTGACGATGTCAGCGACGCCGATTCCCCGCACGCTGCACATGTCGATGATCGGACTGCGCGACATGAGCGTGATCGAAACTCCGCCCAAAGACCGCATGGCGATCCAGACGGTCGTCGCCAGTTGGGACGACAAATTGATTCAATCTGCGATTGAGCAGGAACTCGAGCGCGGCGGCCAGGTTTACTTCGTCCACAACCGCGTCGATACCATCTGGGAGATCGCTGCGAAACTTCAGGAACTGGTCCCCAAAGCGCGCGTCATCGTGGGTCACGGACAGATGTCTGAAGGCGAACTCGAAAAAGTGATGCTGAAGTTCATGCATCATGAGGCCGACATACTCGTGGCGACAACCATCATCGAAAACGGCCTCGACATCCCTCTATGCAACACGATCCTGATCAACCGCGCCGAACGCCTGGGACTGTCGGAGCTGTATCAGCTTCGCGGCCGCGTTGGGCGCTCGAATCGCCGGGCGTATGCCTATCTGATGATCCCGCGCGAAATGGAGCTCACCCCGATCGCGCGGCGCCGGCTTGCCGCGTTAAAAGAATTTTCCGACCTCGGCGCTGGATTCAAAATCGCCGCGCTCGATCTCGAGCTGCGCGGCGCAGGTAATCTGCTGGGAGGCGAACAGAGCGGCCACATCGAAGCGGTCGGCTTCGAGCTCTACACCCAGATGCTTGACCGCGCCGTGCGCGAGATGAAAGGCGAGGCCGGCCCCGACGAAGCCGAGACCCAGCTCAACCTCGGCTTGAACATCCGCATTCCCAGCGAATATGTTCCGGAAGAAAACCAGCGGCTTCAGATGTACAAGCGCGTCGCCCGCGTTGAAACCGAATCGCAGCTGACAGACGTTGCCGGAGAACTCGAGGACCGCTACGGCGCGCCGCCGCCTGCGGTCCGCAATCTTTTGGATTATGCGTCATTGAAGTTGCTGTGCATACGCGTGGGGGTAAATGCAATTGAGCGCAAGCGCGATTTCGTCACCTTCAAATTCCGCCAGAACGCCGCCATCGATCCCGAACAACTCGCGCGCTTCGTCTCGACCCAGAAAGGCGCGCAATTCACCCCGGACGGCATGTTGAAATTCGCTCTGAAGGTCACAGTCGCCGGCGAAGTCCTGCGCGCACTGCGCACTGTTCTGGAACAACTTGCGACTATCGATGTCACGTCTTTGCTGGATTCGAGTTTGAGCGGGAACAAACCGAAATAATGTGAATTTGTGCCCTCGTGAGCCGCCGATCTGTCCGAACCAAATAATTCTCTTTCCAGCCATGACCGCTCGCGTCTAGGATATGGCCACTCGGCTGGATCCGCGCGGTTCAACCGAGGAGGCGATATCTGCCGAGTCCCCGGACAACCGTGAAACATCGAAGTGGTTGTGGGCGCTTTGGATTCAGGTTGTCATGCTGAGCGTAGTCGAAGCATCCCTGCGTATCGCCGCGGTGCCGGAGGCAGGGATTCCTCGCTTCGCCCGGAATGACAAACCTTGCGAGGGTACTGGTTCCCGAAATATGGCAGCTGCAATTGCAGTTCCGGAGCAGAGGTTCTATCGCGCGCAGATCGTGAGCCGCGTCGATTTCGCGCCAGACCTGTGGATGGTCCGCGTGCGCGCCGGGGGCGAGTTCTCGTTTGTCCCTGGCCAATACGCCACGCTCGGGGTCGCGAGAGAAGACGGAAAGCTCGTTGAACGCGCCTATTCGATCGTGTCGGCGCCCTCGGAAGAAGAAGTCGAGTTCTTCTTCGAACTCGTGCCCGAGGGCGCGCTCACCCCGCTGATTTTCAAGCTTCAGCCCGGCGATCATCTTTCGATGCGGAAGGTTGCAAAAGGAAAGTTTTCGCTCGACCTGCAGAGCGGGAGAAAAAATCATCTGCTGGTTTCGACCGTAACCGGGGTCGCGCCGTTTGTAAGCTACGTCCGCACGCTCGCCGAACAGTGGAAAGCCGGCACGTTTGACGGTTCGCACAAGTTATTCCTGCTGAATGGCGCCAGCCGTCCCTGGGAATTTGGCTACCGTGAAGAACTGGCAAGATTCGGCGGCGAGTTGCCGTGGTTTACTTACATTCCGACCGTGAGCCGTCCCTGGGATCACAGTGATTGGGCGGGAGAAACCGGACGCGCCGACGATATCCTGCGCAAGTATGCCGATCAGTGGGGACTCGACGCGAGTAACACCACCGCATATTTATGCGGCCATCCCGAGATGATCGAGCACAGCAAGGCGATTCTGCGGCGCCGCGGATTCGTTGACAGGAATTCGGTGAAGGAAGAGGTCTACTGGATTCCGGCGCACAAGTAGCTCTCAGGTCCCGGCCTTCTCGCTTCGCCGTTCCAAAAGCAGTACATCTTTCCACACACCGTCCAGGTTGCCTATCCGCTGCCGTCTGCCGACAACACGGAATCCACACCTCTCGTGCAGAGTAATACTGGCGAGATTCTCAGGGAAGATTCCGGCTTGCAAAGTCCAGACGCCCTTCGCTTCTGACTCGCTGACCAATGCGCTCAGCAGAGATCTACCAACGCCGCACTCGCGCGCCTTGGCGGCGACGTAGACCGAAACCTCAGCGACTCCGGCGTACACAAGACGATTGGAAACAGGACTCAACGCGGCCCATCCGAACACAACGGGAGTGTCAGATTTTCCAGCCGGCTCTTGCACCGCGACCAGGCGGCAATCTTTGCGATGGCTTGCGTTCCATTTCTCCCAATCGGGTAGTTCGGTTTCAAAGGTAGCGTTTCCAGCGGCGATCCCTTCGCCGTAGATTTGGCGGACGACCGGCCAAACATCCGCGGACATAGGAATGATGGAGTATTCCACAATGTTGCGACTCGACTAACTCTCCGGCGGCGCGAAGAAAACGAGCATCTGCAATTCTTCCGTGATGTCGTAAAACCGGTGCTCGACCTCGGCCGCCACGAATAACACGCTCCCTGGCGAAACCTCCTGATCTTCGTCCCCGGCGCGAAAGCGGCCCCGTCCACGAACCACGTAGTACATCTCATCTTCGTGGTGAGGTTTCTGCGCATCGGCGGCTCCGGCCGCGAGCACATACAATCCCCCGCTCATCGAGGGCACGCGCAGGAATTCGCGGTAAAGCTTTCCCGCGGCCCTTCGCTCCCGGTCGATCTGGTCAACGCGCGTGAACTGCGCCTTCAAACGAAAATTCCTCCCAGCACCAGCTCGGTGAATTGCGGAACGAGGTTCTGCGCCTGAAGATTGCCCTCCGGCTTGTACCACTGGTAGATCCAGTTGATCATACCCAGCAGCGCGAAGGCTGCGGCGCGCGGTGTAACTGCGCCCCTGGCGCGGCGCGATCGCTGC
>DASXDY010000066.1:0-14153 GCA_036490405.1 Candidatus Sulfotelmatobacter sp. | reverse complement strand
GGGCGGCCAGAAATGGCCGCCCTTCGTATTTGTGGAATGTCTGCTTCGCCGATTTGAGTGAGCTTACGGCTGTTACTTTCCCTGATCGCGCAACAGCACCACGTCGGAATCCGTGTGCCCGCGCACTAAGGCGAGACGCTTGCCATCTGGAGACCATTGGAAGCGTCCGATGTGTTCTGACTTGAACGCCGTCTCCCATTTTCCGGCCGACCCATCGAGCGGCTGGCGCCAGATGTTGTCGACTCCATTCTCGCGGACAACGTATTCAATCGCCTTTCCGTCCGGGGAATATTGGATCCGGCCCACATGCTGCTTCTGCATGGGGATTTCGCGCTTCACCTGGCCGTTGTCGACGGAGACCTCAAGCACTTTTTCTTTGTGCCCCTCGGTGTGGCTTACAGTCGCAAAAAGCGCCACTGTGTTGTCGGGAGCGATGTCGAACAGGCTGTCTGACGGAAGGTCGCTTATTTTCTGCGGCGTGCCACCGTCGATTGACACGCGCATGACGAGGCTCGTGTAATTGTCGCGAAAGTAAACCCAATGCAAATCTGAAGAACATTGAGGGAAGTAGTCCAGCAGGCCGCTGGTCAGTTTTTTCGGATTCTGACCCGAAGCATCTTCGATCCAAACGGCGATCTGCTTATTCTCCGGCGTATAGCGGTTGAATACGACGCGGCCGTCGCGACAATCCTGTGGCTGGAGTTCCGGCACACCGGCGTCAGTGCCGAAGTTTGCTACCGCCGAAGTATCCGGATCGATCATGTGGAGACGATTGTTGCGGTCGGTAATCAGCTTGCCAACCGGCGTCCAGGTGATCAGAGAGGTTTCATCCGTATTGTTGATCGTCTTGAGATCAGCGCCTGCCGCCATCGTTTGCAGTTGCCAGTGCCGTTCCCTTGATGTAACGGCCAATACAGGCGCGGACCGGGCCACACTGACGGCCGCATAGTCGCCCGCGTCCCGGGTAAGCGGAGAGAGCACCCCGCCCGGATAAGAAATTCGCGACACCTGACTGCGTAGATAGTTGGAGCTCGAATCGCGGTCAAGTACCAGCACGCTGCTGGAATCCGGCAGCCACTCCGGATAATCAACAATGTCGGTCTCGCTGCGAAACCACGCTTTGCGCTCCCCAGATTGTGCGTCCACGATATCGAGACCGGTCAGCGCTCCGGCAGGCTGAACGACGTAGCAGACAATGACCTTTCCATCGGGAGACCATGATGGACGCCCGAGGCCCAGTTTGCGTGGTCCCGAGGCGAGCACGTTCTCCGTTCCGGATTGCAGGTCCTTTACGATCAACTGGAACTCTCCGGCTTTCGGATTGTCGTCGCGCATAAACGCCACCCTGCGTCCGTCGGGCGAAAAGGTGACGTTTGAATCCACGTCTTCGGCGAGCTTTTCTGGCGAGCCGCCCAGGAGCGCGGCGCGATAGAGGAAGCTCAATTCCTCGTTGCCGGGGTCGCTGCGGACGAAATAGAAATAATTGCCATCCGGCGCAAAGCGCATACCCGTGTACTGCACGTCGGCTGGCGGCTCTACCTGGGTCGTGCTGTTCGTCGGTACGTTCCTTAGGTTCAAACTGGCCAGCCCGTTTTCCTGAAGCAGAGTGAGGATGTACTTCCCATCGGGAGAAATCGCGACCTGTCGGGCATTGCCGCTGTCGGTCACCTTGGTGACTGTGAAATTCTGAAAGGGCGCTACGCGATTCCCGGTGACCAGCTTGAACACGCCGTACGCCGCCGCGGCGAACATTCCTGCAACCAGCACGATGGTGACCGCACGGTTAATTTTGGCAGCCTTTGTGCCTTTTACAGGAAACGGGTCGCACGCCGTGCTCGTGGAAGAAGCTGGCGGCGAGTCAACTACAGCGGCCCCTGAGTGCGAGGCCGAAGCTGATTGCGACGGTTTTCGTCCGGACTCCGTATCGCGCTTCAGCCGCTTCAGATCTCCGCGAAGGTCGGCAGCCGACTGGTATCGCAGATCGCGATCTTTTTCGAGTAGCTTCTCAATGATTTCCTGGAGCTTGGGAGGAAGGTTCGCATTGAACTGCCCCGCCGGGACGGGGTCCAGTTCAAGAATGGCGTGAAATACCACAGCCGACGTGGCGCCCACGAATGGCTGCTTGCCCGTGGCCATCTGGTAGACCACCGCGCCCAGAGAAAACAAGTCCGTCCGTGGATCAAGCGACTCGCCGCGGGCCTGCTCCGGCGACATGTAGGCGATCGTGCCCACCGTCGCTCCCGGGCTGGTCAGGTTCATAGCGGGAGAACTCTGTGTCGCCCCGATCGTCTCGATCTGCATCTCGGGACGCGTCAGTTTTGCCAATCCGAAGTCGAGCACTTTTACCTGGCTGCGCTGATTCAGGAAAATGTTGGCCGGCTTGATATCGCGGTGAATGATTCCCTTGGCATGCGCCGCATCCAGAGCATCGGCAAGCTGGATGGAAATGTCGAGCAACCGGTCGAGCGGCAGAGGGCCGCCAGCGATCCGGTGATCGAGGTTCTGGCCTTCGAGCAGTTCCATCGCGATAAACGATTGGGAAGGACCCTCGCCCGGCGTGCTTTCGACCGCATAGATCGTGCAGATGTTGGGATGATTCAGCGCCGATGCGGTGCGCGCCTCGAGCAGGAAACGATCGAGAGCATTCTGGTCGCGCGAAAGGTCCGGAGGAAGAAATTTCAGCGCGACCTTGCGCCCCAGATTGAGGTCTTCAGCCTCATAGACGACGCCCATCCCGCCGCTGCCTAACTGGCCGGTGATGCGATAGTGCGAGATGGTTTGACCGATCATGGGCGGAGCGGGCGGAAGGCTTCAATCTTAGGTGGGATGACAGGACCAGTCAAACCGGAGTGCCAGCGAATGCAGCGCAGTCCCGGCGCGGGACTCAGGATCAATGATTGCCTTGCTTTCTTCGATCCTTCGGAAAGTCCGGCCACTTCAATACGGTTGCTGTGACTTTGTTGTCCACTCGGAGCGCATGTTCTGACAGCGCCGATTGCAATTCCGCATTGAGAGTCTGCAATTCCTTGTCTCCGGCGGCTTTTTCAATTCGACGGTTGATTTCTCGAATCCGGTCAGTTTTCCGCCGCGAAGGAATCATACCCCCTTGGTTGCCGATGAAAAGCGGGAAGGATGGCAACAATTTCCACGATGAGAAGGTAAATCCTTCTCCATCAGGAGCTGCCGTGACCTACCTTTCCGAGGCCAGAGGCCGGCTCTGCTCCCGCGCCAGCCGCTCAGCCATTTCCGGCGGCAGCGCGTGCAGCAACTCCAGGAAAGCCGCATTGGTCCAGCCAAAGCCGATGACGTTCATGTGGTATCCCATCTCGGCATGCGCCTCGGAGGAACGGTCGACAACGTTGTACTTCTCACGGATGTTTCCGTCGCGCCGAAAATTCTCGGCGACCATCGAAAGAAATTCGTAAGAGATGCGGTCGGCGTCAGCATTGAATCCGTAGCGCCGCAGGCCGGCGATTGCGATCATCTCGATGTTTCCCCAACCATAGGGAAGGTCCCACTGCGCGCCGGTATCGGTAGTGCTCATCGGCAGTCCTCCGGGCTGCTCGAAGTCCTTAAGATTGCCCACCACTGCTTTTGCTTGCGCCGGAGTCGCCAGTCCCGCCCACAGCGGATAAAACATGCTGGCATATTTGTAATTCGAGATTTCCTTTGTAACGAAGTTGAAGTCGAAGAACGTCCCCTGGCTGGCGTTCCACAGATATTGCGTGATCACCTTCTTGCGGTCTTCCGCACGCTTACTCCATTTCTTCGCGTCGTCGCTGCGGCCTAGCCAAAGGCTGATCTGCTCGAGATCCTTCTCCGTCTTGTAAAGCAGGCTGTTCAGGCAAACCGGGGCGTAGTGGTGCGTGGCGGCGCCGAACGGCCCAAAGCGCGAACTGACATCGAAGCCCGATTCGCGCATGGAGCGGTCGCCCTTGTAGTAATCGGCGCTGAGCTTGAACTGGATCGGCTTGTCGCAATCTGCGCGCGCCATTGTCTGCGCAAGATCGCAAACCTGAACTGAGTACGGCGAACCGGCAACCGGATGGTCTGGCTTGCCATCCGTCGCCACCAGATAGTGATCGGCATCGGCGGGGTGAAAAAAGAAATAATCCGCGACCTTTCGGTAGAAGCCGCTCTCGTCCTGAACGGCCTCGGCCGGCGGCCCCTCGCCGAAATCGTAGTAGCGGGAAAGGCCGGTATCGCCCGCCAGGTGCGGGGCACGCGTCCACATTCCGTAATCTTTGTCGAGATCGGCGTAGGCGCGTTCGAGCCACTCGCGGCCCGGCGGCTTGCCCTGCTTCTTCATCGCTTCGTAAACATCCACCACCATCGAACTCATGAACGGAGGCTGCGAGCGCGTCAGGTAGTAGGTGCGGTTCGCGTTGAGCATTGCGCCATAGTTTTCGACTTCGAAAAAGAAGTTCTCGACCATATCTCGGGCCAGCTCCACGCGCCCGGATTCCAGCAGCCCGCGAATGATGAAATAACTGTCCCAGCCATACATTTCATTGAAGCGACCGCCAGGCACGACATATTTCTCGGGCAGGTATAGAAGGCCCGGGGGATTAATCTTCGCGGTATCGACTTCTCCCAAGCCATGAATTTCGACCGGCAGGTGCTCCACCCGAACTTTACAGTTGCTTGAAAGCGAGCGCACCGCCGGGGGCTCGGCGAAGCCATCCGGCAAATAAAGCACCGGCGCGGTGGCGACCTTGGGATCGACAATGCTCTGGCATTCGGTCATGGATCGAGTCAGCGTGTCCCAGGCATTCGAAATGTAGTCGAGGATCGGCTTCAGCCCCGGCGCATCCGGCGCCGGCGAAGTGGCGCGCGCCTCAGCGAAAGAAGCGAGAGTCGTGAGTATCAATGCGAGGCGAAGAATTTTCGCCCGCGGCATGCGAAGTTTACGGGAAACGTAGGTATTCATCGCCTGGATGGAACAAAGCTTCGCCATAATACCCGCGTCGTGACAGGGCCACAAAACAATTCGCATGCCGTTTCGTCTTTTATCCCGCCCCGGGCAGGCTCATGGTTCGTTCGGCCGGAAGAAGATAACTCCGAGATGGTTTATCCTAGGTGGTTTGCGTCAGTGGGGAGGGCCACATTGATCCGATCAGGGATTGTCCTTCGTCTATTCTTTGCCAGTCTGGTGTTGCTTCCGTCCGCCATCGCCTCGGGTCAGGTGCCCGAGAATACCTATCAGGAATTGCATTGGCGGATGATCGGGCCATTCCGCGGCGGTCGCACCCGCGCTGCCTGCGGAGTTCCAAGCCAGCCGAACGTGTTCTACGTCGGGCAGGTGAACGGCGGAGTGTGGAAGTCCGACGACTACGGACGCACCTGGAAGCCGATTTTCGACGGGCAGCCCACGCAGTCGATCGGGGCGATTGCCGTCGCTCCGTCCGACCCCAACATCATTTATGTCGCCAGCGGCGAAGGTCTGCACCGGCCCGATCTTTCCGTCGGCAACGGAATCTACAAATCGACCGACGCGGGAAAAACATGGACGCACCTCGGCCTCAGAGATGGCTTTCAGATTCCCGGCCTCGCCGTAGATCCGCGCGATCCGAATAAGGTTTTCGCGGCGGTCCTCGGACATCCCTACGGGCCGAGCGAGGAACGCGGCATCTACCGCTCCACCGATGGCGGCCAAACCTGGCAGCGGGTAATTTCGAAAGACGAAAACACCGGCGGCTCTGATGTTGAAATCGATCCTTCGAATCCCGACGTGGTCTATGCCTCGATGTGGGAAGCCCGCGAAGGGCCGTGGGAAGACAATAACGAATTCAACGGGACCAATGGCGGTCTATTCAAGTCAAGCGACGGCGGAGCAACCTGGCATCCGCTGACAGGAGGACTGCCGAAGGATCTCTCCCAAATCTACGTTGCGATTGCTCCCAGCGATTCGCGTCGTCTCTACGCAACCCTTGGGCAGGCTTCCGGAAAACTCAGGGTTTATCGATCCGATGATGCTGGCGAGAATTGGGCGCAGATTACCGACGATCCACGTCCCTCTGGCCGCATCGGCGGCGGAGATCTGCCGATTCCAAAGGTTGACCCAAAGAATCCGGACCTCGTTTACGTCGCCAGCACAGTGACGATGCGCTCGTCTGACGGCGGCAAGACCTGGATGAGTTTTCGCGGCGCGCCCGGCGGCGATGATTACCAGAATCTCTGGATCAATCCCAACAACGGCAACACAATTCTCCTTGTCAGCGATCAGGGCGCGATCGTCACCGTGAACGGCGGCGCGAGCTGGAGTTCGTGGTACAACCAGCCAACGGCACAGCTCTATCACGCAATCGCCGACAACTCCTTCCCTTATCGCGTCTGCGCGGGTCAGCAGGAGAGCGGTTCCGTCTGCATCTCAACTCGCGGCAACGACGGGGAAATCACATTTCGAGACTGGCATCCCGTCGGGGTAATCGAATATGGCTACGTCGCACCCGACCCCCTCGACCCGAATACCATCTATGGCGCCGGGCGAACGGAGGTCACCAAGTACCACTGGAACACCGGGCAGGTGCAGAACATCACGCCCATACCCGTGCGTAACGGCAAATACCGCGCCAACCGCACCGAGCCACTGATGTTCTCGCCGGTCGATCCGCACGTTATTTATTACGCCACCAATGTGCTCTTCAAGACCACGGACGCCGGGAATTCCTGGGAGATCATCAGCAAAGATCTGACGCGCGACAATCCGGGCATTCCAGAGAGCGTCGGAGAGCTTCACAACAAGGGCATTGACAAAGCGCGCGGCGTGATTTATTCCCTGGCGCCTTCATTCAAGAGCCTGAACACGCTCTGGGCGGGCACCGACGACGGCCTGATGTGGGTGACGCGCGACGGCGGGAAAAACTGGGCCGACATTACTCCCAAAGAACTCACGGCCTGGAGCAAGGTCACACAGATTTCCGCATCGCATTTCGACGAGCAGACCGCTTTCGTTTCTGTCAGCCGCTTCCGGGTCAACGACATGCGGCCGTATATCTATCGCACGCGCGATGGCGGAAAGAGTTGGAAGCTGATCACCGAGGGCCTGCCAGAATTCGGCCCGGTCAATACGGTGCGCGAAGATCCAGTGCGCAAGGGACTTCTTTTCGCGGGTACCGAAAATGTGGTATGGGTTTCATTCGACGATGGCGACCACTGGCAATCCCTGCAACTGGACCTGCCGCACACCTCGATGCGAGACTTGTGGATTCACGACAGCGATCTCATCGTCGCCACCCACGGACGCGGCTTCTGGGTCCTCGACGACATCTCTCCATTGCGCGAAGCCACCCAGCTCAAATCTGCAGCGCACCTGTTTTCTCCCGCGGCTGCGTATCGCATGCAGCGCGACACGAATACTGACACGCCTCTTCCGCCCGACGAACCGGCCGCTCCGAATCCTCCGGATGGAGCGGTCATCGACTACTTTCTGCCGACCGCGGCGAACCTGGTCACGCTTGAAATTCTCGACGGGCGGGGCCGCGTCGTCCGGCGCTATGCGAGCAACGACAAGCCCGAGGTCAGCGAAGAGGACCTTCAAAAGCAACTGATCCCGCTCTACTGGTTGCGCGGCTTTCGCAAGCTCTCGACCGGCCCGGGAACCCACCGCTGGGTCTGGGATTTGCATTATTCAGCCCCTGCGGCGACACGCCATGAATACCCGATCGCTGCGGTTCCGCATGACACGCCACGGTATCCGCTCGGCCCAAATGCGCTGCCGGGAAGCTACACGGTCCGCCTGACGGTCGATGGGGAGGCGTTCAAAGCGCCTTTGACCATTAAGATCGATCCCCGTGTGAAAACGTCAGCAGCGGCCTTACAGAAAAAATTCGACGCCGAGGAAACTCTGGCTTCCATCGTGAACGACACGTCCGTCGCTGCCCAGCAGGGGGGAACGATCCGCATTCAACTCGAGAAGCTCAATGGCGGTTCGAAAGACGCTGGTTCGAAAGATAAAAAGGAGGCCGAAGAATTCGAGAAAAAACTTGATGCCGTGCTGGGAACTCCCGGCGGATTCTTTGCTCCTGTCGGACAGGAAGTTACCCTCAATCGCGTGAATGGCGAAGCCTCCACTCTCTACCAGCAGGTTTGGCAGGTGGATGCAGGACCGACCTCCGCGCAACTCGAAGCGACCGCGAAAGCGAAGAACGGGAGCGCCGATGTTCTGAAGCGATGGGAGGAATTTCGCCGGACGGAGTTGCCAGCCTTTAATCACCTGCTGAAGGAATCCGGGGTTCCAGAAATCGACATCCATGCCGACCTAACCCAGGAAGAAGTTGAGGTCGACGAAGAATAGGCGTTTTAGGTCACAGATGGCGGGACGACTGCCGAAATCTAGAGGCGTTCTACCGTCTGCTGCAACTCGGCTGCGATGGTTTCGGGCGGGGCATCAGAAGAAAACTTGATTGGCTTGCCGATGCGGACAAGAATTGTCCAGGGGGGAGCGAATTTCTTGCCAGCCTGTTTACGCTCGAACAGTCCATCAATGCGCATGGGCAACACGGGAATGTCGAGGTTCTGCGCCAGCAGTCCAATTCCCGAGCGAAAGGGATTGATCTTCCCATCCGTCGTGTGCCGGCCTTCGGGAAATACAAGGATGTTGAATCCCTGATCGACGGCTTCGCCGGCGTAGGCGAAGCTGCGGCGGAATCCGGATTCACGCGGCAGGGGAAACAGATTTAACAGCGAAACTCCGAGCGCCCATCGGATGCGGTCATAGATGCGGGCAAACAGATTTCGTTCAGAAGAAGGGCTGCGCAAGGACTCCAGCCTCTCGCCGCCGGCGGCGGTCGCAACATGATTACGAAATCGCGCGGGCAGCGCCGTAAGAATAAATCCCGGATCGACGTGGTCGATGTGATTTGAGACCACAAGTAAAGGCCCGGTCACGCCACGCAGATTCTCGCGGCCTTCGATCTTCGGCCAGCCGAGCAACAGAATCGCCGGACGCATCAGCAGATAGTGAGCCAGCAGGCGCAGCCAGGTCACCGGCCAGCGCAGCGCCCAACCGGGATAGTGATACCCCGTGGCCGGCGCGCTCTCGGCACGCAGCATTGTTTCCAGATCGCCCACCGTGCGGACCGAACTGAAGCGAGCTTCGCTCAGGTCAACCTGGTAGCGATCTTCTAGAGCGCCGAGCAACTCCACGCGATCCAGCGAGCTGAGTCCGAGGTCGCCATCGAGAGTCGTGGATTCAGAAAGATTCGCAGCCGAGCGCCCCGAGACTTTTTCAATCAATGCAGCCAATTCATTCCCGCCGCTCAAGTTTTGGCGCGCACTGGACGCGGGATTTGATGAGGCGTGCATCCGCTCTTCGACAAGCTTGGCGATCAGCGCCCGCTTTGGCTTTTGTGTGCTGGTGCGCGGAAAGTCTTCGTCCGGCCATTCCATCCACATGCGCATGCGCTGAAATTCCGCGAGCGATCGGTTGGCGCGGCCAACAACCTCCGCCACATCGCCCTTGCTTTTCAGAATTACGACTGCGCAAGGCTCGGCATTCCCGCCGCGCTCGATCCCCACGACCACGCAATCCTTCACTTCCGGCTGCCTTCGCAGCGCCGCCTCCAGGTCGTCGGGATAAATATTCATCCCCGCCGGAGTAACGATGACTTCCTTCTTGCGGCCCTTGAAATAAAGATTGCCCTCGGCATCAAGCTCGCCCAGATCGCCGGTGCGGTACCATCCATCCGGGTCAGAAACGGTGTGCGCTCCGTGGTTGTCCCAGTAGCCGGCCGCGACACCGCCTCCGCGCACCAGAATCTCTCCGTCGGGGGCAAGCTTCACCTCCCGCCCCGCCAGGACTTTGCCGATCGATCCCTGTCCCGTGCGAAATGGGTGATTCAAGCTGATCAGCGAGGTAGTCTCGGTAAGCCCGTAGCCTTGAATCACGGCGTATCCCACGCGCCGCCAGAATTCTTCAGTTTCCGAATCGAGCGCCGCCCCTCCCGAGATGAATGCCCAGAACTTCCATCCGAACTGTCTGTGAATCCGCCGGAAGGTCCACCAACGCCGCAAAAAGTGTTCCCCTTTGGCGGCAACAAAGCGCCGCCAAAACTTTTTCGCGCCGCCGGTATCGAGATCGAGCTCGAACTTGTGCTTCAGCGATTGCAGCACGCGCGGCACACTCACGAGAACCGAGACCCGCTCCCGACGGATCGTATCCACGATTTCAGAAGGCTTCAGCTCATCAAGGAAAATGACGGTTCCACCGAGGATCGGCGGCAGATACATTCCCAGGAACTGGCCGAATACGTGGCTGAGCGGAAGCAAATTCAGGAAGCGAATGGGGTGGACGAACCGTTCGTAGCGGAGATAACGGCGAATCTGCTGCTCCACTGGCGAGATGTTGGCGAGCACATTTCCGTGCGTAATGACCACGCCCTTGGGATCGGCCGTGGTCCCGGAAGTGAAGATGATTTGCAGAATGTCATCGCGCATGGTCGAAGCGACCGGACCGGCGGGCCGGTCGCCGTTAGGGCGAGCGGCTATGCGGGCTTGGCGGTCGCGATTGGGAAACACTTGTTCGAAACTGAGAATTGGGGTTCGGAGGCCGGAATGCGCAAAATCTGCCGCATGCTGCACCGAGGCCACCAGCAGCTTCGCGTCAACCTGCGCCGCGACTCGCGATGCGAAATCGAGCGACGCCGCATCATCCATCGGGACGACTACAATTCCCTGCAGCACGCAACCGAAAAATGCCGCGGCCCACTCGGCGCTGTTCGCTCCCCAAAGCATTACTCGCCCGCCCCTGGCGATATTTTGCGCGTCAAGACGATTCGCGAAGCCTTCGGCCATCTCCAGGACTTCGGCGTACGTGAACGATTCGGTCCGGTAGCCGCGGCGCTGCCGGTAAGCGCACTCGTCCGCATGCGCGCGGAACGTCTCGAGAAAGAAACTTGCCAGTGACTCTACCGCCATCGGTGACTCAAGTTTAGTGGATGAGGCAGTTCCAGTTTTGGACCTCAGGTGGCCCAAAGCTATCTGCCCGTGCCCAAGGGCAAGCTCTGAGGCGATTCTCCATCCCCCAATGCCCCAGCCCTCGATTACCCAAGGAACTTGCCCGCCGATCCATCTTCGTGTGACATAACGAGCATGCCTGTCCGCACCACCCGGATTCTGCTGCTCTGCATGATGGGTGTCTTCGCATCAAACTTGCTGGCACAGGACAGGTCGGACGCCGCTAGCATCCGCTCTCTGGAATTGAAGTGGACGGATTCATACAAGCAGCGCAACATCGATATCCTCTCATCGCTCCTGGATGAGGACTTCGTCATTACCATTGAAGATGGCAGCGTGTACAGCAAGGCGGGATACATCAGCCACAGCGCCGACCCTTCCGTTCACGTGAATGTGGCGGAGCTGTCTGACCTCAAAATCCGCATGCACGGCGACACCGCCATCGTAACCGGCGCTTATCACGAGAAAGGCGAGTCCGGCGGAAAATCCTACGAATATCGCGACCGGCTAACCGATGTCTGGGTGAAATCGGGCAGCAAGTGGCGGGTGATTTCATCGCACTACAGCGTCCCCTACAAACCGTGACGCTCCCTTCGCAATCAGCCGAAATCCGCTCCTGACACCAGTTTTGACAAATTCATGACACCTTGTTTGCACCGGGCGCATTACGCTCTCAGACCGGGGCGCAAAAAGGAGATTCGCCATGAGCATTCAACGCTTCGCATCTTGCCGATTCTCTGGTTCCGTCATCGCCATAATCTTTGCTCTCTCGGCAGCGAGCATTGCGCAATCCGGCCACTTTCAGCCGAATCCATCCGCGGGCCCAACCGGGGTACTCGTGAAAAGCAAGTTTGGCGGGCAAATCTTCGGCCATGACATCGACCAGAACGGCACCGAAGGCGTGCTCAGCGAGTCGAAGTCGCTTTCCAATGGCAACTTCCTCGCCTCGGTCGAGACCTTCGATCAGACTACTGGCAAAATCCTCAAGGTCGTCACGCAGACCCAAAGTCAGGACGACTTCATTACGATCGGTGTCGTCGGGACTTCGACGGGACTGATCGAGCACGAGCACGAGGTCAGCTTTTTGAATCTTCAGCGGGTATTCAATGTGATCAACCCGCTCAGCGGCAACGCAATCACCGGAAAGTGGACTCCGCCGCTTGGCAAGTCTCACCTGCTCAGCGAAGCCAGTCGCAACCAGGGTGGAACGAGCACGGCGTTCTTCGCGCAGGACAACAGCGGCAGCTTCATTCCGTGGGTCTTCAGCTCAAATGTGGCGGCCAATACATTTGGGTCGATTATCAAGATCCCCGACTCCAACAACTTCGGCAGTGTCGTCCCGCCGATGGCCTACAATCCGCAGACCAGTCAGGCAGTTCTTGGTGGAGGCAACGGATGCTTCGGGTGCTTTCCGATCCTGGGAGTGGCCAACCTGAAGACCGGCGCGTTCACTGAATTCAACGGCGCCGGCTTCGGATTCGTCAATGGCATCGCGATGGACGCCGCCGACAATCTCATCATGACAACGACGGAAGATGACGCCAGCATCGAAATTTATGAACTCTCGACAGATGCCACCCTGGCCGTAATCGAATTGCCGAATTCCGGAGGGCTTCAGTTCTTCAGTGGCGCGGATGTGGAGTTCGATCCCATTAACAAACTCTTCCTCGTGGCCCAGCCGAACTCGAGTTCGGCATCCTCCGGCAGCTCCATCTATGTCTATGACACCGCGGGAAATCTTCAAGAGACGCTCAACGGATTCAGTTTCTCGAACGCCTTCAACATAGTCGCGGCCCACATTGCCATCAATCCCGCCAAGCGCATCGGCTACGTCGACGGACCGAGCATCAGCGTGAATGAGCTTCAGCAGTTTGCATACTAGAGCCGCGAAAATTGCTGGTTACTCGCGTCCTACCCCCAGAGCATCAGCGACACGGTTGATGTAATTGAACCACGACGCGATCAGGGTAATCTGCAAAATCCCACGGTCGTCGAAGCCGGCTTTGCGCAGGCCTTCAATGTCGTCTTTCCAGACCTTGGTCGCATCTTTGGTTAGCTTGACGACGTATTCGACCATCACCCGCTCTTGCACTGTGATCGCAGCCGTGGTGTAGTCCTTCTCCAGCGCCTCGACCAGTTCTTTGTCTAACGTCACCCTACGCAGAAACTCTGCGTGCGATTCGATTCAATACACGCACCGGTTGGTCACCGAGACCATAGTGGCGATCATCTCGTGCTGGCGCCGGTTCAGCGGCAGGTCCGGCGACATCAGCGATCCAAACGTCGCAAAAGCATGGAAGAGCGCGTCTGGGATCAGCGTATGCGACCCGACAATCGACGATGCTCCGGAAGCGTCGGGATGCACGGGCGTGGCATACTCGATCGGATAGAAAGTCTTCTCACCTTCAATGGCCTTCTTTAGTTTCTCGTCAGCTTCTTCCAGGGGAATGGTTCGAATCCAGGTCATAAGGCTCCCATTTTGACGGGATTGCAGCGTCGCCCGAAACTCTATAACGTCCTCGGCCCACGATCACTAGCGCATTCATATTACTGACACGTTCGATCCAAGATTCCCTAAGTAACCCATTCGTACACTCCCTTTCGGTAACCCTCGGTAACCATGCGGTTCATGACTCCCCGACGTACAATTGGCCTTGTCCGGAAGGCCATCCGCTTGATTGAGGATCGCCTCCAACGGACTGCAACCCGGAACTGCCCCAGTGTTCCAGGCGTGCAAGGTTCGCAGCATGCATTGCCCGTTGGATTGATCAGTTGGTTCTGAACGCGTTTTAGAGAACCCGTTTCTTAGAAGACGAGTCTCAGAAAGACCAGGATCTGGAGTTCGCGCTCTTATGGCATTGTTTGGCTTCAACAAACAGAAGGTTCTGGCCAATGCGGAGAAGTGTGTCCAGCAGGGCAAGATTCAGAACGCGATCTCTGAATACGAAAAAGTCACCAAGAATGACCCCAAGGACCTGACAGTCACCAATACCATCGGTGACCTCTATTCGCGCCTCGGCGAAACCGACAAAGCTACCGCATGTTTCAAGACTGTAGGCGATGCCTATGCCAGCCAGGGATTCACGGTCAAGGCCATCGCGATGTACAAGAAGATCTGCAAGCTCCAGCCTTCCCTCGAGAGCTTGTTGAAGCTGGCCGAACTCTATTCCCAGCAGGGCCTCTTCAATGATGCCCGC
>DASXDY010000035.1:0-7941 GCA_036490405.1 Candidatus Sulfotelmatobacter sp. | reverse complement strand
CCACTAGGCGCCGCATCCGCTCGTCCAGAAAAGCAGATAAAGAACGAAATCGCTGCCCAACATCCTCGTGGTTCACCATCCACGAGTATAAAACATTCTCGCTTTAAGTTGTTCTACTTAATTCCTGACAGATCCTTAGTCCCGAAAACGCTATTCCAAATGTTTGTGGAAGCGCTGTACGCTTAAGCTCAGCACGACTACTCCGAAAACAGCCAGCGCCAGCATCTGCGGCCATAGCACTGCGATGCCTGAGCCTTTGAGGAAAATACCTCGCACAATTTCCATAAAGTAGCGCATGGGATCGAGCAGGGTGAAGTACTGCACGGCCAGGGGCATGTTGCGGATGGGGAAGGTGAAGCCGCTAAGCATCATGAACGGCTGGAAGAACAGGAATGTGGACATGTTGGCTTGCTGCTGCGTTTTTGAAACTGTGGAGATAAACAGGCCCGCGCCCAGGCTGGTGAGGATGAAGAAAAATGCCGCGAGGCATAGCGTTCCGAAATTCCCGGCGAAAGGAACGTGGAAGATCAGCAGCGCCGCGCCGACCACCAATATCAGATCCCAGAAGCCGATCAAAACGAACGGGAGGGTCTTGCCCAGGATCAGCTCGACAGGGCGAAGAGGGGTCACCATCAACTGCTCCATGGTGCCGATTTCCTTCTCGCGCACGATGGCCATCGCGGTCAGGGACAAGGTCACCAGCATGACGATGTTCACCACCACTCCGGGGACGAAATAGTTGCGGCTGCGAAGATCCGGATTGAACCACACGCGTGTTTCCCCGTCAACCTGCGGGACGGCCGCGGCGATTGGTCCATGCGAAGCCATGGTCCCGGCGACTTGCTTATCGCGCTGCCTTTGGTTCATGACTTCGCTTGAATAGCGCAGGATGGTTTGGCCCGCATAGCCCGAGACAATCGACGCAGTATTGGAATTGGTGCCGTCCAGCAGCACCTGCACGTTGGTGCTCCGGCCGCGCTCCAGATCGTGGGCGAAGCCGGGCAGAATGCGGACGACTCCGTCCACTTTGCTGCGGTCGAGCAGATCCTGCATTTCTTTTTCGCTCTGGGGCGTGGCAATGATGTGGAACCGTCCGGAGCCTTCAAACTCCGATTGCAACTGGCGGCTTTCGGGCGTGCGGTCCTGATCCATCCAGGCGATACGGGCGGAATCCACGTCCAGATTCACGGCGAATCCGAAGATCAACAACTGGATCAGCGGAGGCATGAACAGCATGACGCGCATGCGCGGCTCGCGCAGCGTTTGGAGGAATTCTTTGCGGATCATGCAGCGTAAACGTTGTCTCATAGGCCCTTTCTAATAAAAGCTAGGCCACCTTTTGCCGCAGCTTCTTTGTCGCCAGGTAAAATATCCCAAGCCCATAAATGATGAGCAAAAATAAATCGAACCAGAGGATTTCAAGGCCGATGCCTTTCAGGAAAATTCCCTTCACGATGTCTATGAAATAGCGCGCGGGCACAAACAGCGCAATAAATTGAATCACCACCGGCATGGTCTGAATGGAGTAAATAAATCCGGACAGCAGAAACGCCGGGAGAAACGATGTGAAGGTGCAGAGCTGATACGCCGAGAGCTGATTGCGGTTCATGGCGGAAATCAGGATGCCCCAGGAAAGCGCGCCGAACAGGAACACGCAGCTTGAAACGAACAGCAGAACGGGGCTGCCGCGCATGGGGACGTGAAAGACTACCATGCCGACGAAAAGAGAGATGAGCATATCGACGATGCCCAGGACGAAGTATGCCGACAGCTTGCCGACGCACATTTCGACGGGCCGCACGGGCGTCGAGAGCAGCTGCTCCATGGTTCCGTTTTCCCATTCGCGCGCGATGGTAAGCGATGTAAGCATGGCGGCGATGATCATGAGGATGACGGCGATCAATCCGGGTACGATGAAGTTTCGCGAGACGAGGTCGGTGTTATACCAGACGCGGATGCGCGGCTCGATGGGCGCATGGACTACGTTGCCCGTACGCGACATTTCCGCGCCCTCGCGCTCAGTCTGAGCGTAGTTTTGAATCATGCTCTCGGCATAACCCATAGCGATGGAAGCGGTGTTGGAATCGCTTCCGTCCAGCAGAAATTGCACTTCCGCGGTTTTGCCCAGAGCCAGATTCCGCGAATAGTTGACCGGAATCACGATGCCCAGCAAGGCTCGGCGGGAATCCATGCCCAACTCGATGGGGCGATAATTGTGCACTTCTTCGACAATCTGAAAATAGCGCGAGCCGCGGAAATCCTTGATCAGCGCGTCGCTGACGGGGGTGCGGTCGAGATCATAGATTACGGTGGGAATGCGGTCCACGTCCAGGCTGAGCGCGTAGCCGAACAGCAGCAGCATCATCAACGGCTGGAGCAGAGCAGCGGCCAGGCTGCGAGGGTCGCGGATGATGTGCAGATATTCCTTGCGGGCCATGGCCAGGGTGCGGCGGAGGTTCATGCGGCTTTCTCCTCTCGTTCGATCAGGCTCACGAAGACGTCTTCCATGGTGGGCGAAATCGGCTCCAGGGCTACGATGCTGATTCCGGTGGGCGCCAGGGTCTGGCGAATGGTTTCGTCGCCAGCTGCGGTGTCGGCGACTTTCACATGCAGTCCGCTGCCGAAGACGGCGACGTCAAGAATTCCCGCTTTGCCGGTTAAGGCGGTCATGCTTCCCAGCAGGTCTGAGGATTCCAGATACAGCAGGCTGCCTTCCCCGAGAGACAGCTTCAACTCGGCGGGCGATCCTAGAGCGATGACTCGGCCTCCGTACATGAGGGCGATGCGATGGCAGTATTCGGCTTCATCCATGTAATGGGTGGTGACGAAGATGGTGTGGCCGCCGGCGGAAAGCTGATAGATCAAATCCCAGAAATTGCGCCGCGCGATGGGATCGACGCCGCTGGTGGGCTCATCGAGAAACAGAATCGGCGGGTCATGCAGGATCGCGCAGCCTAGCGCCAGGCGCTGTTTCCAGCCGCCTGAGAGTAGACCGGTCATGCTCTTTCTGCGATCTTCGAGGGCGGCCATCTTGAGCACGTAATCGCGGCGCGCCGGGAGAGCTTTAGGCGAGACGCCGTAGATTCCGCCGAAGAATTCGATGTTTTCCTCGACGGTCATGTCGTCATAGAGCGAGAACTTCTGCGACATGTAGCCGATGTTGCGGCGGATTTCTTCCGACTGAGTGACCACGTCGCGGCCGCCTACGGTGGCTCGGCCGGAGGTGGGCGCGAGGAGGCCGCATAAGATGCGGATCGCGGTGGATTTTCCAGCGCCGTTGGGGCCGAGGAAGCCGAAAATTTCTCCGCGTTTGACTTCGAGGGATACGTTGTTCACCGCGATGAAGTCGCCGAATTTCTTTACGAGGTGCTCCAGCATTACGGCTGGGCCGTTGGTTTCGGGGGTCATGCGGTTGCTTCTTCGGTCGAGTGGGACCGCTCCCTATGGTCGCGGCTCTGTAACGGCTTTCTGCTCCGAGACCGGCGGGTCCGAAGGCCAAGCTGAGCCGCGACTGTGGCAGCCGTTACCGCTCCTTCACAACCGCGGCTCGGAATGTGGTGGTGTACCGCTATAGCGTTCAATCCGGCAAGGCCGGAGGCTCGGCAGAGCCGCGACCATAGGGAGCGGTAACGGTTATGCAGCATGCTTGGCGTCCTCGTCACGCTTGTCTTCCTGGCGAACCATGGCGATGAAGACGTCTTCCAGCGACGGTGCGACTTGCTCCCAGGTGAAGGGCGTCACGGCTGTCAGCTTTTCCGCCGAGGTCTGGCGCTGGTCTACATAGAGGCGCAGATCGGCGCCGGTGGGCTGGACTGCCAACACTCCTGGCTGTTTTTCGAGAAGCTCGCGGAGATGGCGGCCGTCGGTGGAATGGATGTTGTAGTAATTATGATCGGGGTCCTGGCGAAGCTTGGCGGGAGTGTCGCAGCGGATCATGCGGCCGCCGTGCATCAGGCCCACGCGGCTGGCTCGCTCGGCCTCATCGAGATATGCAGTTGCCACAAGGACGGTCAGGCCGTCGCGCACCAATTGATACAGGATGGCCCAGAAATCACGTCGGGAAACGGGGTCGACTCCGTTGGTCGGTTCATCCAGAAACAGCACGCGCGGCTTGTGCAGCAGTGTGCACATCAGCGCCAGTTTCTGCTTCATCCCTCCGGAAAGTTTGCCGGCCGAGCGTTTGCGAAACGGCTCCATGCGGGTCATGCGCAGAAGACGGGTGGTCAGTTCTTCCCGCTCCTTGCCGGTGACGCCGAAGAGGTCCGAGTAGAAGAACATGTTCTCATCGACGGTCAAATCCTGATACAGGCCGAAGCGCTGGGCCATGTACCCGATTTGATCGCGCACCAATTCGGTTTCCTTCACCACGTCATGGCCGACCACTGACGCCGATCCTTCGGTCGGGTCCATCAGCCCGCAGAGCAGGCGCATGGTTGTGGTCTTGCCCGCTCCGTCGGGACCGACCAGCGCGAAGATTTCGCCCTCGGCTATTTCTAAATCCAGACGATCAACCGCCGTCAGCGCACCGAAGCGGCGGGTGAGCTTGCTGGCGCTGATGATGCTCATAACAAAATTTCTGCGTCCACGGGCATGTTGTTTTTCAACTCATGCTCTTTGTTATCCACTTCGATCTTGATGCGGTAGACCAGCTTCACGCGCTCTTCCTTGGTCTGAATTTGCTTGGGAGTGAACTCGGCTTCGGAAGCTATGTAAGAGACGGTGCCCCAATAAATCTTGCCGGGGAACGAATCCGTGGTCAGCTTCACTTTCTGGCCGAGTTTGACGCGGCCCAGATCCGTCTCATTGATATAGGCGCGCAGCCAGGGATGGTCCAGATCGCCGATGGTCACTACGGTTGTGCCGGCGGCCAGAACTTCGCCCGGCTCGGCGGCCTTCACCAGGACTACGCCGTCGATGGGAGTGTAGATTTCGGTGTCGGAAAGCTGCTTCTGCGAAATGCCGGCTTGGGCTTGGGTGCGCTCGATTTCAGACTGCCGCTCCCCGAGCTCCTCTTCCTCGCGCTTCACTTCCAGACGATTCGCTTCGGCGGTTTTGACGGCGGCCTGGGCGCGCGCGACATCGGCCCGGGCGCCGGCGATGTCTTCCTTGCGCGGACCTTCGCGAACCATCGAGTCCTTCTCCTCGGCTTGGCGCAGCATCGCTGTGGCACTGTCGAACTTGGTGCGGGCCTGATCGTATTGCTGCTTGGAAATGTCGTCGTTCTTAAAGAGCGTTTGGGAGCGTTCCCAATCCGAGCGCGCAAATTCGAGCTGCGCCTTGGCATCGTTCACGGCTGCTTCGGATTGCTGAATCTCCTGCTTGCGGCTGCCGTTCAACAGTTCGTCGAGCTTGGCCTGCGCCTGGTTCAGTTCGGCTTGCTTGGCGGCGATGTCACTTTCGAGAGTCGATTTTTTGTACTCGATGGAGGTGACCAATTGATCGTAATTGGATTTCGCCCCGACGATCTGCGCCTTGTCGCGGAGGTTCTGCCGCTGCAATTCCACGGGATCGAGACGCGCGATCAGGTCGCCTTGCTTGACCCAATTGCCTTCGTCAACGCGGCGTTCAATCAAGCGTCCGGCGGTTTTGAAGGACAGGTCAACCTGAGTAAGCTCCAGATTTCCCGAGACCAGGATGGAGTTGCCTTTGGGGGTGAAATAGCCGGTGTACCACAAATACCCGGCGGTCCCCAGGGCTGCGACTAGCAAAATGATGACGATTTTTTTCATTGGTTCACGTACTCCGTGATGGTTCCGGTGGCCGTCGCGAGATCGATGCGGGCCAGGTTGTAGTCATACAGCGCAGCGATACGATTGTCGCGGGCGCGTTGAAGACGCGTTTGCGCGTCGGTGACCTCGACCGAATTGGTGACACCGGCCTGATAGCGGCGCTGCGCCTGCGCCACTTCGTTTTGCGCCAGTACCAGGCCGTCTTCCGCGGTCTGAATCTCCGCCTTGGCGGAGCGCAGGTTGTCGAGCGCCAGGCGCACGTCCAGCTCTATCTGCTGTTCCAGGTCGTGCGTGCGGGTTTTTTCCTGGCGATATTGCGAAAGACTTTCGGCTCGCTCGGCTTCCCTGCGGAAGCCGTTGAACAAGGGCACCTTGACTTGAATGCCGATGTCCCGCGTGGGGCGTGATGAATCGGGGGCAAGGCCGATGACTCCGTAATCGCCGAAGGCCGCCGCGGACGGCAAGCGTTCCGCGCTGACAGAACTGTAGTTGAGCTGCGCCACTTTTTCGTGTTGCTGCTGGGCCTGGAGCTCGGCCCTCTGCTTGCGCGCCTGCTCGAGCGAGGCTTCGAGCGTAGCGACATCGACAGCCGTGTAGGCCAGCTTGTCGGTAAACGCAACGTTCGCGTCGAGGTTCAATCCCATGGCGCGCAGCAGTTGCAGGACTGCTTTACGGCGATCGTTATCGGCGACGATGAGGCGCTGCTGATCGTTGGCAAGCTGCACTTGCGCGCGAGTGATTTCGATGCCGGTGCCCGTGCCGGCTTCCTTCTCCTGATTGGCGAGCTTGAGCAGAGCGTTCGAGAGATCCACGTTGGCCTGCGCGGTTTCAAGCGCGGCGTCGGCGCGCAGGCAGGCGACGTAGGCTCGGGCGACCTGGTCGCTGACCTGATTGCGCGTGGCGCCGAGATCGGAAGCGGTGGCGAGCGCGGCTGCGCGCGAGGCCTGGTATTTGCGGATATCCGAAAAGCTGAAGATGGATTGCTGCGCGGTGGCGCGCGTATCGAAGACGCTGAAGGGTCCGACGAAAGACGGGATCACGAATCCGGGAACCGAAGGGAAATTGATCCCGAACGTTTTCAGATTGACGGTCTCACTGGTTTCCTTGATCGATCCGTCCACGGTTGGAAGGAAGGCGGATTTCGCTTCTCGTATTTGCTGTTGCGCCTGTTTGACGGACTCCGATGCAAGGGCTACGCGGGGGCTTCCTTCGGGTGTCAGGGCAATCTCGACGGCTCGCTTCATGCTCAATTGCATGACGTTCGCCGGCGGCGGGGCGATGGAAACAGTGCTTTGCGCCAACGCGAAAATGGGGGCCAACATCAGGACTGCCGCACGCATCGTCTATCCTTTCCCTTTCATGACGGCTGACTCCTGCGCGGGCACTCGAAATCCGGCGGACGCGAACGCCACGATCCGTTGGATCACGGCGTCGCGATCGGAAATGTCGCAGAGGCCTCCGCTCACATCGGGCAGCACTTGCGACCAGCTCATCGCGTGGGCCATTGCGCCGCCGGTGAAGAACAGTCTCCAGACCAGTTCGGCGCGGGGCAGATCGGGCAACTCCTTTTGGAGCGAGTCCTGAAAGCGGCGCGAGAGCGGCGTAAGATATTTTTTGAAAACACGTTCGACGAACTGCGTGGGGTCGGACATCATTCTTCCCATGAGCGGAACGACGCTGGATAGATCCTGCTCGAGTAAGGGGCCAACGAATGCCGTCACGATCTGCTCGACTGTGGGATTGGGACCGGCGGCCTCCAGCATTTCGATGCGGCGGCGGTTTACGGGCTCAATCCGGCGCGCGATGACGGCATCGATCAAACTTTCCTTAGATTGGAAATGGTAGTTGACGGCGGCGAGATTGACCTGAGCCTCGGCGGTGATGTCGCGCAGGGAAGTGGCATCGAAGCCATTCAATCCAAAGAGCTTTTCGGCAGCGTCGAGAATCCGGGACTTGGTATCCGGCTTATCATTCATACGTACGTTTTAATCGTACGATTGATTTAATTGGGTGTCAATAGGGGATTCTTCTGACAACACTTCGGGTGTGCGAAATCGTTACGCGGTGGGCGGATCATGCATGACCGGGCCCACCGGGGTGGAAAACGTGAGTTACTGCGATTGTTCGTAGCAAGTTTTGGAGGGCAGCACTGCCTCTCGAAAAAGAACAGCGCTGTCCGACGGAGCCAGCTAACCTCAATCTCCTCACACTC
>DASXDY010000034.1:0-2492 GCA_036490405.1 Candidatus Sulfotelmatobacter sp. | reverse complement strand
GCCCTGGCCTTTTGCAGCTCAGCAATGGCCCAACAGAGTCCCGCAGCCCTGACCAGCGCCGACTATGCGCGCGCCGAAAAGTTCATGGGTTATAACACCACGCCGCTGGTTCTCGGCGTGGCCGGCCGCCCGAATTGGATGGCCGACGGCCGCCTTTGGTATCGAGTCACGCGGGAAAGCGGTCCGGAGTTTCTGATCGCAGACCCCATCAAGGGAGGCGCGCCAACTCCCGCATTCGATCACGGGCGGCTTGCGGCAGCGCTGTCTGAAGCCTCGCGCACAAAAGTGGATGGAGACAAACTTCCATTTCAGACGATCGACTTCTCCGACGACGGCAAGACGGTTTCGCTCCGCAACGGCAGGCGCTGGAAATGCACCCTTGACGATTACCGTTGTGCCGCCGATACAAGCGTCGCGCCGCCGAATACAGGCCTGTCACCGGATAAAAAGAAAGCGGCTTTTATCCGCGACTACAATCTCTGGGTTCGCGATGTTGCGACGGGCGCTGAGACGCAGCTCACGACCGACGGCGTCAAGGATTTCGGCTATGCTACCGATAATGCCGGATGGGTCTCAAGCGACCGCCCCATCCTCTTGTGGTCGCCCGATTCGAAAAAGATCGCGACCTTTCAACAAGACCAGCGCGGAGTGGGCGAGATGTACCTGGTGAATACGACGGTTGGGCATCCCAAACTGACGGCTTGGAAATATCCTCTGCCTGGCGACGCGGTTGTGACCACCATTCAACGCGTGGTTATCGATGTTGACAGCAAGAAGGTTACTCGCCTGAAGATCGAACCCGACCAGCATCGTTCGACGCTCTGCGATAACGTGGCTTGCCGGGGCAGCGAATGGGCCGATGTTCAGTGGAGCCCGGATGCTTCCAAGCTGGCCTTCGTCTCTACCTCGCGCGATCACAAACTGGAACGCGTGCGCGAAGCCGACGCGGCCACCGGCGAGGTTCGTGAAGTTATGGAGGAGTCCGTGCCGACGCAGTATGAATCCGGCGATGGCAAGGACAACTGGCAGGTACTGTTTCAGTCGAACGAGTTTCTGTGGTACTCAGAGCGGAGCGGCTGGGGCCATCTCTACCTCCGCGACTGGAAGACCGGAAAGCAGACTGGCGTCATTACCTCCGGCGACTGGGTGGTGCGGGAAGTTCTTCGCGTGGATGAAAAAGAGCGGGTGATTTATTTTCTCGCGGCGGGCCGCGAGAAGGGCCGCGATCCCTATTTCACGCATCTGTACCGGGTTAACTTTAATGGGAGCGGGCTGAAGCTGCTGACTCCGGAGGATGCCAATCATGATGTTTCCATGCCTCCATTGGGGCCATCGTCGGGGAACTACTTTGTCGATGCTTATTCGAAGCCCGACGTTGCTCCGGTCTCGGTGTTGCGCGGTCTGGATGGAAGATTGATCGCGAATCTGGAAAAAGCGGACATCTCAAAGCTCCAGGCCGCGGGATGGAAACCACCGATTCCGATCACGGTCAAGGCTCGCGATGGAGAAACGGACCTCTACGGCCTGATGTTTCAGCCTACGAATCTGGACCCGGCACGGCGCTATCCGATCATCAACCATATTTATCCGGGACCGCAGGCGGGCAGCGTGGGCAGCCGCAACTTCTCGGCTGCCAGGGGCGATGCGCAGGCGCTCGCGGAGCTCGGCTTCATCGTCGTCGAGATCGATGGCATGGGAAATCCCACGCGGTCGAAGAGCTTTCATGACGCGTACTACGCAGACATGGGCGACAACACTTTGCCCGATCAGGTGGCCGCGATGAAGCAAATTGCCGCGCGATATCCTTATGTGGACCTGGACCGCGCCGGCATTTATGGGCATTCAGGCGGCGGCTACGCGACGGCCGATGCGATGTTCCGTTATCCCGATTTCTTCAAAGTGGGTGTCTCCGAAGCCGGTAATCATGATAATCGCGAGTATGAAGACGATTGGGGCGAACGCTACCAGGGTCTGCTGACGAAGAACGCCGATGGCTCGACGAATTACGACGGACAGGCGAATCAGAGTCTCGCGAAGAATCTCAAGGGCCACCTGCTTCTGGCGCACGGCACCATGGATAACAATGTCCCGCCGAACAATACGCTGCTGGTGGTGGACGCGCTGATCAAAGCCAATAAAGATTTCGATTTGATTATGCTGCCGAATCGCAACCATGGTTTTGGAAATGACCCGTATATGGTGAGGCGGCGATGGGATTATTTCGTCCGATATTTGATGGGCGCGGAGCCTCCGAAGGGCTACGAGCTGAGAGCGCCTCCGCGGGCTGACACGCCGTAATCGTAAGAATGAACGGACACACTTCGGGTGTGCGAATCGTTACGCGGTGGGCCGATCATGCATGACCGGGCCCACCGGGGTGGAAAACGTGAGTTACTGCGATTGTTCGTAGCAAGTTTTGGAGGGCAGCACTGCCTCTCGAAAAAGAACAGCGCTGTCCGACGGAGCCAGCTAACCTCAATCTCCTCACACTC
>DASXDY010000090.1:0-30633 GCA_036490405.1 Candidatus Sulfotelmatobacter sp. | reverse complement strand
TCGGTGAATTGCGGAACGAGGTTCTGCGCCTGAAGATTGCCCTCCGGCTTGTACCACTGGTAGATCCAGTTGATCATACCCAGCAGCGCGAAGGCTGCGGCGCGCGGTGTAACTGCGCCCCTGGCGCGGCGCGATCGCTGCACATCGGTCATGACCTCTTCGACGAAGTGAATGTATTCCTTCTTGCGGGTGTTGATGCGCTTGCGCAGGGTGGGCGGCAGCGGATGGTTCTCGTGCAGCATGACGGTAATTTCCCGGTCGCGCGGGCTGAGCACGACCTCGATGTGCAGGCGAATCAGCGCGCGCAGGCGCTCTTCCGGATCGGCGATGCCGCGCACCGGCTTGAGTACGCGCTCCTGGGTGATGTCCATGGCGTGGTTCATGATCTCGAACAGGATTTCGTCTTTGCTCTGGAAGTGGTGGTAAAGGCCGCCCTTGCTGAGCTTGAGCGCCGCGGCCACATCGTTCATGGAAGTGGCGTCGTAGCCGCGCTGCTGAAACAGTCGCGCCGCCGTGCGCAGGATCTCCTGCCGGGAATCCACCAGAGTTTCGCGGGGCATCGGTGGACATGGTAAAGGGTCAGAGGAAACATTGCCAAGCGGTTGCGCTGGCTTTCAGAGGAAACAAATTAGCGGCAACCGGTTTGCGAGCATTCGTCTTTTCGATAGTCGTCAACGTAGAGAGTCCAGGGCGGCTGGTTGAGCGCATCGCGGTATAGGCCAGTCTTGAAATAGACCGGGCCGTGCTGGGGATATCCGTGCGTCGCCGCGAAAACTGTGGGGCCGTGATAGTCAACGATCGGCGCTCCGTCTAGCGTCGCAGAGACGCTTCCTTCCCTCTGATCGAACTTGATCGCAAATCGGAAATCAAGCCACCGGCCTTTGTAATTGGCGCTGCTCTGGTAAAGCACCTGGCGTTTCTGATCGTGCTGCCCGGTGATCTCAAGCATTCCCTGCTGATAGCGCAGAGCCAGGATGGGATTGTCGGGACGGCACCGGCTCGCCTCGCAGAGCTGGCGCCACTGCGAAATCACCAGGCGATTGGCGTCGGATGGCAAGTCTTCCGGCAGGAAAATACTGAACGAGTAGACGTACGTGCGCCCGATGCGCGAGTACAGCCACCACGACTCCATGATTTCGTCGCGCTCGGTGGCGGCGCCGTTGTCGCTGGCGTCCTCGTGGCGGTCGCCGGAGCGGACTGTGATGGCCAACGACTGGTGGCCGGAATGTACGATCTGTTGCTCCGGCTGCACTGCGCCCGCAACCAGACGCATCCCCGACCAACGCCAGCTTAGGGTGGAAGATTCGAAGCTGTCATAGACGTGAATCGGAATCATGCGTAGCGCACACACCCCGCTCACAAGCAAGACGAGGCACGCCAGGCAAACCAGACAAACTTTCCATCGAGTTCGCATGAACAACCGGTTTGAAAACCAGCCCAGATTTACCGTCA
Source organism: Candidatus Sulfotelmatobacter sp. (assembly GCA_036490405.1). GTDB lineage: Bacteria > Acidobacteriota > Terriglobia > Terriglobales > Acidobacteriaceae > Sulfotelmatobacter. The sequence continues at coordinate 29,181 of DASXDY010000090.1, read as the reverse complement.
CAGCTGAAGGAGTTTGTTCAAATTACTAAATTACCCAATCACACGCTTATCCAATCTGTTCAACTCCCGTACTCCTGGATCTTCGATGCTTGCCGCCCACAGCTAATCCACATGTTCTCCCTCGGCCATGAAGCTTTGCTCGGCAGGGGGTAAGTGGTCTCCGGGCCGCGACCAGAATACGTACAGAGTCGGCCACAAAATCACACTTACCAGGAGCTCCACTATCAGGCCACCGACGATCACGATGGCGAAGGGGCGCTGCGAGTCGGAGCCGATGTCATGCGACATCGCGGCCGGTAGAAGGCCTAGAGTAGCGACCAGCATCGTCATCATAATCGGACGCAGACGAAGTGCGGCACCTTCTTTGGCCGCCTCCCGTACTGGCAGGCCGCGGGTGCGCAGCTGGTTGATGTACTCGACCATGATGACGCCAATCTCTACGGACACTCCGATCAGAGCGAGGAATCCAAGGCCGGACGAGACGCTGAAATGCGTTCCTGTGACGAGCAAGCTGAGGAAGCCCCCAAGCGGAGAGAGCGCGACGACGGCAAGAATGAGGCCTACCCACTTCCACGAACCGAAGGCGGAATAGAGGATAAACGCCATCAACAAAAGCGTAACCGGCACGATGATGGCAAGGCGCCGGTTGGCGCGCTGCTGGCTTTCGTATTCGCCCGTCCAGTCGAGGTGGTAGCCCTCGGGCAGCTTTACCTTTTGTCCGACTTCGTCAATGGCTTGGCGGACGGTGCTGCCGAGGTCGCGGCCGCGGACGCTGTATTTGATCGCGATGTAGCGCGAGTTGCCCTCGCGGTAGATGGTGGATGCGCCATCGTCGAGAGTGATGTGGCAGAGTTGAGCCAGCGAGACGCGCTCGCCGGAGGGCGCGAGCAGGCGGATGTTGGCAACGTCTTCGACCGTGCGGCGGAATTGCGGCTGGTAGCGGACGGTCAGATCGAAGCGCTGCTCGCCGATCAGAATCTGGCTGACGGCCTTTCCACCGACGGCGGTTTCGACGGCGTCCTGGATGTCGCTGACGTTGATGCCGAAGCGGTCGGCCGCGGTGCGATCGACATTCAAATTGACATTCGGCTGGCCGCGGACCTGGAACGCGCCAAGATCGGCGACGCCGGGAATCTGGCTCATGACAGCTTGAATCTGGTCCGCTTTTTCCTCGAGAAGTTTTAGATCACGGCCAAACAACTTTACCGCCAGTTCGCCTTTCACTCCGCTGACTGCTTCTTCCACGTTGTCGGAGATCGGTTGGGAAAAATTCCAATCGACGCCGGGGAATTGCTGCAACTTCCGATCCATGGCGGCGATCAGCTCGTCCTTTTTGCCGTGAAACTCCGGGCGCCATTCTTCGCGTGGGCGAAGGTCAACGAAAAATTCGGTGTTGTAGAAGCCGCTGGCGTCGCTGCCATCGTCGGGACGGCCGACCTGGCTGACGACCTGCTTTACTTCCGGAAAATCAGCCAACACGAAGCGAGCGCGTTTCGCCATATCGATGCTGGACGAGGGGCCCGTGCTGGGAGCAAGCGTTCCACGCATCCAGATCGCGCCTTCATCGAGATGAGGAAGAAATTCAGAGCCGATAATTCCGCTCATCGCAAGGAATAGCATGAGGCCGAGCGCGAGCACGCCCAGGCCCAGCGTGAGTTTCATGTGATCGAAGCACCAATCCAACAGGCGTGAGTACCCTCGATTCAGGCCCTCTAACACCGGATTGCGCCATTCCTTGATCTCGCGGCTGAATAACATGCTGCAAAGGACAGGAGCGATAAACAGGGCAAAGACAAGAGCGCCCAGCAGCGCGAAGGCGACGGTCCATGCCATCGGGCTGAACAGGCGGCCTTCGACGCGTTGGAGAGTGAAGATCGGAAGATAGGAAACGATGATGATGATGCGCGCGAAGAAAACAGGCCTTTGTACTTCGTGGGCGGCAATGGAGACGATTTCAAGGAATGATTTCTTCCGATCGCCAAAAGAAGTATGGCGCAGGATGTTCTCGACCATGACTACAGAGCCGTCCACGACCATGCCGAAGTCGAGCGCGCCAAGTGAAAGCAAGTTGGCGGGAATATGGCGCAGGTCTAGAAGAATGGCAGCAAACAGGAGGGAGAACGGAATCGTGACGGCCACGATCAGCGCGCTGCGCACGTTGCCGAGGAACAAGAACAGGATTAGGGTAACCAGCAATACGCCGTCGGTCAGATTGCGCAATACCGTGTGCGTGGTGTGATGCATCAGTTCGCTGCGATCGAGGTGAGGGACGAGCTTCACTCCGACGGGGAGGAGTCCGTTCCTGCCATTGATTCCGTTCAGTTGATCGATCTTTTGGTGCAGCGCATCGAGCGCGGTTTCGGCGACGGCGCCCTTGCGCAGCAGCACGATTCCTTCGACTACGTCGTCATCGTTAAGAATCGTTCCATCTTCTTTGCGGATGGTTTTTCCCAACTGGCCGAGACGGACTTTGGGCGCCTGCACGACGTTGCCGAGATCGCGCACGCGAACTGGAGTGCCGCTCTGAACTTTCACGACCGTGGCCGCGATGTCGTCGGTGGTCTGCATGAGTCCCACCGCACGCACGTTCAGCGTCTGCTGGCCGCGCTCGATGAATCCGCCGCCGGCGTTGATGTTGTTGGCGACGAGTGCCTGTTCCACTTGCGGAAGAGAGAGGTCGTAGGAAACCAGCTTGCCGGGATCGAGCTGCACCTGATATTCGCGCGTCGGCCCGCCGAAGGGATTGACATCAACGATGTCAGGGACGGATTTCAACTGGTTCACGACGAACCAGTCGTTCAATGCTTTGAGTTCCATCACGTCATATCCCGGATTGCTGCTGGTCAGCGTGTAGAACATGATCTGGCCGGTGGGGCTGTAATCGGGGCCGATGCCGGGGTTCACCCCCGGGGGCAGAGTGATCTGCTGTAGGCGAGCAAGGACCTCCTGGCGGGCGTTGAAGGTCGTGATGTTGTCGTCGTAGATGATGGTAATGACAGACAGACCCATCAACGACACCGAGCGCAAATGCGTGAGGTGCGCGACTCCGTTCAGTTCGACTTCCAAAGGGACGGTAATTTGCTGTTCGACTTCTTCGGCGGCGTGACCGGGCCATTGCGTGATCACTTGCGCGTAGGTGTCGGCGACATCCGGATAGGCTTCAATCGGCAGGGCGTGGAAAGAAAAAATGCCCCAAACGAAAAGCACAAGCGCCCCTCCCAGCACCAGAAGAGGGTTGGTCAGAGCGATATCGATTGCCTTGCGAAGCATTCTTCTCCTGGCTTAGTTTCCTGATTTCTTCTCGGCCACTTCGGTAGAAAACTCGAGGGCATTGGTAACCAGTTCATCGCCGGGATTCACTCCCGATCGGATTTCCTGCATGCCGTCAGGAGCCAGGCCGTCGGCTTGCACGCCGATCTTTCGGAAATGCTTCTCGCCTTCCTTCCGGAAGACCCAGTCTTTATCGTGTAGGCGCATGATCGCTGTGGAAGGGACAACCACGTGGTCGGTCAGCTTGCGCGAACGGAAGGTGGCGACCGCAAACATACCGGAACGCAGTGCCCCATCAGAGTTCGGGAGCACGATGCGAACCTTCGCGCTTCTCGTGTTGGGATCGAGGACGCGGGAGATATCGCTTACCCGGCCTTTGAAAACACGATCCGGAAAAGCGTTGAGGCGGATTTCGGCGGTGTCACGAATGTGCACAGCCCCGAGATCGTTTTCGAAAAGATCACACACGACCCAGACCTCACTAAGATTGGCGATAGTGAAGAGATTGGGGGTGTTGTCGAGACTCTTGATGCCCTCCGATCCAGCGACATTTTGCTCGACAATGGTTCCCGCAATAGGAGCTTTCAGTTCGATCAGCGGACTGGGATGGTCGGGGTCCGCGCCCATGAGGCGAACCCGGTGCTCGGCGGTTTCGACGTCAACTCTGGCTTTGTCTTCGGCGTCCTGAGCAGCTTCAAGATCTTTCGCGGCCATGGCGCCGTGATCGTAGAGTTCCTGGGCGCGATCGAGAGCTTTGTGCGAGAGAACTTCGTCGGTTTTCGCCTTTTGGAAGTCGGAAAATGCTCCGGCGAGGTCGGGGCTGGAGATCACCACGAGCATCTGCCCTTTGTGGACGTCATCGCCTAACTTCACTTTGAGGTCAACCACACGGCCTGCACCGAGTGAGGTGACGTGAATCATGCGGTTTACGTCCGGGGATACGGTGCCGTTGGCACTCACCTGAGTTGGTAAAGCCCGGGATTCCGCCTTGGCGGTCTTGAACAGCTCTGGGTGATCCGTGTCAAAAAGGTCCGGATCGACGGTAACGGGAGGCTTACTGGTTGCCGCGGGAGTGTCCTTGGTACAGGCCAGTCCGTTACCGAGAACTGCCAGCAAAATGATGGGCGGAATGGCTGCACGTAAACAGGCAAGCTGGAACCAAACTCCGGCAAGAATGAGGGAGGACCTCATTTCCATGCCGCGAGGGACCGAAGACGGCGATTCCCGTTGTGCTCCTACGTTGGAAAAAACTTGAAAATACTTCTTCATGGAATGACCTCGAGCGGCTCCACGGGTTGAGCGTGAAGTCTGCGCCTGCCGATCGCGCGGAGAAGGGACCGCACAAATGCTGTGTTGAGTGACTTGCGTCAGTTCGATATCGCGGCTGACAAACTTTCTATGGGGGCGTGATCCGAACAAGGATCAGGCGGTGTGCAGGAGGGGAGGAGCACGGGTAGGCTGTCGGGTAATGCTCGATGCACGTGAAGGAAAGTAAACGGTCGGGATTGGATTCCAGCCTCCGTCCAACGGTGCCAGCGAAATGGCAGCGAAGATCAGAGCGGACTGATTATGCGACTTCCAGGGGGACGGTTTGTCTCCGCTTTTCTGGCTGATGCTCCGTTTGCTAATGGGCGATTCTTCCATCTCCGCCCGCATGGCGTGCAGGTCGTCGGTCGCTGAAACTACCGGGAAAAGAACGACGAGCACGCAACCCAACGCCATCAGGCACTGGGCGGAAGACAATCTTCGGCGGACATGGATGTCCTTACGCCACCATAGCCAAGAGGCGGGAAACACCAGAAGGAGCCATGCGAGATTGAGAAAAAGTTCCACGAAGCAAGATGTGATCGGGGCTGGGACGCCAGAAATCGGTCACCGACGGCTTAGTTTTTCAGAAACAGGAATTGCAAGTCAATGTGAACATGGCATGTTGACGCACAGGAAATACAAGAATCGATTTCAGACTCCGAAGACGCGCCGCCCCGGACGCCCACTGCCCCTCGAATCCATGGATAATCCCATCGAACTTGCGCATTCTGAAGGGCAGCGCCGCCTAGCCACTCAAAACCAACTTGACACCGCCTTAGCCCTGCGGGTAGCATTCATGAATACCGACCGACCGGTCGGTTTGCCGTTATTAACCCATTTCTTCGTATGGTTCTGAGAGGAGCACCCGGTGGTCACCATTTTCTACGAACGCGACGCGCGGCCTGAGGTCCTGAAGGGCAAGACCATCGCCATTATCGGCTATGGCAGCCAGGGACACGCGCAGGCCCAGAATCTCCGCGACAGCGGTTTCAAAGTCATCGTTGGCCTCGACCCGACGCGCAAGTCGGCAGTGCAGGCGCGCGCCGACGGCATGGTTGTGGTCGCTCCCGATGAGGCGGCGAAGCGCGCCGATTGGATCCACCTGCTTACTCCCGACGAAACCCAGGGCGAGTTGTATGAAAAGTCGATCAAGCCCTATCTGCATCCGGGCAAAGTGCTCGGCGTTTCGCATGGATTCAGCATTCATTTCAAGACGATCGTTCCGCCGACTGACGTTGATGTGGTGATGATCGCGCCCAAGAGCCCGGGACACCTCGTCCGCCGGGTTTACAGCGAAGGCCGCGGCGTGCCGTCGCTGCTCGCGATCCATCAGGATGCCAGCGGGAATGCGCACGAACTCGGACTCGCCTACGCGCATGGCATTGGCTCGACCCGCGCCGGCGTGCTGGAGACCACTTTCAAGGAAGAAACTGAGAGCGACCTGTTCGGCGAGCAGGCGGTCCTTTGCGGCGGCCTGACTTCGCTCATCAAGAAGGGATTCGAAACGCTGGTCGAAGCGGGCTACGCGCCGGAGATTGCGTACTTCGAATGCCTGCACGAAGTGAAGCTGATCGTGGACCTGATTTACGAAGGTGGTCTCGACCGCATGCGTTATTCGATCTCGAATACCGCCGAATACGGCGACCTGACGCGCGGCGAGCAGGTCGTTGGGGATGCGACGCGGCAGGCGATGAAGAAGACGCTGGCCGACATTCAGTCCGGAAAGTTCGCGCAGGAGTGGATTGCCGAGAACAAGGCAGGCTGCCCGAACTTCAATCAGCTGCGGGAAAAAGAGAAGCAGCATCCGATTGAAATCGTTGGGGCACAGTTGCGCGGGATGATGAGCTGGCTGCCGAAGGATGGCAAGAAACCGGCGGAGGCTCCGAAGCAGTTGGTGAGCGCGTAGAAATTGGTGGCGGGACCGGAACGCAAGGTCCCTCGACTCCGCAAAACTTTTTCGCTGCGCGAATTGTTTTGCTCCGCTCGGGATGACAGAGGTGTGGTGATGACAGGTATGGAACAGCAATGATTAAAGGCGCCGACATCGTCTTGCAGTGCCTGCGGGCAGAGGGCGTGGATCTTGTTTTCGGCTACCCCGGCGGCGCGATCATGCCTTTGTATGACGCGCTCGACGGCAGCGGCGTGCGGCACATTCTCACGCGGCACGAGCAGGGCGCCGTTTTCGCGGCTGAGGGCTATGCGCGCGTCACGGGCAAAGTTGGCGTCGCGATGGCAACCAGCGGCCCCGGCGCGACGAATCTGGTGACAGGCATTGCCGACGCGAAGATGGATTCCGTTCCCCTCGTCTGCATCACGGGACAAGTCCGCAGCGCTTTGATCGGAACTGACGCGTTTCAGGAAACCGACGTCTTCGGCGTCACGCTTTCGCTCACGAAGTGGAGCCGCCTGGTCCGCACGCTTGATGAAATTCCCGAAGCGATTGCGGAGGGATTTTATTGGGCCCGGAGCGGACGTCCGGGGCCGGTGGTGATTGATATCCCCACCGACATGCTGAAGGCGAAGAAGGAATTCTCCGGGCCGGTCAAGTTCACGCCGAAAGCCCGTCCCTCCGACGCGAAGGCCGAAGCTGGATTCACCGACAAGATCGTCGCGTTGTTGCAGAAGTCGTCGAAGCCGGTGGCACTGGTCGGCGCCGGTGCGAAGATTTCCGGCGCGATTTCTGAACTCCGGGGCCTGCTGGGTCAACTGAATATTCCGACGTTCGCGACCGTCCACGGCCTTGGCGCGGTTGAGCCGGAATCTTCCTACTACCTGGGGATGGTCGGCATGCACGGCACGCGCGCCGCCAACACTGCGCTGAACGAGACCGATCTGCTGCTAATCTTTGGCGCGCGGCTCGACGATCGCGTCACTGGCGAACCGACACGCTTTGCGCCCCACGCCAAGATTGTGCATTTTGAAATTGATCCGGCCCAACTTGACCGCGTACGACCGGGCGAAATATCGGTCGTTGGTGACCTCGCGGATACGATTCCGGCATTCGCTTCGGAACTCCGGCGGCACACGCTTCCCGATTTCAAGGACTGGCGCGCAGTTGCGTGCGGCGCAGAACGCGCTGAACTCGATCCGCGCGGGCTGGCGCAGCCGACCATCCGTTTCCTCGACGAACTCTTCAGCCGCTTGCCGCAGGACAGCGTCATCATCGCCGATGTGGGCCAGCACCAGATGTGGGCCGCGCAGCGTTACTGCTCATCGTCGCCGCGCGGATTCATCACCTCAGGCGGGCTGGGAGCAATGGGCTTTGCTCTTCCTGCCGCGGTAGGCGTGCAGCTTGCGAAGCCGGACACCTGCGTGCTCTGCGTCTCGGGCGATGGCGGATTTCAGATGAACATTCAGGAACTGGCTACGGTGCACCGTCTCGGCCTGCCGGTGAAGATGGTCATCGTCGACAACAAATATCTCGGCATGGTCCGGCAGTGGCAGCAGCTGTTCTACGAGCGCAACTACGCCGAAACCGATTTGAGCGACAATCCGGATTTCGTGGAGATCGCGAAGGCCTACAAGATTCCCAGTTTCCGCATGAAGGAAGATGTGATGCGGGAATTTCCCGTGGCGCAGGAAACTGGAGATCAGATCGACCGCTTCCTGCGCTCGCCCGACCCGGAGTTGCTGGTGTTCGATTGCGCTCCGGAAGCAAACGTATATCCGATGGTCCCGGCGGGCGCGGCGCTATCGGAGATGTTGCTGGAAGAAGAACCTACGCAATAATTGGAGAAAGCATGCAGACCTTTCACATTCGCTATCGCAATACCCAGGGCACGCTGATGCGCATTCTGAATGCGGCTTCGCGCCGCGGACTCGATATCCCGGCGGTAAAGGCTGAGCCGGCGGAGCGCGATCACCAGGTCACGCTGTCGCTCGAAGTCAATCAGAAGCAGGTCGGCCAACTGCATCGCGAATGGTATTCGATCATGGATGTCACTCACGTGGGTCCGGGCGCGGAGCAAGCCGCCGAGTGGTCGGCGCCACATCCTCCCGCAGGAGTCTCGTTGGGGGAATCCCGGGCGGCCGCGGGCGCCTAACTTCGAAATAGCAGGGAGCATGACGAGCCTGGGCAAGCGTCATGCACATTGGGGAACCTGTGTGGCAGGTTCCCCGTTTTTATTGGTTGCGGCTGACTCACGCAACGCGGAACGCTGGCATGCGTCGACGTCATGAGGGGCCCGGGAGTGAAGAGGACGGTCGCTCCGAGATGGCGAAGAGTGCAAGCGGATGAAGGCAGCGGACAGCCCGCCGATCAAAGGACTTGAGTTCCAGATGGTCAGGAATGGCCGACCTAGCCTCTTCGTTACGCTCCCTTGAACACAGAATCAACTACATGAGGATGGGCAATCCGCCCAACATCCCCGTGTCACGCAGTGGTTATGTCTCTCGCGCGACAAATGGATATTTCTTGAAGCTTGCTGAACGGGCATAATGGAGCATGACGAATTTTGCCCTGGAGGCAAGCATGAGAGCACCGCTGAAGCTCATTTCTGTTCTTAGCCTGTTGCTGTTATTGGTGTTCACAGCGGCGGGAGCTGGATCTTCGAACAAGTCTGATAAAAACAAGGACAAGCAGGCCAAAGCAAAGAAGGTTGTTTACGTCTGTGCATGCCTGGGAGACAAGTCTTGCTCCTGCATGACTGAGGCAAAAATGGAGGGCCCCTGCGCCTGCGGAACCCAAGGCGGCCCGCCCCTGAAAGCAGTGCCGGCGGACAGCGATTGGGCGAAGCAGAATCGCGATGCGCTTGCGCAATAGTTGTGCATGGCGCCATGAATTCGACGATTCAGGTTCATGGCGAAGGATTGACCCTGCGGCAGGCCGCGATGATCGCCGGTTTCGATCATCTGCTTGGCCCAGGCACTTACGCTGAGTTCTCGATCTACCCGAAGCTGGTGGTCCCGGACAACATCGCACAAACCGTGCAGACTCACGTCTTTCGGAGAGATACTTCTAATGCTTTGGCTGCTCATTTCGAGGCTGGAAGATCGCGGAGCCATCGCGAGATCTTACGCCCGCACTCGGGGAGCACGAATAGCGGAGTCACGAGCTGAACCACCGATTCTTGCGACTCCCGGTTTGTCCATTGATTCCTCTCTCCTGTAATCTTCTGAACCATGGATTCCAAGAGCAATGATCTCAAGCACATCAGCCGCACCATCACTGAAGGCCCCCGGCGCGCCGGAGCGCGCTCCATGTACAAGGCCGTGGGATACACCGACGCCGACCTCAGCCGTCCGCTGATCGGGGTGGCCAATACGTGGATTGAAACCATGCCCTGCAACTTCCATCTGCGCCGGCTCGCGGCGAAGGTGAAAGAGGGCATTCGCGAAGCCGGCGGTACGCCCATGGAGTTCAACACCATCGCCATCTCCGACGGCGAGACGATGGGCACGGAGGGCATGCGGGCGTCGCTGGTGAGCCGCGAACTGATCGCGGATTCAATCGAACTGGTCTGCCGCGGACAGATGTTCGACGCGGTGGTCTGCGTGGTCGGATGCGACAAGACCATTCCCGCCGCGGCCATGGCGCTGGCGCGCATGAATCTTCCCGGTGTTGTGCTCTACGGCGGGACGATTGCTCCCGGCAACTATCGCGGCAAAGATGTGACCATTCAGGATGTCTACGAAGCCATCGGCGCGAACATCGCGGGAAAAATGAGCGACACGGAGCTGCATGAACTGGAAGATGTCGCGTGCCCCGGCGCTGGAGCGTGCGGCGGACAATACACCGCGAACACCATGTCGACTGTGATGGAGATAATTGGCCTGTCTCCGATGGGATACAACAGCATTCCTGCCATGGATGCGCACAAAGATCAGGCTTCGCACGACTGCGGCAAGATCGTAATGGACGTGTTGAAGGCTGGGCTGAAGCCGCGGGACATTCTCACCCGCGAAGCTCTTGAAAATGCCATCGCATCTGTCGCCGCAACCGGCGGCTCGACCAACGCTGTCTTGCATCTTCTGGCGATTGCGCGTGAGGCTGGCGTCACGCTTGAGATCGACGACTTCCAGACCGTCAGCGAGCGCACTCCGGTGCTGGCAGATCTCAAACCCTCAGGACGATTCGTTGCCTCCGATATGCATCGCGCGGGTGGAATCCGTCTGCTTGCCAAGCGCCTGCTCGATGGCAAGTATCTGCATGCATCGGCGAAGACCGTCACCGGCAAGAGCATCGGTGCGGAGGCCGAAGCCGCGGTTGAAACGAAAGGACAGGAAGTGATCGTCCCGCTCGACAAGCCGCTGAAGAAGACCGGCGGCCTCGTGATTCTCAAGGGCAATCTCGCGCCCGAAGGCTGTGTCATCAAGATCAGCAAGAACGAACGGCTTGAACACCGCGGCCCCGCTCGCGTCTTCGACTCCGAGGCGGATGCGATGGCTGCCGTAACCGCCAAGAAAATTAAGGCTGGAGATGTCGTCGTCATCCGCAACGAAGGCCCGAAAGGCGGGCCGGGCATGCCGGAAATGCTTGGCGTTACGGCAGCGCTGGTGGGCGAAGGCCTTGGCGAAACTGTCGCCCTGCTCACCGACGGGCGCTTCAGCGGCGCAACCCGCGGCCTGATGGCCGGGCACGTTTCTCCGGAAGCCGCGCTGGGCGGGCCGATCGCCGCGCTTCGCGAGGGAGACATGGTGCACTTCGACATCGGCAAGCGCGTGCTTGAAGTCGAGATCGGCGACGCCGAGCTGCGCCAGCGCATGGCGCAGTGGCAGGCTTTGACGCCGCGGTATCCCACCGGAGTGTTTGCGAAGTATGGGGCGCTGGTCTCATCGGCCTCGCAGGGAGCGATCACCCGGCCGCGCTAGCAACGAAACGGGCACTACATGGAACCCTGTATGGGGCAGCGGCCAGAGGGTTAGTATTGTAACCACTGCAGATTGGACGCGTTCCCTTTTCTCCCGGGTAAAACAAGAGAAACCGCCAAGAAAGCAGACAGCGTAAATTTTGATTCCCGACAGACCTCAAACCGGGAAAGCCCTCGGCACTCGGCTCAGCCAGAGTGACGAGCTATTTCGCCTGCTCGTCGAGTCCGTAAAAGACTACGCAATTTTCCTTCTGGATCCCGATGGCCGGGTCGTCACCTGGAACCAGGGCGCGGAGAGAATCAAAGGCTATCAGGCGAACGAAATCATCGGCCAGCATTTCTCTACTTTCTATCCAAAAGAAGCCCAGGAAACACGATGGCCTGACCGCGAGCTGGAAATCGCTGCCAAAGAAGGCCGGTTCGCGGATGAGGGGTTACGTGTTCGCAAAGATGGTGCGACGTTTTGGGCGCACGTCGTCATCACGCCGCTTCGAGACTCTTCCGGTGAACTGCGCGGATTTTCCAAAGTGACTCGCGATCTGACCGAGCGAAGGACTTTGGAAGAACGCTCGCGGCAACTCAACCGCGAACTGCGGGCACGGGTAAATGAACTGCTGGAATCGCAACGGCTGGTCGAATTGCGGACCCGGGAACTGCAAAAACTATCCGCCGAATTGTTACGAGTGCAGGATGATGAGCGGCGGCGGATGGCGCGCACGCTCCACGATGACCTGGGACAAGAGCTGACCGCGCTGAAGCTCGAGCTGGATATTCAGGATGACTCCGGCCCTAAAAAGGGACAGCTTCTGTCAGCGCGCGAGTTGACCGCGAGCGCGCTCAACAAAGTGCGAAACTTGTCCTATCTACTGCATCCGCCCCTGCTCGACGAGTCCGGATTGCTGCCCGCCTTGCATTGGTATTTCGAAGGCCTGCAAAACAGAGGGCAGGTGCGCATCACTTTTGACTACCAGCCGAGCTTATTTCCCCGCCTTCCGCGGGACGTTGAAACCGCGATCTTCCGCATCATCCAAGAGTCGCTGACCAATGTGTACCGCCATTCCGAAAGCCAGGATGCGCGAATTGAGTTGGTCCAGGAACTGGACAGCATCGTCGTGCGAATTAGAGATTTTGGTAAGGGCATTCCCAACCACAAACTCGGCTCTCTTGCGGCGACGGGCGTCGGCATCAGCGGCATGCGAGAGCGCCTTACGCAGCTCAACGGTGAGCTGAGAATCTCCAAGGCCGAGCCCGGAACCCTGGTGGTAGCGCTCATCCCGATTGTGGATGTGATCTGAAGAAAGTTACTGCCCGGCTACAGCCGCCATCGCCCCGCCTTCCGTTCCCATGCGCTGCCTGACCAGGCCTTCGACCTGCGACCACAAATGCGGATCGCAGTCGCTCTGCATGTGATCGGGCGTGAACGTGCGGTCGAACCAAGATGCTCCCTCACACTTGACCGGAGATTCGCGATAGTCGAAGCGGTAGTTGCCGAGAATTTGCGTCTTGGATTGGTCGGCGGCGTGAATCTGCTGCCGCCCGTGAATGAAGCCGTGCGGCTGATAGAAGTTGGCCGCGGCCAGGACATTGTCTGGAATGACATCGTCGTGCTGCCAGGGTTTGGCAACGCTATCCACCTGGACCGTCAGCAATACAGGCACGCCTATCTGTTTCAGTTCGCGGGCCAGCAAGACCACGGCCGACGCTCCCCAGCTGTGGCCCCACAGAATGATGCGCGCCTGCGACTTTTCTGCGGTGCTGAGATCGCCGTCGTGATTGCGATCCAGCAGGTGAAGGATAATTTTGTAAGCGTCCTTGCGATGGCGGTTCTCGAACACCTGCACAAAAGCGTTCTTCGGCAGGTTGCGTCGAGCGCTCGCGGCCAGCTGTACCGGCCCTTGATGCTGGTTGTCATGGCGGACAAATCCACCAACGAAGCCGACGAGGATATAGGAAGGTGTCGAGGCCGAAACCGGCGCCACCCCGCCGTCTTCGGCGGGAAGCGAGGCGGCGAACATTGCCGTGAAGAGGACGACGAGGATTGGAAATCGCGTGTAACCGGTCACGCGGAACTCCCTTGTTTCGTCAGATGTTTGAGCGATTGCCCAGGTTGCGAAAAAATATACGCGGCCCCGCCGCTGCCGCCCCTCAAGAGCTGTAATCCGCTCCTGGCAAGGCTTTTGGCTTTCAGACCCGTCCGGTAGTCTACACCCGCGTGTCAAATGCCAGGCAGAGTCTTCCGGCCCGAAACGAAAGGATTTCCGCTGACAAAGTACCGCAATGGACGCTCTGCCGCTTTGGTAATGCCGATTCGGGGACTGAGCCCGATCCTGGGAGCGCGGAAGCCATCATCGCCAATCCAAAGGCCGCTTTTGGGGCTGGTGAGATCGCAGCCGTTATCGCGGGCGCGGGTGATGCAAAAAGCTTCACACAGACGTCCGGGCCCGCTGGTGAGTTTGCGCAAGTCGCGGTTGCTTTCGAGCTCGATTCCCCGCCCGCGCGCCATTTCTTCGATCCCTGAAAGCGGCTCCAGGGCGCGGAATAATACGCCTCCGGCAAGGCCTTCCGGTTCGCAGGAGACATTCAGGCAGTAGTGGTTGCCATAGATGAAGTAGATGTAGGCGTAGCCGGGAGGGCCAAAGAGCACCGCATTGCGCAGCGTCTTGCCGGCGGCCGAATGGGCGGCGGCATCGTTCGTGCCGAGGTAGGCTTCCACTTCCACGATGCGGCCGGTCAGCGGTCCGCCTTTGGCGGGGCGCACCAGGACCTTTCCCAGGAGATCGCGGGCGACGCGCTTGGGATCGCGATCGTAGAACTGGCGATCGAGCGGACGGATCAACGCAGACGGAACGGTCTTCACTGAAGCAGCCACAGGCAGAATCTTAAACGGAAAGAATCGATCCGTGAAAATCCGTGCAGATCCGTGGCCAGGGTTTCGAAACGGAGAGAATCCCTAGATCGGCTTGGCTTCGGTGCTCTCGGCGTTGGTCACGTTCGAAGGCGTATCGCCGAAGGTCTTGCCGGGCTCGTAAGCGAGTTTCTCGTGCTTGCTGCCAACTTTGCGGATGGCGTCGTGCCAGCCGTCGTCCCAGTTGATCCGGGCCTCCCCGTCTACCAGGGTCCAGGTGCCATGCTCTTCGCCGATCGACTTCCTGGCTTCGCCGCCGGGTTCGAGAGTGATATAGAAGTGATCTCCGTTGCCCTCGCCGACCCGCCATTTGCCGATGAAATGATTGCGGCTGGGAAGATTGACAGTCAGGCCGGATTCGCCAAATTCGATGTGATCGATTTCGCCGGTCTTCTCACGGTGCCCGTCGCGGTAGACAATCGTGGGAGATTTCAGGTCAATGCGCGCAATCTCGGCATTGGCGAGGCTTTGACGATGACCATCTTTGTACACGATCACGATGGAGCTGTGATCTTCCGCGGAAGCTGCGCCGGCGAAGGCGCAGACGAGCAAAAGAGTAGCTGAGGCTGCGAAACAGGCGAGACCGCGCATGTTGTGCTCCTGTACAAGCGGCGTTCGGACAACAATCCCCAATCAACAGTACGAAGTGAGGGCGAGAATTGTTCCCGAATCAAAAGTCCTATGGTGGTCCATGCTAAAGTCGCGTTTTTTGCGACTTTAGAGTGGGGACCTGAATTGTCTAGGCAGCGCCCTTGGCCGAATCCTTCAGATAAGCCAGTACTTCCTCCGCATGGCCTTCGGGCTTCACTTTCTCGAAAATATGCTCGATCTTGCCGTCTGGCCCGATGACGAAGGTCGTCCGCGCCACGCCCCAGACTTTCTTGCCATACATGTTCTTTTCCTTCATCACGCCGAAGGCTTCCGCGACTTTCTTGTCGGCATCGGCCAGCAAAGTGAAGGGCAGGCTGAATTTATCCTGGAATTTCTTTTGCGCTTTGGGGGTATCGGGGGATATGCCAAGCAGCACGGCGCCCGTCTTCTGCATCTTTTTGTATGAGTCGCGAAATTCGCAGGCCTCGATGGTGCATCCGGGCGTGTCGGCCCGGGGATAGAAATAGAGAATTACGGTTTTTCCGCGCAAGTCCTTCAGCGCGATCTCTTTTCCGTTCTCATCCTGCAAAGTAAAGTCGGGGGCCTTATCATTGACTTTCATGGCATTTTCTCCGGGAAAATCGGGCGCGGAGGCGGTGAAGCCACGCGCATTCTGGAAGATTCTACACCGCACAATCGCGTGGCGGAGTGCGTGGGCGCTACTGCTGGCTGGGTCGGCTTTCTGTGCGGTGCGAGCCTTCGCGCAGGAAGAGCGCCCGCAAATCATGCCGGGAGAGCGCAAGGCCACGAGGAAAAAAGATGCCGGCCCGCGCGCCCTCAGCGTGCTGCGCATGACGCCCGACGGAAAAGTCACGATGGTGCCGATCGCGATCCTGATCGATGGCAAGTTCTGGGATGCAAGCGCCTATAAGGCCGATCCCGTTCCCATGGCGCTGGATTCCGGCATCGTCTATGAAGGCGAGCGCGCCGGCAGTTCACTGGGGCTTTTCACCGTGTCCGGTGCGCTGCACAGCAATGCGGCAAATTCGCAGGCTCCCTGGATCGCGACTGGCATATGGCGTCCGGCTGGATCGGAACCAGCTGCGAAAGAAACAAAATCCGACAGCGCGCCCGTGGGAATCGATGCGACGGACGAAGCGCCGCGTTTGACGCACGATCCCAACGCGGTGAAGAAGGCGCCAGCGAGCACAGGAAGTTCGTCGCCGTCGTCGACTCCTTCGACGAACGCACCATCTTCCTCGCCGCCTGCATCCTCGGGGCCTTCCAACGGCGATGAGCCGCCGCGTTTGAAAAAAGGAGTGTCGCCGCCGGATTCAACCCCGCCAGCGCAAGACAAACCAGCCACAGAGAGTTCGGATTCCAAGCCGGCCGCTTCCAGGTCATCCGACTCGAAGCCGACAGACCCCAAGTCCACTGACAAGAAAGCCGGCAGTCAGCCGGATGTTCCCGCTTCCGACAGCGGAACTGTCGAAGCGAACCGTCCGCGACTGCGGCGCGGAAAACCGGCCGTATCGTTCGCGGACGAAGAGGTGGCTGGCTACAGCAAGCCCGGCGCGACGACTTCGACCAGCGCCGCAAAAGTGGTGTCGCCTGCCGTCGTCGATGCCCATGTTGAGATCGTCCCCGCAATTTCCGATGCGAGCGGCCCGCAGCCGCGGTCCTACACATATGAGTGGCTGAAGGGCGATGATGACGACCGCCGCAAGCAGTTGATGGAAACGGCCAAAGACCAGCTGCGCACTTACATCGCAGCGCGGCAAAAGGCGAAGATCGTTCCCCAATCCGCGAAACGACAAATGACCAGGCGTCCGGCGAAGCCCGCTGAGCCGATCTTCGAAAAGGTCCAGATGGTCGCCTACGATCTTTGGAACACAAACCAGCCGGTGATCATCTTCCGCGCCGAAGCCCACATGCCACCTCCCGCTGCCGGCGCTGCACATTCCGACATCGACACCGAGATGCAATATTCCATACTGATCGTGGCCTATCCCGACATGTACGGCAACCTGCGGAAGATTTATTCCGGCGTGACGGACAAATTCCATCTGGATGTCACACCGCGTCTCGATCTCGTCGATGCGGTCGATGTGGATGGCGATGGCCGCGGCGAACTGCTGTTCCGCAAGACCACCGATGCAGGCACGGGATGGATTGTCTACCGCGCTTCCGCCGATAAACTCTGGAAAGTGTTCGATAGCACGGAAGCGCAGTAATTTCTTCGCTACTTGCCCTGCATTACCAGTTCGCCATTCTCTACTTTAACGGTGCCGACGCCATCGGGAAGTTTCAGGCGATCGCGCTGCTCGGATAGTTTCTTTTGCAGGGCTGGGTTCACCAGCGAAACCGGAACGTTCAGATCTCCAACTTTGAACTCGGTGGGATCGAACGTCGCATATCCATTCTGCTCGCCGATGTGGCCGGAAAGGGTGATCCAAACGTCTTTGCCGGCAATCGTAGTGAGGAATTGCCCGTGCACCACGTCGCCATCAAAGCTGACCTGCTGATCTTTAATGGTAGGCGCGGCGCCCCCAATACTGGAATCGGGCGTCAGTTGCGCCAGTCCGCTGTTGCCGAGACTCTGCGCCAGCACGGCGCTGATCTCGTCGGAGTTGATGTGGACTTCAGGCTTGGATGGCTCGGACGCGCTGTCCGCGGACGAATCCCCCTGCGGGGAAATGCCGTGATACGCAACCGGCGGCACGGCGCTGGGTTTCTGCGTCGCCTGCTCGAAATCGGCCATCTTCTGATCGAACGACTGCGCGTGCTCGGCAATCGCGGCAGGCGCCTGCGAATGCGCCACCGGCGTCGGGCGCTTCAGAACAAGAACGATGGCAACCAGCGACGCAACCAGCGTCGCGATGCTGATGATGCGATCCAACTTCAACTTCATGGTGATTTAATCGTATCGGGATGATAGGCCGAAGATCACGTAACCAAGGTAACCACTCCGCGCGGAATACACGTTACCCCAGCTTTTTCAGCAGTAATTCATTCACGATTTGCGGACTGGCCTGTCCTTTGGAGGCTTTCATGACCTGGCCGACGAAAAATCCCAGCATGGTTTTTTTGCCAGAGCGATATTGCTCCACTTGTTTTGGATTGGCCGCGATCAGGTCGTCGATGACTTTCTCGAGTGCCGACGTATCGGTGGACTGCTGCGGCCGGCCTTCCTCTTCATAGACAACTGAAAAATCTTTGCCGCGCTCAAAGCTCAGGTCGTAGAGATCTTTGAGCATCTTGCCCGAGATTGTTCCCGCTTCGACAAGATCGGCCGAAGCCGCGATCCCAGCCATCGAAATTGGCGACGCCTCGATGGCGATTCCCTTCGCTTTCAATCGCCCCATCAGTTCGCCCTGCACCAGGTTCGCAACCCGCTTGGGATTCTTCGCCGCCTTCGCCGCCTGTTCGAATTGATCAGCCAGCGATTTGGAGAACGTGAGCACCTGCGCGTCGTAGTCGGTGATGCCGTAGTCTTTCACCATGCGAGCGCGCCGGGCTTCAGGCAATTCCGGCAAAGCCTGCGCAATCTCAGCCTGCCATTTTTCATCGACCACAAGAGGCAGCAGGTCGGGTTCGGGGAAGTACCGGTAGTCGTGTGCCTGCTCCTTCGAGCGCATGCTGTAGGTCTTTCCCTCGTTTGAGTTATAGAGCCGCGTCTCCTGCGTAATCTTTCCGCCGGATTCGATTACATCAATTTGCCGCCCGATCTCATACTCAATCGCTTCGCGAATGAAACGGAATGAATTGACGTTCTTGATTTCGGTTTTGGTGCCGAATTCTTTTTGTCCCCGTGGCCGCACGCTCACGTTGGCGTCGGCGCGCAGCGAGCCTTCTTCCATGTTGCAGTCACTGACGCCGGTGTAGAGGACGATTTCCTTCAACCGCGTCAGGTATTCGTATGCCTCATCGGGAGTGGAAATATCCGGCTCGCTGACGATTTCAATCAGAGGCACGCCGGTGCGGTTCAGGTCGATGGCGGTTTTTTCGTCAGAGTCGGCGAAACCTTCGTGCAGGCTCTTGCCGGCGTCTTCTTCAAGATGCACGCGCGTGATGCCGATTCTTTTAGTGCTCAGCTCCCGGTTCTCAGTTCTCAGTTTCTCGCTAACCGAGTTCAGAGCCGCTGCGGGGATTTCGATATAGCCGAACTCTGCCAGCGGCTTGTCATATTGCGAAATCTGGTAGCCCTTGGGCAGGTCGGGATAGAAATAATTCTTGCGCGCGAAAATCGAAGTCTGGTTGATGCGGCAATTGAGGGCCATCGCCGCGAGAGTTGCGAACTCGACGGCTTTCTTGTTCAGCACCGGCAGAGCGCCGGGCATCCCTAGACAGACGGGGCAAACGTTCGTATTCGGAGGCGCGCCGAAGCGCGTCGAGCACGAGCAGAAAATCTTCGACGCCGTCAGAAGATGCACATGCACTTCGAGCCCGATTACAGGCTCAAACGTCGGATGCGCGGCAATGGAAGTTTCGGCAAAGGGCATGAGGCCAAATTTGCAATTTGGTAATTTGGCAATTTTGTAATTTGTAAATTAGAAGCCGCTGTCGTTTGGTCCAAATTACAAATTACCCGATTACAAAATTACCAAATCTTTTCTACGGGTTCACCGGCGCATCCAGATATTTGTCCGCAAAAATCTCGAAATACATCAGCTCGCTGCCCTTCGCATCGGCAACTCCGGTGACGTCAATGCTGGCTCCGCGCAGCGGAGAGCCGATTCCACCCACATCGAAAAACAAGAATCCCGACTGCGTGCTATGGGGCTCGACCGCCTTGGCTGCGAACTGGGAAGAGTCGATCTCATCCATTTCTTTCCGGCTGATGGTTCCTTTTACCTTGTGCGGCAGCGGAATCGGGCTGGGGCGTGTGCTCACCTGTGGATTGGTCAGCCGCCGGTAAAGGTCGTCGGTCGTGACCGGCGTGAGTTTGGAGTGGTTCTCCGTGATCAGAGTGATTTGCATGTTCGCGATGGAGACGGGCTGGTCGCCGTCGTTGGTCACGATAAAAAAGATCGGCAGGAACCCATGCTGGGAGAAATCGACGGAGAAAATCTTGGCCTTTTCCGGCTTGTCATAAGGATCGGCGGCGATGGCGACCTTTTCGTCGCGATGGAAATCGTGCGCCGGATAATTAATCGCTGGCTTGGCCTCAGGCTTGACGAAGTTCTTTCCCGCCACCAGCGCAGGCACCAGCCACGCCAAGCCGATCGCAGCCACCAGCAGGCGGCCGAACATTCGTGAAGTCAAGGATTGCATGCAGCAATTATAGAGGTCTGTCGCCGAATCGGCAGTTTAGAATGACTCAGCTTGCTCTACCTTCTCTACAGCCTGGCGCTCGCTTTGGCGATGCTGCTGACCCTGCCCTACTGGCTCTATCAGGCCGCGCGTCATGGCAAATACCGCCGCGGATTCGCCGAGCGCATGGGGCGAATCCCCGTCCGGCTTCGGCCCGACACGCGGCCGGTGATCTGGGTCCACGCGGTTTCGCTCGGAGAAGTACTCGCTGTCGGTGGACTGGTCGGACGGATGAAAGCAGCCTTTCCGCAACATCGCGTGGTTGTTTCGACCACCACCGATACCGGACAGGACCTGGCCCGCAAGCGTTTCGGCGCCGAGAACGTGTTTTATTTCCCCATGGATTTCGCGTTCGCGGTCCGTTCATATTTTCGGGCGCTGCGGCCGGAAATTGTGGTGCTGGCCGAAACAGAATTCTGGCCCAACTTTCTGCGCATTGCGCAGGCGAGCGGCGCCCGGACCGCCGTGGTCAACGCTCGAATCTCCGACCGCTCGCTGCCGCGCTATTTGCGCTATCGCTGGGCCCTGCGGCGAATGCTCGCACATGTGGATTTGTTTCTGGCGCAGACGCCCGAGGATGCCAGAAGATTGCAGTCGATCGGCGCAGAGCGGCAACGCATTGAAGTCACCGGCAACCTCAAGTTCGACGTCAACGAGCAAACGCCGCCGCCGATTGTGGAGGAACTCCGCCGTACCCTTGCCGGCGATTCCGCCCGGCCCGTGCTGGTCTGCGGCAGCACGGTCGAAGACGAAGAGGCGCCGCTGCTCAAGGCGTTTGAAAATATCCGGGTCAGCCATCCCCGGGCCGTGATGTTTCTCGCCCCACGCCATCCCGAGCGCTTTGAAGCGGTGGCTTCGTTGATCCGGGAGATGGGGATTCCATGGCATCGCCGCTCGCAGTGGGACGAAGAGCCGCTGGCGGGAAAAGTCCTGCTGCTTGACACCATCGGCGAACTCGCCGGACTGTATGCTCTGGCGGATGTGGCATTCGTGGGCGGAAGCCTGGTTCCGCGGGGAGGCCACAACATCCTTGAGCCCGCCCAATATGGCGTTGCGATCGTGACCGGGAACTATACGGACAATTTCCGCGATATCGTCGGCATGTTTCAGGCTCGCGATGCCGTACGGATCGTTGGGCTGGCGGAGCTTCCGTTGGCGCTCATGCATCTGCTGGCCGATGACGCCGACCGGCAGGGCCTGGGCCGTCGCGCAAAGGAAACGTTGCAATCGCAGACGGGCGCGACTTCGCGAACGCTGGCGGCACTGGCGGCCCTTGCCGAGCGCGAGGGCAAGGCCAAATCCACGGCCGTTTCCACCATTGGCACAGATTGATTGAATCCACTCTCGACCATCTACGGCGGTGTGGTTGGAGCGCGCAACGCGCTCTATGGCCGGGGTTGGCTGCCGGCCCATCGTTTGCAAGGTCCGGTCATCAGCATTGGGAACCTTTCCGCCGGTGGATCGGGTAAAACTCCGTTCGTCATGCTGCTGGGAGATTTGCTCAAAGCGCGCGGAGTGAAATTCGATGTGCTCTCGCGCGGCTACGGCCGTGAAAGCCGCGGCGTGCTGCTCGTTGATCCCGCTGGCCTGCCCCAGCAGTTCGGCGACGAGCCATTGCTGATCGCCCGCAAGCTTCAGGTCCCGGTGATCGTGGGCGAAAACCGGTACGAAGCCGGTAAATTTTCCGAATCGAAGTTCGGCCCGCTACTTCATCTGCTCGACGATGGTTTCCAGCATCGCGCCCTGGCGCGCGATTTCGATATTGTGCTCGTTACACCGCAGGATGCGACCGGCAAGCTGCTCCCAGCCGGCCGCCTGCGCGAGCCGTTGCGATCGCTGCGGCGAGCCGATGCCATTGTGCTGGCCGGCGGCGCGTCTCCCGGTGATTTTCCGCTCGAAGGGAAAACCGTCTGGCGCGTCCGGCGCGGCATTGCTCCCGCGGGTGTGCCGCCGCGTCCGGTGGTCTTCTGCGGGATTGCCCGTCCCGAAAACTTTGTTCTGCAACTTCGCACCGCAGGGATTGAGCCGGTTGCCGAAGCCTTCTACCGCGATCACCACGCATACGGCGAAAAAGATGTGCGTGAGTTGCTCGGGCTCAAGCAGCGCAGTGAAGCCGGAGGCTTTGTCACAACCGAGAAGGATGCCGTCAATCTCGGCCCGTATCTGACGGCGCTTGAGCCGGTCTCAGTCGTTCCCGTGCGCATGGAACTCACCGGCGCGGCTAACGCGCTTGATGCCATCCTGCGCAAGATCGGCGAACAAACGCACAGCGCATGAGAGAATCGAACCCGTGGCGCCGGTGTTTCCGCCCGCTGTCGCGGGGCGTCTAGCCCACGCAGTGTGCATACCAAAGTTGTTGAGCGTATCGATAAAGCGCTGGAATGACCAAACATCCAAGAGAAGGCGAACGCCTCAGGAAGATCATCGAAGCGTTTCCCAAGATCACCGTGACCGTCCTCGGCGATCTGGTGGCCGACGAATTTGTCTTCGGCGAAATCTCGCGCGTCTCGCGGGAAGCCCCGGTTCTGATTCTGAAACATCGCGAACGGACCGTGGTTCCCGGCGGCGGCGCGAACGCCGCCAACAACCTCGCCGACCTGGGCGTGAATGTCCTGCCGGTCGGTATTGTCGGCGACGACGAGCCCGGACGAATGTTGCTGAAGTATCTTCGCCATAAGAAAATTCCGGTAAGCGGCGTGCTGAAGGACAAGAGCTATACCACTGTGACCAAGACCCGCATCCTGGCCGGGATGACTCACACCGCACGCCAGCAGGTGGTGCGCGTCGATCGCGAACCGCAGGAAGCGCCGGGCAGCCATCTCACCCGCGAGCTCTATCTGGCCGCACGCAACTTTGCGCACGCGTCCGACGCGCTGCTGGTCTCCGACTACGGCTATGGCGCGGCGACTCCTGCGATCGTGAACGCACTGCGCGAGAAGGGCAAGCTCGGACAGGTTCCGGTCGTTCTCGACTCGCGGTATCGCATGTTGCAGTACACGGGCATTACCGCGTCGACGCCCAACGAACCGGAAGTGGAAGAAGCCTTGGGAATTCACATCGGAGAAGACTGGACGAACGTGGTTGCCGCCGGCGAGAAGTTGATGTCGCAGATGAAGCTGCAATCACTGGTGATCACGCGCGGCCGCGATGGCATGGTGGCCTTCGACAAAAAGCACAAGCCGGTGGACATCCCGATCTTCGGCTCCGACCAGGTCGCGGATGTGACCGGAGCGGGCGATACGGTGATTGCCGCATTTACGGCGGCACTCGCAGCAGGTGCGACGACCGAGGAAGCCGCGCAACTGGCCAACTACGCCGCCGGGATCGTCGTGATGAAGCGCGGAACGGCGACCATCTCTCGCCAGGAATTGCTGCATGCAATCGAGCAGGCGCCACCGGCTACAACACCTCATTGAAGCGACAAGGGTGAGCGGACAAGAGTGAGCAGACAAGAAAAAATTCTGGGCCGCGACGCGCTTCGCGTCCGCGTGCAGGAATGGCGCCGCGGCGGCGAACGCATCACCCTGGCCAACGGCAATTTCGATCTGCTGCATGTGGGTCACGTGCGCTATCTGCGCGGCGCCAAGGCGCTCGGCGGGAAACTGGTGGTCGCCATCAACTCCGATTCATCGGTGCGGAGGTTAAAGGGCGAAGGCCGTCCCGTCATGCCGGAGAACGAGCGCGCCGAAATTGTCGCGGCGCTTTCCGACGTAGACGCTGTCGTAATTTTTCCCGAACTCGACGTGCGCGCGATCGTCCGTGAGATTCGTCCCGACATTCAGGCCAAGGGCCCCGACTACACTGCCGACTCGGTTCCCGAGCGCGACACGGTGGCTGAATTTGGCGGGCGCGTCGAAATTGTCGGCGATCCGAAGGATCATTCGACCACCGAAATCATCCGCTCGAAGCTCTCTCCGAGGAAATCTTGAGCGGAGCGCCGGCCGGGAGTTCCAACCTCGACCGCATTCTCATCGTCCGTCTGAGCGCGATGGGCGATGTGATCCACACGCTGCCGGCCGCGCAGCTGCTGCGCGATACTTTTCCGCAGGCAAGCCTCGGCTGGCTGATCGAAGAGCGGTGGGCAGAACTGCTCTGCGCGCCGGGCACGCCCAAGCGGGGGCCGCGTTCGGCGCAGCGTCCACTGGCGGATTGGGTCCACCCCGTCAATCTCGCCGCCTGGCGCAAATCTTTGTTCTCGCTTGCGACGGTGACTCAGATCGCGAAGGTTTGGAACGATGTGCGCTCGGCGCAATATCAGGCTGCGGTGGATTTGCAGGGGGCAATTCGTTCGGCAGCGTTGTCTCGATTGTCGGGCGCGCCTGTGATATTCGGAACCAGCGAGCCGCGGGAATCGCCGGCGAGTTTGTGGTACACACGCCGTGCGGTCACGAACGGAATGTATCCGCATGTGATCGATCAGAATCTCTCGATCGCAAAAGCGGTGGTGGAATGGAGCCCGCGGGGCGATGGCATGGCGACGAAAGCAACGCCGCCTGGCGTGCACTTTCCTCATGACGAGCAAGCTGAGGCGCGTATGCAGCATTGGCTGTCGGAATCGGGCATCGCCGATTTCGCGATTGTGAATCCTGGCGCGGGATGGGGCGCGAAGCGCTGGCCTGAAAAGCGGTATGGGTTCGTCGCTCGGGAACTCGCCACGCTTGGGTTGCGGTCGATCGTGAACTACGGTCCGGGAGAAGACGAGCTTGCTCGCGATACCGAGGCTGCGAGTGAAGGAGCAGCCAAGGCGATCCGCTGTTCGATCAGCGAGTTGATTGCATTGACGCGGCGCGCGAAGCTGTTTGTCGGCGGTGACACCGGACCGCTGCATCTGGCGGCTGCGTTGCGGGTTCCGGTCGTCGCGATTTTCGGGCCCACCGATCCGGCGCGCAACGGGCCGTATGGAACGCGCAGCATCGTGCTGCGCAATCCGGAGAGCGTGACTTCGCATGCCCGGCGTGTCCAACCGGAGGAAGGTATGCTCGGAATTGGCGTGGAGCAGGTTGTGGCTGCGGCGGGAAGATTGCTCGCTGAAGCGAGCCGCGGACAGGAGTGTCCGCGCCACACTGGTGACATCGATGACTGAGTGGTCACGCATTGCGCGCCGCATTCGCGTGCCTTTGGGCTTCGTGCTGGCGGTGCTTTTCTTCTGGCTGGCGCGGCCGACGTGGCGGTTTATCGCTCTCGGCGCGATTTTGATTGTGCCCGGGTTGCTGATTCGCGCGCTTGCTTCCGGTCACGTGAAGAAGAATGAGGCGCTGGCAACTTCCGGGCCTTACGCCTACACGCGCAATCCGCTGTATCTCGGCTCGCTGCTCATGGGAATCGGATTCGCGGTCGCGGCGCGCAGTTGGTGGATTGGAGTCGCGCTGGTGGTGATGTTCTTCGCCATTTATCTGCCCGTCATTCGCGATGAAGAGAAATTCCTGCGGTCGAAGTTTCCCGAGTTCGAGGAGTACGTCCGTAAGGTCCCGCGCATGCTGCCGCGGATCTTTCCTCATCAGATCGGTCCTGCTGACGTCGGCGAGGCCGGCGGCGGATTCTCGATGGAGCTTTATTTGAAGCATCGCGAGTACAACGCGCTGATTGGGGCGATAGCGATGTACATCGTATTGGCAATCAAGCTTCGGCTCTTGTCATCGTGAGGCGCGCGCACTTTGCGCGCCGAAGGATCTATGGAACGTTCCGCTGCACATGTGCTGCAAGCGAATGCGTAGATCCTTCGCTTTGCTCAGGATGACAAAGCGTGTGGCCAGCGTTCCCTGCGCAGCTGGGTCAGAACTTTAAACTTCATTTCTTTGCCACCAACTCTTTTGCGTGACTCAGTTCTGGTCGCGTGGAACTGCCGCCTTCGCAGTTTTTCAAAAGCTGCGCGTAATATCCGTTGGCGTCGGATTGCTTGCCTGCGGCGGCCGCGGCCTGGGCTGCGCCGTAGAGCGCGTTGAAGCGGTTGGGGCTGAGTTTCAGGTCGGTCTGGTATTCAACCAGCGCCTCTTGCGGGCGCCTGGCTTCGAGCAGCATGTCGGCGAGCATTTCGCGGGCGGGAACGCCCTGAGGCTCATCCCCGAGTTTGTCGTCTTTGTCGGCAAGGGTCTTGAGTATCGCGAGGGCTTTGTCGTTTTCACCTTCGGCATGCAGGATCCAGGCTTCGGCCTGCTGATAGTCCTGCTCCGCGCCTTCCACGTACTCGGGCTTTTTCTCCGCGGTGTACTTTTCTTCCAGAGTCTTGATCTCGCGCAAGTCTTTGTGGGCCTGCGCCAGATCTCCGCTGCGCGCGGCTCCGATGGCGCGGGCCCAGTACGTGACCTGGACGTCTCCTGGAAGTGCGTTGGGCACCGGTGTCAGTGCGGCGGCATCGGACCAGCGGCGAAGTTCGAGATCATAGAGCGCGGGGAAAAGCGACAATGCGTTGGTCTGGGGATCGAAGTCATCGCCATACATGGAATGCATCTTGGGCATGACTTTCACTTCTTCGATGATCTTCGCGGCGTCGGCTTCGCGTCCGCTTTGCAGGTAGGCATAGACGAGGAAGCTCAGGGCGTGAAACTGGTGGCCTTCGCCGCCCATGCCCATGGCAGCGGTCTTGCGTGTGGCGGCGACGGAGGCGAGGTTGGAATTGATGTCGTCTTGCCACAAACCGACGCGGGCGAAGATGTGCGACGGCATGTGCAGGGCGTGCGGCGCAGCGGGCGCGACCTGCGCATAGCGGCGCGCGGCGGGGATGCCGAGTTGCGCGAGTTGCGGCTTGTCATAGGCGTGAATCAGATAGTGCGCAACTCCGGGATGGTCCGGCTCGGTGGCGAAAAGCTTCTCGAGGATTGCGGCGGCTGCTTTGCGGTTGGCGAAAGTTGCGTCGTTGTGCGGCTCCGAGGTCAGAAGCGAGAGCGCGTAAAAGGCGGCGGCTTCGTGGTCGTCCGGGTTCGATTCGTACACCTTCTGCATGGCGTCGGAATAGGCTTTGTCGCGCGCCGCATTGTCCAGCTTACCGGAGTCGCTATAGAACGCTTTGATTGCAGCGATGAAGGCCTTTTCACGCGCAGTCGCAGACCCGTCCAGCTTTTCTGCGGTTTGCACTTCCCCGAGGCCGCGTGCGATCACCTTTTCGTTGGGCGTGTCCCAGAGCTGGTGCCAGATGCTCATGGCGATTCCCCAATGGGCCATCGCGCACTTCGGGTCATCCTTGGCGATGTCGAGGAATTCTTTTTCCGCTTCCTCGTACCAGAAGGAGTGCAGCAGAGCGACTCCGCGGGCGAAGGGCTTCTGGACATTTGCGGCGCATGAGATCGGAAAGTGGACCGTGCCCAGCTGAGTCTCAGTCAGGTCTTCGTGGTGGTGATGATCTTTGTCGTCGTCGGCGAAGGCGGTGAAGTTCAAAAGGGCGGCGAACAGTAGAAGGCAGGCGAATCGTTTCATCGGAGGACTCCGCGAAGGATTCTAGTTTCAGGAGTGAGGGGGGTCAAACCTGAGGCGGCGATATCAGGTGTGCGATTGTTTTTGTTCAGTCTGCGTAAATTCTTGAAGGCGTTGGAGTTAGGCAAAATTTGATATGACGAAGGCGGGTAAAATCCTGAGAACATGGGAGTTACAGGCAAAATCCTGGCGGTAAAGGAGTTAGCGGTACGGGGTTGGTGAGTTTGGCGCACAGATCGATTGTGCGCGGTTGGATTTTCAGAGTAAAGGTTGTTCGTCACAACTTTGGGATATTTTTATGTGGAAAACGTTGGGGAGGGATTGCCGACGGGAATGTCCGCGGCCCCACATCCCCACTTCTCGCGCAAAATGCGCGCGAGAAATGGGGCACCCGGCGGAGTTCCCCTGTCTTGCGGAGTTCCCCTGTCTTACGGTTGCGGGATTGCGGCAGGAATGTTTCGACTGCGCGGAGGGGCTCGCTTTGGCTCGCCTCTCCGCTTCGCTCAACATGACAACGTTTTATTCCGTGCGCAGCGCTTTCATGGGTTCGATGCTGGCGGCGCGGCTGGCTGGGATGAATCCTGCAAGGGCGGCGAAGGCTGAGAGGACCACTACCGCTACGATCATGGTTACAGGGTCGTAGGTGTGGACGCCGTAGAGCTGGCTTTTCATCAGGCGCCCGCCTAACAGGGCTACGGGGATACCAATCGCCAGGCCGAGGCCAACCAGAACCAGCGCCTTGCTCAGGATCAGCGTCAACACTTTGGCGCGGTCTGCGCCCAGGGCCATGCGCAGGCCGATTTCGCTGGTGCGGCGGGCGACCGAGTAGGCGGTGATGCCGTAGAGGCCGACCGAGGCCAGGGCCAGCGCCAGCAGGCCGAAGAGTCCGGTCAGGCGGGCGATGAGGCGCTCCTGGGTGAAATTGCCGGCGACCTGATTGTCGAGCGCGCGGAAATCAATCACCGTCAGATCGGGATTGATGTTGCCGAGTGCGCGCCGCGTCATCGATTCGAGCGCGGAAGCTTCTCCGGCAAATTCCACGGTGATGGAGTTGGGGAACATCGAGCGGCTCTCTCCGGTGATTGCACTCTTCTCGGTCAGGTTCTTGTTGAATTGAGTGATGGGCCGGAAATACATCGGACGATACTCGTCGCGAGGATTGTTGTATTTCGCGTCCGCGACGACACCGACGATTTCGAAGTCAGAGGCGCTTTTTTCTCCGGCGGTCCCGAAGTGGCGGCCGATGGGGTCTTCTTTGGGAAAGAATTTCTTCACGAACTTCTGGTTCACAACGGCGACCATGCGGGAGGTGGCTGTGTCCTGCTCGGAGAAGCCGCGGCCGCGGAGGACGGGTTGTCCGACGGTTGCGAAGAAATGCGGGCTGACGCGGTCCCAGGAAGAGCCGGTATTGTCCTCCGGGCCGGGCGCGGGGCGGCCTTCGACCCAGACGCCTTCTCCCCAATTGTTGCCTTCGAGCGTGCTGTAGAGGGCGATGCCTACATTCTTGACTCCGGGCATGGCTGAGAAGTCGCGCTCCAGTTGCTGATTGAACTGGCCGACGGTGTCGAGCTTGAATCC
>DASXDY010000081.1:0-38571 GCA_036490405.1 Candidatus Sulfotelmatobacter sp. | reverse complement strand
CGCCCAGGCTTTCAATATTCTCAACCATCCCAACTTCGACCAGCCGGTCGGCGACGTTGCCAATCCGCAGTTTGGATATTCGATCCGGACGGTAGCGACGCCCACCAGCATCTTCGGCTCGTTCCTGGGCGCCGACGCCTCGCCGCGCGCCTTGCAGATTCGCGCACAGCTTCGATTCTGACCGCACGAACGTCTGACCATTGGCGGCCCGGATTTCTGCCGGGCCGCTTTTTTTGACGCAAGATGAATCGTCGAAGAAACGACGGACGGGTGGCCCGGTCTTTGAACTTCTCACGACCCAAAAACAAAAGTGGGTGCCCCGTCCCTGCGCTTTTTGCAGGGGCGGGTACGGTGCTGCTGGCATGATCGGATTTTGCCAACTTCAAAACCGGCATTCCGCGCAGCAACGCTCCCACCCTCGCAAAGAGCGCGAGGATGGGGCACCCAGTTCTTGGTGGTATAAACGAAACCAAAGTCTGGGCCACCCGCCCAGGAGAAAAGAATGGCCGTTTTTGTATCGGCATCCGACGAGGGGAGCGGAGCGAATCACCTGTGTCAGTTTGAAGTGACCGGATGGCTTGCGCCCGAGGACGACTGGTCGCGCTTTTTCGCTCCAGCTTGGCAGTCTCGTGTGCTGGACGGCCCCCCACGCATACCCTATCTACACGTCACAGAGATTCGGAGTAAGAAATTCCGTGAAAAGTACGGATTGACGCAGTTGGCAGCCGATAACCGTCTCGATGAAGCGGCAAGCGTCATCGGAGCGATGGGAAGCCTGTACCCCGTGAGAATCGCACTCGATGGCGGGTTGTTTCGACAGGTCTTTGCTTCACACAAACTGCTCGCTGTAACCGGAGGAATAAAACGCTACGAACCTGACTATTATGCATTTATGACATATGCGTATGCTGTCCTTTGTAGGGTGCAAATCAGGCATCCCGAGGCCGAAAAGGTGGACTTCATCGTAGAGAACAAGGCTGGAATCACCAAACATCTAAGCGGCTTTTATGATTCCCTGCCAAACGCATTGCGTCACATCGGACGAGAAGATTTAATTCACTTGGTGGGGGAATTCATTCCTGGTTCCAAAGAGCGCGTTCCGTTACAAGCTGCGGATTTCTTATGCTGGCATACGCAACGGGCCGACGCTCAAACGTTGACTCTTCAAGACTGGCGCAGATGGGTTCCAATGGCCAACAAGAAGGGTTTCTCTTTCGCGGTAACAAGAGATTTACTTACTGGTCTGGCAGATGCATTTAAAGAGCACGGAGAAAAGCAGGGGGCAGCGAATGAAAGAACCATCCGAGTTCGACAACTTCGGCAGAACAATGCGCGATCTGATGAAAGTTCTACACGACGAGATAAAGGCAGAACTCGACGCGGAAAAGGCCGCAATAACAAGAAAAAAGCGAAAGGCTAAGAAACCTTCCGCTCCGGGCGGGACGGGTGGCCCGGCCTTTGAACTTCTCACGACCCAACGCAAAATTGGGTGCCCCGCTCTTGCGTTTTTTGCAAGGGCGGGTACGATGCTGCTTGCATGATGAGATTTTGCCAACTTCAAAACCGGCGCTCCACGCAGCAACGCTCCCACCCCTTCGACAAGCTCAGGCAGGCTCTCGCAAAGCGCGCGAGGATGGGGCACCCAGTTCTCGGTGGTATAAACGAAACCAAAGGCTGGGCCACCCGCCCGGAAACCTTGGGAAAACCTTGGGGTCCAGACGGGACGTTCCCATTTTTCGATCAGCCCCACTCTTTTCCACAAAGCCAATGTGACATCTGACCTTGCGTTCCACAATCGAAATGCTCGATGCTAGCTTCGTCGAGTGACCCTGTCGGAAAAAGTAACTCGGCACGCGCAAAGCCTTGCGGCTCAAGATTTTGCCCGTAAGTGATTGTGTCCCTTAGATCAAATCGTGTTTTTCGCGCAACCTGATGATTCCAATAGATCGGGGGGAGGGGGGTACCCATAATCTCGTCGACTACCGAAATGGAATTGGCGCCGTCCTCGCCCACGCGCTCCATGGTTGACACGTTCTCGGCTCCCAATCACAATGCGCTTCCAGGAGCCGCAATGACGCGTTCTTTCATCCCGCTGTTTGTTCTGCTCGCACTCTCCACGTCTTCGATCGCGCAAGACCGCACCAACGCCCGCAGCATGGTGATCTCTCCTTACGGCATCGTCGCGACCAGCCAGGTGCAGGCTTCGCAGGCAGGTGCGGAAATTCTTTCCCGCGGAGGCTCCGCCGTTGACGCCGCCATCGCGGCCAATGCCACGCTCGGCGTGATCGAGCCCGCCATGAACGGCATGGGTGGCGACTTGTTCGCGATCGTATGGGAGGCGAAGACCGGCAAGCTCTATGGTCTCAATGCCAGCGGATGGGCGCCCAAAGCCCTGACCATCGCCCACATCAAGGCCCAGGACGCTACCAGAATGCCAGGCAGCGGCATTGATTCAGTCACCGTGCCGGGAGCAGTGGAAGGATGGAACAAGCTGCACGAGCGTTTCGGGCATCTTCCCTGGAAAGATCTGTTCACGCCGGCGATTTTCTTTGCGGAGAATGGATTCGCTACGCCCGAGTTGATAGGCGCGAGCTGGCGAGACTCCGCCGACGGTTTGAAAAAAGATCCCGAAACCCGGCGGGTCTTCCTGGTTCACGATCAGGCGCCGGCGGTGGGCGAGCTGTTCAGGAATCCGGACGTGGCCAAAGCGCTGGGTTTGCTGGCCGCTGGCGGTCCGCAGGCTTTCTACTCGGGAGAAATCGCGAAAGCCATTCTCGCCACCGAGCGTGAACTCAACGGCGCCATGCAGGCCGACGACCTGAAGGAATTTTCCGCCGAATGGGTCGAGCCCATCTCAACCACCTATCGCGGATGGAAAGTTTACGAGCTTCCCCCCAACGGACAGGGCATGGCCGCTCTGGAAATGCTCAACATCATGGAGCAGTCCGAACCCGCAAAGGCCGGCCCCTTGAGCGCCGCGGAAATTCACACGCGCATCGAGGCGATGAAGCTGGCCTACGCCGACCTGGCGCGCTACAACGCCGACCCTCGTTTCGCGAAGGTGCCCGTCGCGGGCCTGATCTCGAAAGACTACGCGAAGCAGCGCGCGCAACTCATCAACCCGCAGAAGGCGAATTGCAATCCTGAGGCCGGTGTTCCTCCATCCAGCGACACGACTTATCTGACCGCGGTTGATCGCGAAGGCAACATCGTCTCGCTGATTCAGAGCAACTACTCGGCCTTTGGGTCGGGCATCACGGTGCGCGGCATGGGATTCGTTCTGCAAAACCGCGGCGCGCTGTTCATGCTGGATCCCGACAAGCCCGACGCGCTGGCCCCGCGCAAGCGGCCGTTTCACACCATCATCCCCGCATTCATGGAACACGGCGACGACCATATCGGATTCGGCATCATGGGTGGCGCCAACCAGCCGCTGGCGCACGCGCAGTTTGTCTCCAATGTGGTCGACTACGGAATGAATCTGCAAGCGGCGATGGAAACTGCGCGCTTCACCGTAAGCAGTAACTTCAATCTGAGCTGCAAAGTCCTCATCGAAGACCGCGTCCCCGTCGAAGTGCGCCAGCAACTCACCGGCATGGGCCATGAGTTGAATGTGCGCGGAGATTTTTCTCTGAACATGGGCCGCGGCCAGGCCATCGACCACAACACGAAAACCGGAATGAACTTCGCCGCCTCCGACGCGCGGACCGACGGTTCGGCGGAGCCGGAATTGCCGCCAGGGTTGCACTAAACCACCGGAAGAGATTGTCGCCACGCCAAAGTGCTTTTTGATGGCTCGGCGAAGCACGAGTGTGTAGACTTCGCCCGTAGTCGAATCGACACACTACTTACAAATCCGCAGGGAGGCAGCATGAAACAATCTTTGCTAGCCGTGGGGGCCGCGGCGTTGATGTTCATCGCCTGGTCGGTAGGACGAGTACAAGGGCAACAAGATATGGAGAAAGTAATCTTCATGTCCTCGGACCACGCCAATTTCCACGAGACCGCGAAAGGAGTCTCGTCCGCTGCTATCTGGGGCGACGATCAGAAGGGCGCGCACGCAACCTTCACAAAGTTCGCGCCCGGGGACGACAACGGGATGCATACTCACACGAATGATGTCTGGATCGTCGTCATGAAAGGCGCGTATCTCTACAAAGACGAGGCCGGTGAAAAGCGTGTAGGCGCCGGCGATTTCTTGCGTGTACCGGGCGGCCATAAACACTGGAGCGGTGGCGACAAGAAGGAAGGTGCTTTGTTTTACGAGGAATCGTCAGGCAAGTTTGATCTGGTTCCTGCGAAGTAGTTGAAAATTCCACGAGCGCACAACCATCCCATTCCGGCTGCCGCGATCTGCGCTGCCGGCGTGGGATTCTCTTTATCTCTTAATCGCTTAATTTCGGACCGCGCAACTTGTTTGGAATTGACGACGACCCGGCTGCACGGATCGAGCTGAAGTCCTTTGCTGAAGTGGAGACTCCCCCAGGAAGTCGGGGGAGATGAACACCAGGTAGAGCCGCTCTTCATCCCGAGGGACAGACGTGTATAGTGTCTGCTGCCTTCCGCTTTCACAATTCAGCATCACGGACCGAACCCATGGCGCGACTGCTTGCACGTTTCAGTTTTATTCTAACGCTGTCGATTCTGCTTTCTTCCGTTACATCGTGGGCGCAAGGCTCTGCCAACGAGCGCATTCTTTATCACGCGAAGATTTTTACGGGCGACCCGCAGAACCCTTATGCGGAAGCGATCGCCATCCGTGGCGACAAGATTTCCGCCGTCGGCAACCTGCCGGAGGTCGAGAAATCGGTTTCGTCCAGCGCCGAGCGGGTCGACCTTGACGGCAAGAGTCTCTTTCCAGGATTTATCGACTCTCACAGCCACTCCATCGACGGCGGGCTCAACCTTATCGGCGCCGACGCGACCGATAAGGTCGATACGCTCGATCACCTTCCTGCGTTCGTAGACGACGCAAGAAAAGCCCGGCGCGGCATGCGCGGCGACATCATTGAAGTGCAGGGCATGCCGCTCGCATTCTGGTCGCATCTTGATGTTCTGAATGCCGATTTCAGCGCGGGCGCTGACTCGGGCCAGCCCGTTCTGCTTCGCGGCATGGACGGCCACACTGCCTGGGCCAATCGCGTGCTTCTCGATCGCGCCGGCATCACGGCAGATTATCTGAAGAGCCTCACGCCCGCCGAGCGCACTTACTACGGCGTTGGGAAAGACATGCAGCCGAATGGCTTCCTGGTGGATGCAGGCACGGAGAAGATCGATGCCATCCTGCCGAAATACACTCCCCAAGATCTGCTAAAGGCAGGGCGCGCCGCGCTCGAATACGAATACAGCCTGGGCATCACTGCCTGGCTCGATCCGCTGGCCAGCGACTATGTTCTAGAGACCTACAAAGCGCTCGCCGATCACGGCGAACTCAAGTCGGAGATCGTCGCCTTCCCGCGTGTGCTGTCGAAGCATCCCGCGGAGGAACTGGCGGGCGTCCAGAAGACCCGCGAGGCCTATAAGAACGTTCCCCACCTGCACGTCACGGGAATCAAGATCTTCGCCGACGGCGTGGCCGAGTTCCCGTCGCAGACTGCGCATTTCACGAAGCCTTACAAGAACTCGGGGCTCTACGGCGACCTTCTTTTCGATCCCAAAACTTTTGCCGAACTGTGTGTCGCCGCGGACAAACAGGGGTTGATCATTCACGTTCACGCGATCGGAGACGGAGCGGTCAAGGCGGCGCTTGATGGCATTGCCGCAGCGCGTGCCGCCAATCCCACGTCGAAACTGCCGCATACCTTGACCCACGAGCAGTTCGTGAGGCCGGAAGATTTCCCGCGCTTCCGCCAGCTTGGCGTGATCAGCGCGCTGCAACTGTTCTGGGCCGATGCCGGCAACGATACGATCGAGATTCTCAAGCCGTATCTCGATCCCGAAATTTACAAATGGCAGTATCCCGCGCGCTCGATTCTCGATAACGGCGGGATCATCTCCGGCGCCAGCGACTGGCCGGTCTCGACGGCCAATGTTTTCCGCGCGATCTATCAGGCAGAAACCCGCAAAGGAGCAGAGGGGGTCCTCGATCCGTCGCAGGCGATGCCGCGGGAGGCGATGTTCTACGCCTATACCCGCAATTCGGCGAAGGCGATGAATCTCGATTCCATTGGCGTGATCGCTCCCGGCAAGCGCGCCGACCTGACGCTGCTCGACCGTGATGTTCTGACCGTCCCTCCGGAAGAAATGCGCGACACCAAGGTGGTTTGGACGATGGTGGCAGGGAAAACCGTGTACCGGGCGAAGTAAGGGCATGGTTCTTTCCCGCCTGTGTTCCTCTGGTTGAGGCGGGTGAGGGGCCTGTCATCACGAGCGGAGCGAGGGACCTCGGTTTTGGCTGGCGCGGAGCAGAGGTGGTGGCGCCGGCAAGAACCCAGGTCCCTCGCTTCGCTCGGGATGACACGCGGCTCGGGATGACGCGGCTCGGGATGACAGGGCGGTGAGGCACATCGCAACTTTCTGCACGATTAGATTTCCTCGTTGTATGCGCCGCATTCCGTTGTACAATTCGTCCCCAATTGGGCAGGTGAGCTATGCGACGCTCTTCCGTCTCCCGCCAAACTCCGCAGCCAGAGCGCGTTTTCGCCTTGCTGGCATTGGCCTGCATTCTTCCGGGACTGCTTGCGCCAAAAGTGGCGGCCAAAGATTCTCCGGGGGTTTCCACGCAGCCGGCGGTGGAGGCGACCACGCCCGAAATCGGCGGGAAAAAGCTCGATAAATACGACGTAACGCGCATCGGCCAGCGCGACATCGGACATGGCTTCAATCTGTACTCGCTCAAGCGGGAACACGAACTCGGGCAGAATCTTGCGGCTTCATTCGACCGCATGATGAAGGCAGTCAGAGATCCGGTGGTGAACGAATACATCAACCGGTTGGCGCAGAAACTGATCGGGAACTCCGATGCAGTGGTGCCATTCACCATCAAAGTGGTGGATTCGGGTGAGATTCCGCGGGCTTACGGGCTGCCCGGCGGATTTCTTTACGTAGACAGCGCGCTTATCGTCTCAGCCGATGACGAAGCCGAACTGGCGACGGTGATGGCGCACGAGATCGCGCACGTTGCCGCCCGCCACGCGACCCGGGCCCTGTCACGCAAGCAGATGAGCCGCATCGTGAATTCGGTCGCGTTCATGGCCGGACCGATCGGCGCCGGGGTGGCCGATGCCGGAGGCATTGCCGGGCCGTTGTCGGTAAAAAAGTTCAGCCGCGAATCCGAGTACGAGGCCGATCTTCTCGGCATCGAGTATGCTTACGCCGCGGGATACGATCCTCAGGCCATGATGGATGCACTCGAAAAACTCCATGCCGTTGAAGTTCGTAGGAGCGAGGAACTCGCCAAGGTCCCCGGCTACCACACGGTCTCGAAGATTCCGTTTCAAAAGAGGATTGCCCGCAGCTTCGCCGACTATCCGTTGACCGAGGACCGCATTCAGCGTCTGGAAGAGGAAATCACAACCTACCTGCCGAACCGCGGCAGCTACATTCTTGATACCGACGAATTTCAAGAGGTGAAGGGCCGATTGCTGGCCGCCCGGGCACCGACCCTCCGTCACCATCCGGGGGACGAAGAAAATAAGGGGCCGGTTTTGCGGCGGGCGGCCGATGCCGATGGGCTTCCCGATAGTGCCGAAGGCACGCAGGAGACTCAAACGTCCTCGCGTATCGCCTCATCCCGGCAAAGAAGTGTGTCGAATACCCTGGTCACAGGGGCTTCGTCCCGGTTGCGATGATGGCCAAAGGAGAATTTAGGCTCTAGTCTTATTTCTTCTTCAAACCGCCATCAGGGCCTAAAAGGTAACTTTCGCAATGCACTTCCGCATAATATTCTTCTAATAGGGGTTAATCTTCTGGAGGGTACCCTTGCCCTCCGTGGTTGCTGCTTCGTCGAGGAAGGCAGTTCAGCGCAGATTCGTACCAAGCAACCCTGTTTTGCGGTAAATCCCTGGGCGCCGTTTGTGTTTGCATGAATGCGGTCCAGTCAAGAGTGGAAGTGTGATGGGAACCCTAAAGGCACAGTCGTCTCTTTTTGTGGTCTTCTTTTTTTGCATACAAATTTCCGGCGCGCTGTGGGCGCAATCCACCGTGAATCCGGTTGCTTCAGCCTCCACGTTTGAGGGTGGAGTCGGCTACGTCTTTATGAGCCAGACCTCTCCTTCGCAGCCCCGAGTGAACCTGAACGGCCTCGACGCCAGCGGGCAGATTCGATTGACCGCTCGGTGGGGGGGGATGGTGGATTTCACCTACGCGCACGCGGGATCGATTCCGGGAACGGGACACAGCGATAGCGTATTCAGCGGGCTTTTGGGGCCGGTGTACTACCTGAAAGCGGGCGAGGGAACTGAAGTTTTTCTGCACGGATTGATGGGTCTCGCCTGGGTCGACAGCGCCGTTCCGGTCGGCACCAACGCGATTTTCAAGGGATATGAGACCCGATTCTCTTACGCATTGGGTGGAGGCGTGGAACGTCCACTCTTCGGTCCCTTCGCAATCCGGGGAACGGCAGACTACCAGCGTACGAGCTTTGTGGATTCGAATCTGGCGCTGCAAGGCCAGAACAACATTCGCGTGACGGGAAGCATTCAGTACCGGTTCGGCCGCCGCCAGTGGTGAGGAGGGGTCGAGCCGATTTCTAGCCTTTCGTCATTCTTTTCTCCACGACCTTGGCGCATGCCTCGACGAAGTTTTGTTCGTCTTTGCTGAATGTGCTAGGAAAG
Organism: Candidatus Sulfotelmatobacter sp.; assembly: GCA_036490405.1. Classification (GTDB taxonomy): domain Bacteria; phylum Acidobacteriota; class Terriglobia; order Terriglobales; family Acidobacteriaceae; genus Sulfotelmatobacter. Next base: position 29,797 of record DASXDY010000081.1, on the reverse strand, counting down.
TAGCTTTCGATATCCAGTTCGCCCGCGAGTTTTCCACGAACCGAGATTGGGACCACGATCTCGCTGATCACGAGCGACGATCCGGCAAGGTAGCGCGGATCCTTTCTGACGTCATCGACCACGACGGTGCGCCCGCTGCTTGCCGCCGCACCACACAACCCCGAACTCAGCGGTATGCGGGCGTTGGGAGTGAAACTGCCGACGTACGGCCCGACCAGCAAGATGCCTTCGTCGGCTGGGTCCACCAGATAAAAACCAACCCAGTTGTAACGCGCCATTTTTTGGTGAAGGCGTTGCGCCATGTGCTCCATGAGGGAGTTGCCGGTTGCCGTCCGGGAAAATTCCTGAAAGCCTGCAACGATCTCTTCCTGCTCTCTCGTCATCGGCGGCCCTCGCGAAGACCTCGGCACGCGAAACCAGTTGGCATCATTTTGCAATGGATTGGTTCCGAAATTGAGTATCGAGGAGGAGTCGGCGGCCCATCGCGGGCAGCGCTGGCGCAACCGAGGGAAATTCAGTACCTTGAAGTTTGGGAATTGAGAGATTGAAACATCACGACTGATGCGTGAATCGAGGCTTCCATGTATCACTACGATCCGAACACGGCGCTGGAAGAACTGAATGAAGACGCGACCCTGCCCAATCCTGTGCACGTGCGCGACATGATCTTACGCAAGCATCCCTCGACCGATCAGGCGCTCGAACTCAACCGCCAGTTTGTGGAGTACCAGAAGATTTTCGGGGAGGCGCAGAAGTTGGGGCGGGAGATTTTGAAGCAACTGGCGCGGTAGGTCGGGCGAGAGTTCCTCCAAGAGCATGCCCTGGGCGCATGCCGACCCAAGCTCACTAACGCTTCTGCCGATACATTCTTCATGAGCACGCGATCATCAATCTGGCTCGGCACGAGCGAGGGAAAGTGTGTCCACATCTATTGGGAACTCGCTGAGCGAGAGAGAAGTGATGTTGGTCTCAGGGCCCCTGTCTATGTGGCCATCGACAATGGAGATGAAGAAAAAGAGCTTGTGATCCGCCTGCCAAAAGAAATCGGGATCAAGCTGCTGATGGCTCTTAGCCCGACTTGGGCTGACGATGTCGCGCGGGTCTTGTAGATCTGGGCCGCCCCGCCTAAGCCTTCCGGTTTCATCATTTACAATCAGAAACTCTATCCATTCGGACCTCACTCTATGCATCGTTGGTCACAACTCTTTATACCTACCCTCCGCGAGGCTCCGGCGGACGCCGAAGTCGCCTCGCACAAGTTTCTGGTGCGGGCGGGATACATCCGGCAGCTTGCGGCGGGGCTTTATTCGTATCTTTTCCTCGGCAACCGGTCGTTCAACAAGATCGTGGCCATCGTCCGCGAGGAGATGGACAAGATCGGGCAGGAGTTCCTGCTGCCGGCGCTGCATCCGCGCGAGGTGTGGGAGGCGAGCGGGCGCTGGGCGATCATGGGCGAGAATCTGTTCCGCCTGAAAGACCGCAAGGGCGCCGACATGTGCCTGGGCATGACCGAAGAAGAGGTCATGACTTCCATTGCCTTGAAAGAGTTGCGCAGCTACAAGCAATTGCCGCAAATCTGGTATCAGATCGCGCCGAAATTTCGCGACGAGCCGCGCCCCAAGGCCGGACTGCTGCGGGTGCGGCAGTTCATGATGAAAGACGCGTACTCATTCGACATCGACGCGGCGGGCCTCGATGTTTCCTATAAAAAGCATTACGAAACCTACTGCCGCATCTTCGATCGCTGCGGATTGAAATACATGGTGGTCGAAGCCGACTCGGGGGCGATGGGCGGCAAGGAATCGCACGAGTTCATGGTGCGGACCCCGGCTGGCGAAGACCAGATCGTGAGCTGCGATGAATGCAACTACGCGGCGAATATGGAGAAGGCGACTTCGAAGCTTGAGGCGGTGACCGATCTGGCTGCTGAGGGCGACGGCAGGCCACTCGAAGTTCATACACCGGGGCAGAAGACGATTGAAGACGTCGCGAAGTTCCTGGGGGTGTCGCCCAAGAACAAGATCAAGACTTTGGCTTTAATGGTGGACGAGACCGACAAGAAAGGCCAGAAGAAATCACGCGCCATCGTCGTACTGATGCGCGGCGATCATCAGTTGAACGAAGCCAAGCTGAACGGCACGGTGGCGGCTGCGACTCGTCCCATGGACGAGGCTGAAATCAAGGCGCTGTTCAAGTCTCCCGCAGGATATCTTGGACCGGTCGGAATCGAGTGGGCTTCCGATCTGAAGGCTGGCGCTGACAAGCCAGTGCTGCTGGTCGATAGAGCTCTCGAGGGCCGCGCGAATCTGATCGCGGGTGCGAACAAAGAGGACTATCACCTAAAGAACCTGACGCCGGGGAAGGATTTCCATCCGACCGCCTATGTCGACCTGCGTTCGGTGACGGCGGGTGAGGCCTGTCCAAACTGCGGCAAGCCGCTACGCATCGATACCGCGGTCGAAATCGGACACATCTTCAAGCTCGGATATCGCTACTCCGAGTCTATGGGTACGCGTGTCCTCGACAAGAACGGCAAGGAAGTCATGCCGATCATGGGTAGCTATGGGATCGGCATCGAGCGCATCCTGACCGCGGCGGTGGAGCAGGGAAATGACGAGAACGGATTCTGGCTGCCTGCGGCGATCGCTCCGTTTGAAATTGTGGTCTCGGCGACGAATACGAAAGATGAGGCGATCCGGAATGCCTCGGAAGACATCGCCAACCGGCTGGAAAAAGCCGGCTTCGACGTTGTCCTTGATGACCGCGACGAGCGTCCTGGAGTGAAGTTCAAGGATGCCGATCTGGTCGGTATCCCGTATCGGGTTACGGTCGGGAAGAAAGTTACCGAAGGTACGGTGGAAGTCGTTATTCGTTCGACCCGCGAAGTTCGCGATGCTACGATTTCCTCGATAGTAGAGCATTTTCAGGAGTTGCTCGGCCGGAAGGGATAAGGTTTTCCAGTCCGGCGGGCTGAGTGCCGGATATGGGAACAGTCAAAGCTATCTTCGGGTTTCTGGTCGTGATCGGGACGGTTTACGCTGGATTTCAGATCATTCCAGTAGAAATGACCAACTATTCGTTCCAGGACGACCTGAAGAATATTGCCATGTTAGGCGGGGCCAATCCGCGCGAGACGGATCAGCAGTTACTCGACGAGGTCGTCAAGAAAGCTCAGGAACATCAGATAACGCTGACGCCGGAGCAGGTCACGGTGCAGCGGATCGGGACTCCGGGTGCGCCGGCGGTCTATGTGGCTGCGGATTACAGCGTCCCTGTCAGCCTGCCGGGATATTCGTTCACCTTACATTTCACACCTTCGAGCGGAAACAAAGGGATGTAGATCGGACGCTCAAAAATTAAGAATTTTGAATCAAGGCATGGCGCAAGCCGTGCCTTTTCGTTTGCAGGGAACCGCTGCGGCAGAAGCCGCGGTTGTTTGGTAAAAGGACCCGCTCAACGGCATGGCTGAAGCCGTGCCCTGATACGAACCGCCGGACGAATACGAATTCGGCGCCGATACGAAGCCCCCCGATAGGAATCCCCCCGATAAAAATGCGCCGATACAAATCCCCCGCAAATGAACCGGGGACTACGAATCTCCGGGAATGAGAAATCCTGGAGAGCCCGCGGAAAACATCCGGAAGGTGCTTGGCCAAAAAACCGCGGGATGGAGTTAGTGACTGCGGTGCAGGCTATGACATTCGTAACCTTGTCACCTGGTTACGGTGCTCCATAAGATCGGCGTGAGACAGGAGTTTCTTCAGTTTCTGTCTGCAAGAACTGGACCCAGAGTTTCCCGAAACAGGCGAAAAATCAGGATTGGGACGCGCCGAGCGCGAGTGGCCGACGGGTATTGGGGCTGGTGTCCGGCGAGACAGCGAGATTTGGTGGAGGCGATTCATGGCAATGAAAGTTCGAGCGCTTCTTAGCACAGTGGCGGTTCTGATCGCAATGTCGCTCACCGGTTGCGGGCACTACACCTGCGGAACTACTTTCGGCAACGCGAACTGCACATCCTCGGGTGGCGGGATCACCCAGGGCGGAGGCGGCACCGGCGGCGGGCTAGTGGCCTTCACCTATTTCACAGACTTTAGCACCAACGGGCAGGGGTCGGCGGGAACCGCGTTGCAAGTGCTTGACCAGAGTGCCGGAACGTACACGCCGATCTCGGCGTTTGTGCCACCGACGGTCCCACTTTTTCCGACGGGCATCGTGATCGTCGGTAAACAATTTGCTTACATCCCCTCAGCCGATTCGACGCTGTATAGCTTCACCATCGATCCCACGACGGGGTTCTACACAGATATCGGCCTTAATCCTCTGTCGGTGATCGGCGGAGATTCGATCGCGGCAAGTGCGTCGGGAAAATTTCTTTTTATCGGGGACACCGGAACGCAGCAGATTTCGGCTTATTCCGTAAATGCGGACGGATCGCTAACCGTGGTCTCCGGCAGCCCATTTGCAACTGGGGGTGTCAGCCCGCGGGTCATGGCTACGGACGGACAAAGCAAGTTCCTTTATGTGACGGCAGGTATTGGGTCGACCGCGATTGCCGCGCTCTCGATCGGGAGTAGTGGGGCGTTGACCTCGGTCGGCACTCCGCTGATATCGAATGTTTCGTCCATTGCGGCCGATCCTTCAGGCAAGTTTCTGTTGGGGGTGAGCTGGCAGAATGGGGACAACACCATTCATCTCTACTCGATTAACAGTTCGACTGGAGCGCTGACTGCGGCGGGTTCGACCGTGACCTCGGGCACTCCCAGAAACATTGCGATCCATCCCAACGGTCAATGGGTCTACACGTTCAGTGAAGATCCCGTACTGGTTGAGCAGGAAGCGGTGGAAGGGTTCGATTTCGATAGCAACACCGGAGTTTTGACCAACATGTCGGGTTCTCCGTTCACCAGCATCATCGCGAACGGAGGGGCAATCGAGCAAAGCGGACAGTTCCTGTTCGGCCTCGGACTCACGCTCCAACCGGGTGGTTTGCTAAACACCATCACACCCTACTCCATTGATTCCAGCACCGGAGAGTTGGCGGTATGGCCACCGGGTGTGGACGCTTCGGCGGCTTTCCCGAGCATTGATGAGGCGGCGTTTGCGGCTACCGATGCTCCGTAGGCCGGCAGTCGCTGTTGACAGCTTGGAGACCCGCGTGTACCGCGGGTCTCTTTTCATTTCCGGCGAGGCGGTACAATGAGCAGAGTCCCTTCGCCTGCGTACAAGATGCTTTTTCACGTCGCGTGAGAAACCGCGAGGTTCCATGCGGGGAATAGGCGCGCAAACCTTTTTGCACGTCCTGACGTCTGACAGTAAGAGATGAAGATCCAGGGCGTCATCTGTTCAAACCGTTAATAGCAGCGAGGACGCCCAAACCGTGACCATCAGGATCAGGATTCCAAAAGCAGGCGGAGAACAGGGTGAAAGAAAGCCCTTTCTGCCGCGCGATCCTGTGGTGCGCGCCGCGCTGGTGGTGTTTCTGGTGGTGGTGGTTTCGGTCACCGTAGCCTTTTCCTACTTCTACATCAAGTACGACCGGATCATCGAGCGGCGATTCCGGACGCCGGTGTTCGCCAATTCCGCCAAGATTTATGCCTTGCCGCGAGTGGTCCGCGAGGGCGAAAAGATCGACGCGCGCGAAATCGCCTCCGATTTAAGGCGCGCCGGATATTCCGACCAGGAAGACCAGTCGAAGCTGGGCACCTATCACGTGATCAGAGGCGCGATTGAAATCACGCCCGGGCCGGAGTCTTACCACAGCCCCGAGCCGGCGCGCATCGACATTGAAGACGGGCAAATCAGCAAGATCATGAGCCGTGGGACCGAGCTTTCGGCCTACGAACTCGAGCCGCAACTGGTCACCGCGCTGTTCGACGCCGAGCAGCGCTCCAAGCGCGAAATCGTCAGGTACAACGAGATTCCTCCCATCATGGTGCAGGCAGTGCTGGCGATCGAAGATCGGCGATTTTTCGAGCACGGCGGGGTGAACTTTGGACGCACGCTGGAAGCCGTGTGGGAAGACGTGCTGCGCCAGCGCCGCGCGCAGGGCGGCTCGACGCTAACTCAACAACTGGCGCGCGGATTCTTTCTGACCCCGGAAAAATCGATCAAGCGCAAGGTCACGGAAATGCTGATCGCTGAGGAACTGGAGCAGAAGTTTTCCAAGCAGCAGATTTTCGAGTTCTATGCCAACTGGGTGAACCTGGGGCAGCGGGGATCGTTCGCGATCGGCGGGCTGGCAGAAGCTTCGCACGCCTATTTCAATAAGGACCTGAAGGACATTACGCTGCCCGAGGCGGCGCTGCTGGCGGGAATCATTCAGGGGCCGAGCCGGCTCTCGCCCTACCGGCATCCGGACCGGGCCATGGACCGGCGCAATGTGGTGCTCGATGCCATGGTCGAGACGCATGCCATCACGCGCGAGCAAGCTGACAAAGCGAAGGCTGCGCCTCTGAAGCTGGCGCCGCCGAATGTGGAATCCAGCGATGCGCCATATTTCGTCGACATGGTGCGCGATCAGCTCATCAGCAAGTTCAATGAAACCGAGCTGAATGATTCGTCCTACCGCATCTACACCACGCTCGATCCTGATTTGCAGAAGGCTGCGGCGCAGGCGGTCGAGGGCGGCATCAAAGCGGTGGACGAGCAGATCAAGAAGCTGCGCACGAAGCGCATCAAGGTCGGCAAGAAATATGAAACCAAAATCGAGCCGGGACCGCAGGCGCAGGTCGCTCTGGTGGTGCTCGATCCGCACACGGGCGCGGTACTGGCGCTGGTGGGCGGCCGCGACTACGGCTGGAGCCAGCTCAATCACGCCGTAGCCAAGCGTCCGACGGGATCCATCTTCAAGCCGTTCGTCTATGCGGCGGCGATGAATACGGCGCTGGACGGATCACCAACAGTGATCACGCCGGCTTCGACCGTGCAGGATGAACCCTCCAGCTTTGCCTACGGCGATCAGATTTACGAGCCGCGCAACTACAGAGAGGAATATCACGGCGAAGTGACCCTGCGGTACGCCCTGGCGATGTCGCTGAACAATGCGACCGTGAAGGTTGCCGAAGAAGTGGGCTACGACAAAGTGGCCGACCTGGCGAAGTCGGCGGGCATCGCGTCGGTGAAAGCGACCCCGGCGATGGCATTGGGATCTTACGACGCTTCACCACTGGATATGTCCGGGGCCTATACGGCGTTCGCCAACAATGGCGTACGGGTGTCGCCGATTCTGTTGCGGTCGGTGCGCAACAGCAAGGGCGATGTGGTGGCGAACTATACGACCGACCAGCGGCAGGTGCTCGATCCGCGAATCTCCTATGTCATGACCAACATGCTGGCCGGGGTGATCAACAACGGGCTGGGTTACAGCGCGGTGCGCCTGCATGGGTTTATGGCGCCGGCGGCGGGCAAGACCGGTACGTCCCATGACGGATGGTTCGCGGGATATACCTCGAACCTTCTTTGTATTGTGTGGGTTGGGTATGACGACTATAGCGATATCCGGCTTACCGGGGCGCAGACGGCGGGGCCAATCTGGACCGATTTCATGAAGAGGGCGTCGGCCTTGCCGCAATACTCGAACATGGTTGACTTCTCGCAGCCCTCCGGCGTGGTGGACGTACAGCTGGACAAGGCGACCAACCGGCTGGCGACGCCAAACTGTACCGACGACTACATTTCTGCATTCGTCGCGGGAACCGAGCCGCGCGATACCTGCGACGCCCAGACGGGCATGAAGGGCTTCTTTTCCAAGCTGTTTGGCGGTGCAGACAAGCCGGTGACGCCGGTTGAGGCCCAGCCGGGCGCCGCAAACGGGCAGGTTTCTGGCAATTCCCAGGACCCGAAGAAAAAGAAGGGCCTTTTTGGCAAGATTGCAGGAATTTTCAAGGATGACAAAGGCTCGGCTCCGGTGTCTAAACCTAACGACGGCCAGGCTGCGCCTCACTAGTTTGGGTCTTTCGGCTCCAGCTCTCACGGTCCGAAATTTGCTTCCGAGACCCAGGACCTAAGCCTCGATTTTCTCGCTGCCCGGCCGGAATTGTGCCAGAATAGTGGCAACAAATTGGGGGTGGCCCGTGACTTTCTTCTCGAAAGGTTCGCTGGTTTCCGCTGCGCTTCTTTCCCTGTGCCTGTGTTGTGTATCTTCCTCCGCACAGATTTCTTACTCCGAACAAGTTCAGGTCAAGCCGCCGCTGATCCGGTCGACAGATCCGCCATCTCCCGACGCGAGTCCGTCGATGCTGGAGGGTCAGGCCGACCAGTTACGGGTGCAGAAATTGTTTTTGGACGCGCTCGACTACTACCGCGCGGCGCTGGCAAAGAATGCGCGCTCGGCGACGATCATGAACAAGATCGGCATCACCGAGCTGATGATGCAGCGTTACAAAGAAGCGAAGAAGTCGTTTGACCAGTCGATCAAACTGAACCGGAAGTTTGCCGACGCCTACAACAATCTGGGCGTGGTTTATTACGAAGAAAAGAAGTATGGGCCGGCCGTGAAAGAATATCGGCGGGCGATCGCCATCGACGCAGCTTCGGCTTCGTTTTTCAGTAACCTGGGAGCGGCGCTGTTTGCGCGGAAACAGTTCGATCCCGCGGTGGTGGCCTATGAGAAGGCTGTGGAACTCGATCCCGATGTCTTTGAGCGGACGTCGCGAGGCGGCGTGCAGGCCCAATTACCCAGCCCCGAAGACCGAGCTCATTACGACTACACCGTGGCGAAGCTCTACGCGAAGATGGGATTTTCCGACCGGTCGCTGGAGTATCTGAGAAAGGCGATGGAAGAGGGATACAAAGACTTCTTCAAGAACGTGTACAAAGACACGGAATTCGCCGAACTACGGAAAGACAAGCGATTTAGCGATCTGCTTGCGATGAAACCTCCGGCGCTGCCGGAATAGTCCGGACCAAAAACCTTAGCCCAAAGGATGCGCGGCACACGAAGAGATCGTGCGTTTGCTGTGCGCTGCGTCAATCTTGCATGTCCGCTGTGTTCCAAACGATTTCCCGACGCCGCAGCCGAAGTGTGTTCGCGGACGTGTTGCAATAAAAATCTTTATGGTTTCTTTATTAAACTGGCACCGGAAGCGGCGCTGCGGCACGGTTTTACAAAGATTTACAAAATTAGACGGAACTTAATCCGCCAACGGTGTTTACTGTCTTTACATACTCCTGAAAACAACAGGGTGAGTAAGGAGAAACGGTAGCCCACCGGATGCTGACCCGAGCACGCCCCAAGCAAGCATCCGGTGGGTTTTTTATTTTGCCTGTCAGCTTTCAGCCGTCAGCTATCCGCAACGTCATTCGCGCTTTCGGAACTTTCCAATCCCGATAGCTGCTAGCTGTGCAATTTGGCTCGCGCGCCGAGCCGATACAGACGGAGATCCTTCGCTCCGCCTGAAGGGCGGCTCCTCTCAGGATGACTTCGCCGGTAAGAAGTCAAACTGGACCACTACCCGGTAACTCAAATCATTGACATTTTTTCTGTGGACGGGCTTTTGGAGTCAGCGATTCGGCTGCGTGTGGTTTGGGAAAAGACTAGGCGACCAGGGAGTGCAGCCGTCGGCTGACACTGAGAGCTTCTCGCCGCACGCTATCCCTTGGCGGTGGGCTCGCCGACATAGGCTTCCACTACTTTCCGGAATTTGCCTTGCGCCTTCAGAATGAATTCCACGGCGTCGCGGAGGGCGCCGTCTCCGCCGGCGTGGGGCGTGACGTAGTGGGCTTCTTTCTTCACCTCGGCGCGGGCGTTTTTGACGGCGATCGCCAGACCTGCGGGGCGCATGGCGGGAAGATCGATTACATCGTCGCCGACGAACGCGGCTTCCTGGGGAGTGAGGCCGGCTTCCCGGACGATCTCCAGAAACGCAGCGCCCTTCTCCTGATTGCCCTGGCGAACGAATTCGAGTTTGAGATCACGCGCGCGCAGGGCAACCGTCTCGGAATAGCGCCGGGTAATGAGGCCGGTTCTGAGTCCCCCGGTGCGAGCCAGAGAAATGGCGACGCCGTCATGCGCATGGAAGCCCTTGAACTCAATGGAGCCTTGCGCGCTTAACTGCGAATTGCCCTTCGGCCCGGTGTGATCGGGAATGAAAAAAAGCTTGCCGTCGGTGAGGACCCCGTCTACGTCGAAGAGCAGAAGCTTGATTTTGCGGGCGCGGGCCTGGGCGGAGAGTTTCGGCATTCTCAGATTCTAGCATGTGCGATAGCTATGCTGATAGCGATTATGCTATCAGTTTGTGATACCATGATTGCCGTACTCTGAGATAGCGCAATGCCAGCGACAGCCAAAAAGCGATACCAGAACACCACGGTGCGGATTCCTAACCAGACCTACGAAAAGGCCAAGAGAGCGGCCTCGCGAGCGCAGATTGCGAGCTTCAACGAGTTCGTGATTCAGGCCGTGGAAGAGAAAGTGCGCCGGCTGACCGAGGCGGAAATCGACGCGGCTTTTGCCGGGATGGCTAACGATGCTGACTATCAGCGTGATTCGGTTGCCATGGCCCGCGAGTTTGAATCCGGCGATTGGGAAGCCTTGAAGTCTTCTGAACGCAATGAGCATACAAAGACCCGTGCTGCCAAAGCCCGTCCGCGGTGATGTTTTCAGCGCGCGGCTCGATCCGACCGAGGGAAGCGAGCAGGCAGGCACGCGGCCCGTCGTCGTAGTGAGCCGAGATTCCATCAACGCCAACAGTCCGGTTGTGGTGGTTGTGCCTTTAACTGATGCCGCGAATGTGAAGCGAGCCTACCCGAGCCACACCCATCTGGCGAAGGGATCGGGCGGTTTGAAGATGGAGAGTATCGCGAAAGCGGAGCAGATTCGAGCTATCCAGGTGACGCGTTTTGTTTCCTATTACGGACGGCTCGATGGGCAATCCATGGCTCGGATTGATGACGCGCTGAAGATCACGCTGGCGCTGCGGTGAGCGGTCAGGTCCGCTGCTACCGGACATCAGAATCCCCACTTCTCGCAAAGGACGCGAGAAATGGGGCACCCTGTTTGACCCCTTTCGGCTAGGACCGTTGGCTATTTCGACGGGACGGCTGCTTCCAGGTCTCCTGCCGCTTTGTCGATGCCTGCCGCGATTCTCGCGATCACATCTGCGACCATGGGAATCTGCGCGTCGGCTTCCTTCCACTTCTTTTCGTCCATGTATTCGCGGACGGCGGCAACCGGTTTGGCGCCGTAGCCTGTATACGCGCCGGGAGCGTAGATCTGGTTCTTGAACCACGGCCGCTCGGGCAGGCCTTTTTCATTCAGGAATAGACGCGAAATCCCGAGCAGTTCACCGTTCACGCTTTCAATCGCCTGCGGAGAGAGCGCACCTGAGTTCGCTTTGAACTTCGCCAGCGCTTTGGTGTAGTGGTCGGAACTTTTCTTCAGAAGATCAAGCGAGTTCTTCATCGGTGCGAAGTTCATGAAGGGCGGCACGGTTTCGACCGGGGGTGGAACATAGGTTTTATGCGGGTCTGAGGTGGCCGTGAAGACTCCTTCTTCGAGTTCGAGGTTGCGCTCGGTGAATTCGTCCTGCTTGTCTTTCAGGAGTTTTTCCAGGTCTGCTTCGTATTTCGCGATAGCGTCGGCTTGCGGTGCGTAGTCGTAGGGCAACAGATCGGAATCGGCGAAACGCATGACCGCGGAGCCGGCAGTTTGAGCGAGGGCGCGTCCATAGGAAAAGTCGGTGTCCACGAAGTGCGTAAACCAGTAGAAATCGTCATAGATGGAGTGATACTGGTCACCGTTATCTTCGCCGCCGAATCCGATGTCGAGCGACGGGATGCCGGCATAGTCCTGAAATGCGGTGTAGTCGGAGCCGTCGCCCAGCGCGTTGATGCGCAGATCGGAGCTATGGCGGATTTTTCCGCGCTCGTCCGCGTCTTTCGCATGTTGAATCGCGCGAAGGTGTGCTCGCTGGAAAACCGAGATATTTTTCTCGGGATCGTTGACGTCCCGCGCGATGCCGCTGATGAACTCCTGCAAATCCTGAGTGCCGCCCGCGCCGAAGAATCCGCGATCGTTGCCGTCGGTGTTCAGGTAAAGCACGGCGTGCTTCTGCAGATCTTCACGATGGGTTTCGACCCATTCGACGGACCCGAGCAGGCCGGGTTCTTCGCCGTCCCAGGCGCAATAGATGATGGTACGCTTGGGTGTCCATCCTTGTTTGTGCAATTCGCCTAACATGCGGGCTTCCTCGAGTTCGGGAGCCATGCCGGCAATGGGGTCGTCTGCGCCATTGACCCAGGCATCGTGGTGATTCCCTCGAATCACCCACTGATCCGGCGATGAGCCCGGGATTGTGGCGATGACGTCGTAGAGCGGCTTGAGGTCCCAGTTGGAAGCGACTTTCAGATGCACGCGGGCCGGGCCCGGGCCGACGTGATAAGTGATGGGCAATCCGCCGCGCCATCCTTCGGGAGCGATCTGGCCTTGCAGGGCTTCGAGGAAGGGCTGGGCATCGGCATACGAAATCGGCAGGACAGGAATTTTCGTGATGGTCTTCGCGTCTTTAATGGCGAGGCGTTTCGCGCCGGGAACCGCCCCGACTCCGGGCGTCAGCGGATCGCCGGGATAGTCCGTGTCCATCACGCTGCCGCGCTGCACGCCGTCTTTCGGACGCCAGCCGCCATTGGGATAGTCGTCGCCGTGAAAGAATCCGTCTTCCCGCGGATCGGAATAAATGATGCAGCCGACCGCGCCGTGTTCGGCTGCGACCTTGGGCTTCACGCCGCGCCATCCAGAGCCGTAGCGCGCGATCACAATTGCGCCCTTGACCGAAACTCCGAGGCGATCGAGTTCTTCGTAGTCTTCGCGGTTGCCGAAGTTCACGTAGACCAGCGGTCCGGTGACATCTCCGTCGATGGAGTATGCGTTGTAGGTAGGGAGTTGCTCAGAGGTCTGGTTTGATGTGGGATCGATGGCGACTACCGGTTCCTGCATCTTTGCCTTGAACGGCTTGGGCGAGATCATTTCAAGCAAGCGTTCTTTCGGCGTGGGGAAGAGAACGTCGAAGCTTTCGATGTGGGCGTCCAGTCCCAATTCCTTGAAGCGGGCGAGCATCCACTCGGCATTGTCTTTGTCGTAGGGCGAGCCGACATGGTGCGGGCGCGCGCTGAGGCGGCGCATGTTCTCGCGGATGTTGTTGGCAACGATGCCGTCCTGGAATTTCTTTTCCCAATCGCGCTCGGTGACAGCGCTCGGCGGCGTGTAACCAAGCATGGCGGCAGATTTGTCGGACGCCGAATTCGCGTCAGACACGGCCTGGGCCGCAGCTAACTGGGGAAAAGTAAAGAGAAGCGTGTAAGCGGCCAGCGAACGGAGTGAGGTCAAGTGGTTCTCCCGGGCTCGGTAATGTGCCGTTTGAAGTGGACTGGGAATTTTATCACCACGGGCCCGACTGCCTTTACACTGCGGAGCGGGAGAATCCGAAATGAACCGTCGCGAATTGTTGGTGAATGCAGGGGCGCTGGCAGGAGTGGCGGCGACGAAGGCCCTTGCACGTACATCGCCGGAATCGAAATCGAAAATCATTGTGACCGGAGGACATCCCGGCGATCCGGAGTACGGCTGTGGCGGAACGATCGCCCGGCTCACCGCGATGGGCCACGAAGTCGTGCTGCTTTACCTGAATGATGGTGCGTGGCAAGAGGTTTCGGCGGCAACGCGCATTGCCGAAGCGAAGAAGGCCTGCGAGATCCTGAAAGCGCGGCCTGTTTATGCGAATCAGACTAACGGACACGCCATCGTCGACAACTCGCACTATGAAGCATTTCAGAAGACCATCGAAGCGGAGAAACCGGATGCAGTCTTCACGCACTGGATGATTGACAACCATGCCGATCACCGCGCCATCGCCAACCTGACTTACGAATCGTGGAAGCAACTGAAGCGACGTTTCGCGCTCTACTACTATGAGGTTTCCGACGGAGAAGATACGACGCAGTTTCCCGCGCCAACCCACTACGTCGACATTTCAGATGTGGCCGACAAGAAAAAAGCGGCGTGCTACGCGCATGCCAGCCAGACGCCGGACCGTTACTATGAACTGCAGGATTCTGTCGCGGGGTTTCGCGGACTGGCTGGTGGAACGAAGCGCGGCGAGGCGTATGTCTTGCAGATTGGCAGCGCCTGCGATTTTCTTGCCCGCGCTAACCTTTGAGTTGAGAGCCGAGGAGCGCGACGGAATGTGCCGGTCTCACGGCCGGGGCAGCCGCAGCACAGAGATCCGGCGACCTAAACTTTTCGAAATCGCGGTCGGAAGTGACGATAGTTGCGTGCTGATCGAGAGCGAGGCTTGCAACGATTGAGTCGACGTATGGCAGTTTCTGGCGTGCCTTGAGATCACCTGCCTTCAAAGCAAGAGCAAGATCAACGTCAAAGATTCGAAGCGGGAAACTTCGAAGATTGCTGATCGTTGCGTGCGCCTCACCTTCCCCCTTATTTCTCCAAAGCAGATAGAACACTTCTCCCAGAGTAACAACGGAAATCATTTGAGGCGAATGATTGGCGAAAATGCCAATTAGGGCTAAAATCGATCTATGCAGTCCCTTCCCTCGTCCCTGGCCTGGGCCCATCCTCTGGTGGCGGAGTGGTTTGTGGCGAAGTTCGGCACGCCGACTGAACCTCAGGAACAAGGCTGGCCGCATATTCTTGCCGGGCGAACCACTCTGATTTCGGCACCCACGGGGTCGGGCAAAACGCTGGCGGCGTTTCTTGCGTGCATTGACCGGCTCGTGCGCAAGGCATTAGCCGGCGATCTCACGGACCGAACAGAAGTTGTCTACGTTTCGCCGTTGAAGGCGCTGGGCAACGACATCCAGAAGAATCTGGAAATTCCTCTGGGAGAAATTCTTGCGCTGGCGAACGAGCGCGGGATGCTGATGCCGGAGATTCGGACGGCCGTGCGCACCGGCGACACACTCGCGTCCGAGCGGCGCGCGATGCTGAAGCGGCCTCCGCACATTCTGGTGACTACGCCGGAGTCGCTGTACATTCTGCTGACGGCGGACCGCAGCCGGGCGATTTTGCGCGATGTTGAAACCGTCATCGTCGATGAAATTCATGCAGTCGCCGACGACAAGCGCGGGGCACATCTGACGCTTTCGCTGGAGCGACTGGACGCGCTGGCGCACAAGCGTCCGGCGCGTATTGGATTGTCGGCGACGCAGAAGCCGATTGAACTGGTGGCGCATTTTCTGACGGGCAACGACCAAAAAGATCCCGTCATCGTCAACGTCGGCCACAGGCGGCAACTCGATCTCGCGATTGAAGTGCCGCCGATGCCGCTGGGACCGGTGGCTTCGAACGAGATGTGGGACGCGATCTACGACCGGCTGGTGCAATTGGTCAACCAGCACCGGTCGACGCTGGTGTTTGTGAATACGCGGCGGATGGCAGAGCGGCTGGCGCACAATTTGGGCGAGAGGATTGGGGAAGAAAACGTCGCGGCCCACCACGGAAGTTTGTCGCGCAAGCTAAGACTGGCGGCGGAGAAGAAGCTCAAAGAGGGCCAGATCAAAGTTCTCGTTGCGACTGCGTCGCTTGAGTTGGGAATTGACGTTGGGTTCGTTGACCTGGCGGTGCAGATCAATTCTCCGCGGTCGATTGCGGTGGCGTTGCAGCGCATCGGGCGTTCCGGCCACTGGCGCGGGGCGGTTCCGAAGGGAAGATTCTTCTGCACAACCCGCGACGATCTGATGGAACTGGCGGCGTTGGTGCGGGCGATCAAGCTGGGCGATCTCGATCGATTGATGATTCCCGATGCCCCACTCGATGTATTGGCGCAGCAGATTGTGGCCGCGTGCTCGGCCGAAGAGTGGGACGAGGATGCGATGTTTGCGCTGGCGCGGCGGGCGTATCCGTATCGCGAGATGAAGCGCGAGACGTTCGATTCGATCCTCGAGATGCTCTCGGAAGGAATCGCTGCGAAGCGGGGACGGTATGGGGCGTATGTCCACCGCGACCGGGTGAATGGAAAGCTGCGGGCGCGGCGTGGTGCGCGTTTGGCGGCGATCACCAGCGGCGGCGCGATTCCCGACAATTCGCTCTACACGGTGGTGGCCGAACCGGACCAGGTTGCCGTCGGGACGGTCGATGAGGATTTTGCGGTCGAGAGCAGCCGCGGCGACATCATGCTGCTGGGCAACACGTCGTGGATGATTCATCGCATCGAAACGAATTCCGGCCGGGTGCTGGTGCAGGATGCGCATGGCGCTCCGCCGACCGTGCCGTTCTGGAATGGCGAGGCGCCCGCGCGAACGCAAGAGTTGTCGGCACAAGTCGGCGATCTGCGGGAAAAGATCAGCGAAATGCTTCCGCGGACTTCGCCCGTCGGATTTTCAGCAACGCAGCCTGATGTTGCGGCGACCGTGAGCTGGTTGAAAGAAGAATGTGGTCTGGATGATTCAGGCGCGGAGCAGGCGATCGAATACATCCTGCAAGGCCGCGCCGTGCTGGGTGCGGTGCCGACACAGCAGACGATTATCGCGGAACGATTTTTCGATGAAGGCGGCGGGATGCAGTTAATCATTCACGCGCCCTTTGGCGGGCGCATTAACAAGGCCTGGGGACTCTCGCTGCGCAAGCGCTTTTGCGTAGGATTCAACTTTGAATTGCAAGCGGCGGCCACCGACAACGGGCTGAACATCGCGCTGGCCGAGCAGCATAGTTTCCCGCTGGGCGATGTTTTTCATTTTCTGCAGGCCGACACTGTCAAGCCGATTCTGGAGCAGGCGGCGCTGGACTCCCCGATCTTCGGCACGCGCTGGCGCTGGGATGCAGGCCGGGCGCTGGCATTGTTGCGCTTCCAGAATGGAAAGAAAGTTCCGCCGCAGATTCAACGTATCCGGTCGGATGATTTGCTGGCATCGGTATTTCCCGATGCGGCGGCTTGTTTTGAAAATATCGAGGGCGAGAGAAAAATTCCCGACCATCCCCTGGTGGGCGAAGTGATGAAAGACGTGCTCACCGAGGCGATGGATCTGGAAGGATTGAAATCGCTGCTGCGGGGGATCGCGTCGAAAGAAATCCGTGTCGTCGCCGTCGATACCCCGGTGCCGTCGCAGTTTTCGCACGAGATCTTGAATGCGAATCCGTATGCGTATCTCGACGATGCTCCGCTGGAAGAGCGGCGGGCGCGGGCGGTTGAGATGCGTCGTGTGCTGCCAGAATCGGTGCTGGAGGAAGTGGGAAAGCTTGATCCCGGCGCGATTGCGCAGGTGCGGGAAGAAGCATGGCCCGATGTGCGCGATGCGGATGAACTGCACGACGTGCTGCATACCTTAGTGGCATTGCCGGTAGATGCGGTCAGCAATCTGCCATCAGCAATTAGCGGTGGGGCAATCCCAATATCGCTGAATACGCGTCCTTCATGGAGCTACTACTTCGAGATGCTACTGCGCGAGGGACGCGCCGGAGTTGCGACGCTCGACAGGCGTCGCTATTGGGTTGCGGCGGAGCGGGCTCGAAGTTTCGCGGCGCTGTTTCCGTCGGCGCAGTTCGAGCAGAGTTTGGCGGATGTCGAGGCTGGTGAGATCTCACGCGACGATGCGCTGCTGACTCTGGTTAGTGGATGGATGTCGCACCTAGGGCCGGCTACGGCGTCGCAGCTTGGCGGCGTGCTGGGACTGCCCGCTTCCGATGTCGAGAAAGCTTTGCTTCGGATGGAAGCTTCTGGAACTGTGCTGCGGGGAAAGTTCACTGGTACTTCCGGCACGGGGGCAGGAGTGCCCGCGCCACAGGAAATAGAGTGGTGCGAGCGGCGGCTCCTGGCGCGCATTCACCGGCTTACTGTTGGGATGCTGCGGAAGCAGATTGAGCCGGTGACTCCGGCGCAATTCATGCGCTGGCTGATTCGCTGGCAGCATGCGGCTCCGGGATCGCAGGTTTCCGGCGAGCGCGGGACTCTGGAGGTGTTGCAGCAGCTTCAGGGATTCGAGATTCCGGCGAACGCGTGGGAGCGGCAGGTCTTGTCGCGACGCATCGCCGACTACGATCCGAAGTGGCTGGACCAGCTTTGCCTGACCGGGGCCGTGGGGTGGGGAAGATTGTCGCCACATCCGGCGACTGTGGAATCGGGCGGGGTGGCGGATGCTCCGCGGCAGCGGCGGGTCATCCCTACCAGTGTTGCGCCGATTACTTTTTTCATACGCGAAGAGGCAGACTGGATGGGACTGAAGGAAAATCCCCACTTCTCGCAAAAAGCGCGAGAAATGGGGCACCCGGCGGACGAAGGCCGCGGATTGAGCCATGGCGCGCAGCTGGTGTTCGATTTCCTGCGGCAACGCGGGGCCTCATTTTTTGCCGATATCGTTCGCGTAACCGGCAAACTCAAAGCTGAGATTGAGACCGCGCTGTGGGAATTGGTCGCCGCCGGACTGGTGACAGCCGACGGCTTCGACAATCTGCGTTCGTTGATCGATCCGAAGCGTCGTGCCGGGCAGGGAAGCGGGAAGAGCACGCGGCCGAGGCACAGCACGGGACGATGGGCATTGCTTCACGCCGATGTCGCCGCGGAGCGTCCACGCGCGGTCGAGGCTGCCTGCTGGATGCTGCTGCGGCGCTATGGCATCGTGGTCCGCGATCTGCTGGCGCGGGAAGCCAACCTGCCTTCCTGGCGCGAATTGCTGATGGCTTTTCGTCGGCTGGAAGACCGCGGGGAAATCCGGGGCGGGCGTTT
Source organism: Candidatus Sulfotelmatobacter sp. (assembly GCA_036490405.1). Taxonomy (GTDB): domain Bacteria; phylum Acidobacteriota; class Terriglobia; order Terriglobales; family Acidobacteriaceae; genus Sulfotelmatobacter. Next base: position 11,126 of record DASXDY010000081.1, on the reverse strand, counting down.
TGTCGACGGATTTCTCGGAGAACAATTTGCTCTGCCGATTGCAGTTGAATCGGTGCGCGCCATGCGCAATTTACCCTTGAGCGGCGAAGCCATCACGCTTTCGGCCGCCGATCCCCTGAACCTCGTCGGGATTCTTGTTCCGGGAGAAAGGATCCCGGCGATCTCGGGGAGGTTTGTGAGTTTTAGGGATGGTGTCGCGATCCTCGAGAATTCCGCGCCGGGCGCTACGCTTTCTTCGGAACCAGTCGCCCGCGAAGAGGCCGTCGCAGGTTAGATGTCGCGAGACTGGCCGGCAGGGTTCATCTCACTTGAAGTTCGGGGGCAGGAAATCGCTACAAGCAAAAAAGTCAGAAGCCCGATGAGGGGGTCCCCCGAGCTTCTGACTGGCGATCTCGGCTAGAACTTCTCGAAAGCGCTTCCCCCATCGCTTTTGCCGAGCATCCGCAATCTCAGGATGTGCATGCCCGTTGCCAATTTGGACCTTGCCCTATTTGCCCATAGGCGGAGGCCTCGTAACTAATTGTTAATAAGATAGTTATAAAATTTACCGAAGATAGTTCCCGAAAAGGAATTTGTCGCGATAGCGGGCTGAATCGCTATCCGATCGGATAGCGTGACTAACCGTTCGGATATTGAAAATGGATCGTTCGGCCCATACAAATCAGCGCGCTTTGTGATAAGAAATGGTGCTCGGAATGGGAGACCTGATTGCGGCCTAGACTGATGGTGATTGCGGGACCCTCGAAAGACTCTACCATTCTGTTGCCGGAAGGCGAGGCGACGCTGGGCCGCGACCCAACCAATGCGGTCGCGGTGATCGATCCGTCGGTGTCGCGCAAGCATTGCCTTTTGCGCCGCGAGGAGGATGGGCGCTTCCGGATCTGCGATCTCGACAGCCGCAACGGAACGGTGGTGAACGGGCTGCCGGTCAAAGAGCAGTGGCTGCATCATGGGGACGAGATTGTTACCGGCGACTCGGTCTTTCTCTTTCTGACCGAAGAAGAGGAACGGGCGGCCTCCCTCAGCCGCGTCGAGTTCGACGATATCCAGCACACCACCGAAACCAAAATCATCTACCCCAAGGAAGTGATGTATCTTCAGCCGGACCAGTTGCTGAAGGAGTTGCCCGCGGCGTCGCAGGTGGCGCGGAATCTCACCGCGCTGCTCAAAATCAGCCGGGTCGTCCATGCGATTCGCGATCTTGAAGAGTTGCAGGCCCAGTTGCTCGATCTGATTTTTGAAGTGGTGCCAGCAGGACGCGGGGCGATTCTTCTGGCCGAGGGTTCGGGGCAGGAGTTCAACTGTCTCTACGCGCGGACGCGACAGCCGGGGCAGTCCCAACTGGTGCGCGTGAGCCGCACCATTGCGCGGCAGGTCATGAAAGACAACGTCGCGATCCTGGGAGTGGATGTTGCCGGCGGCAAGCTTCGCGACGTGGAAAGCCTGGCGACGGCGGAGGTCCGCTCGCTGGTGTGCGTGCCGCTGAGCGTGTTTCAGCGGACCATCGGTTGCATCTACCTCGACAGCACAAATGCCGCAGACCGTTTCCAGGAAGATCACCTGCAACTGATGGCGGCGGTGGCGGGCATTTCAGCGGTTGCTCTCGATAATGCGCGCCGACTGCAATGGCTGGAGCAGGAGAACCAGCGCCTGACCACCGAGGTCAGCCAGGAGCAGAGCCTGGTGGGCGAAGGCGCGCGCATGAAAGATGTTTTCCAGTTCGTGGCGCGGGTTGCCCCGGCCGAGTCGACGGTGCTGATTGAGGGAGAAAGCGGAACGGGAAAGGAGCTTGTGGCGCGCGCGTTGCATAAAAACAGCCATCGGCGCAACAAGTCTTTCGTCGCGATCAACTGTGCAGCGATCCCCGACGCGCTGCTGGAAAGTGAATTGTTCGGATACGAGCGCGGAGCTTTCACGGGCGCCAACACGCAGAAGAAAGGGAGGCTTGAAGTCGCCGACGGAGGCGTGGTGTTTCTGGACGAAATCGGCGAACTGGCGCCCGCTCTGCAAGTGAAGTTGCTGCGCGTGTTGCAGGAGCGTGAGTTCGAGCGCATCGGCGGGATGCATCCTATAAGGATCGATGTCCGCGTCATTGCGGCAACGAACCGCGATCTGAATGAAGCGGTGCGCACGGGCGATTTCCGCCAGGACCTCTACTTCCGGCTGGCAGTCGTCAAGATGAGCATGCCTCCGTTACGCGAACGCAAAGAGGATATTCCCATGCTCACGCGGCATTTCGTGCAGAAGCACGCGAAAATTTGCAAACTCAAGCCGAAGCCGGTTTCGCGAGACGCGATGGCCGCGCTGGTGAATTACGAGTGGCCGGGAAATGTGCGCGAACTCGAGAACGCAATCGAGCGGTCGTTGGTGATGGGATCGTCGGAAATGGTGCTGCTCGAAGACCTGCCGGAATCTCTGCTGGAGCAAAGCCCTCCGGAGGAGATTCACGAAGGCAAGTATCATGCCAGCGTGAAAGAGCTGAAAAAGCAGTTGATCGTCGATACCGTGGTTGCGACCCGCGGGAACTATGTGGAAGCGGCGGGAAATCTTGGCGTGCATCCTAATTACCTGCACCGGCTGATCCGCAATCTCGGGTTGAAAGAAGAATTGAACAACGCGCTGCGCAAGCGCAAAGGCGGCGCCGCGTAAGCGCTAGGGCAGCGGCAGTTGCAGCAGGCGCGCGGGATCGAGATACGTTCCCTGCCAGCGCACGCGAACATCGAGGTGCGGGCCGGTGGCGCGGCCCGTGCCGCCGCTCAGGCCGATGACTTCTCCCCGTTTGATCGCGTCTCCCTCTTTTACCTTCAGTTCTGAGAGATGCAGGTAGAGTGTCATCAGTCCCTGGCCGTGGTCGATCACCACAAAATTTCCTTCGTAGTAAAGGAACCGGGCCATCAATACCGTGCCTGAGTTCATGGCTTTCACCGGCGTTCCCGTGTGAACGCGATAGTCAAGTCCCCAATGTGGCCGTTGGGCCTCACCGTTGAAAATTCGCTGCGAACCGTAGACATCGGAAGTTTCCGCCTCGACCGGCGCACTGAAGTTACCGTCCCATGAGCGCCCTGTGGCTGGGCGGCTGAAATAGTCAGCCTTGATTTTGTTCGCTTCTTCGATCTGGGCGGTCTGCTCGGGATTGGGTTCGGTGAACTTCTTTTCCACCGCGAGCTGGACTTTGATCTGAGGATAGGTTGCCTCGGCAACCGTGAACTCACGTTTGAATGAATGCCTGGATCCAGCGCGTTCGCCCGTCAGTTCGATGGGGTATTTACCGGGCTTAGTCTCGAACGTGACGCCGGCGAGAACGAACCAGAGTTTCGTTGACGGATCGTAAGTGAAGGAGAGTTGATGACCAAGCCAGGTTCCGGTAAGGGAATCGAGCCGGGCCGCCGGCTTGACCTGGAAAAGAACCGGCGCACCGTTGAGCAGCTTCGGTGGCTTGACGGTTACGGTCCATGCGGGAGGCGCAGCTGCATAAGAAGCGCAGCACAGAAACACACATGGCACGATTCTCAAAAATAGCCGAATGCTATTTCCCGTAATTGAATTCTCGGTCTCAATCCCAACGGAAAATAACCGGCCGGTGCGAGGTCTCACGTGTTCAGCCTAGCACCTTAGGTCGCTGTAATATTTATAATCCGGCTGATGCGTATCCGGTTGCTCACGGGTTTAGGTTTGTGTGTGTTATGCGGTAGCATCGCCGCTAATGCCCAGATGCGGGCAGATCGGGTCGTTGTCCTCAAGAAAGAGCGCACCCTCCAGTTGCTAAGCCAGGGAAAGGTTCTGAAAACGTACAAAGTCGCGTTGGGTGGAAATCCGGTGGGGCCTAAAAATCGACAGGGCGATGGCAAGACTCCCGAAGGAGTCTATGTACTTGATTTCCGCAATGCCCACAGCCAGTTTTACCGGTCGATTCACATCTCATATCCGAACGCGCATGACCGTGCTGAAGCTCGCAGGAACCATGCTTCTCCGGGCGGTGACATCTTCGTACACGGTTTGCCCAACGGCTACCGGTGGATTGGCGCCGGGCATCGTCTAAAGGACTGGACGAATGGATGTATCGCAGTCAGCGATGAACAGATGGACGAAATATGGGCAGCTGTTGCGGACGGTACGACCATTGAAATCCATCCGTAAGAGCTGCCCCGAAAAAAATACTATGGAATGAAGCTGTGCCGCCGCCTTACTTTTTCTTTCCCGGCTTGATCCCGAAAATACGCAACTGGTTGTGTGAAGCCACGAAAACCTCTCCGTTGGCCACCAGCGGCACGAGATTGGAATTCCCTCCGGTGTTCGGCCAGACCCCGGCCTGGACACGGAGAAGCTGTTTCATGGTGGTGCCGGTCACCGAGTCAGGATTGAACGCGTACAGATAAAGCGGGTGTCCCGACGCGCTGGTAGGCCGCGAAAGAGCCCAGATGATCGGACTTGCATTTCCATTGGAAGATATGGACGTGAAGAATCCCGGATCTTGAATCGTGGCGTTGAGAGCCGGAGACTGCGCCATAGGGGTTAAGGCAAGCTTGGGCGAAGTCTGCACTTTGTAAACGAGGACTTTCGTGCCGCCGCTGGCCACGACGCGACCCAACCCATCGGACGGATCGACATAGTAGGATTGCCCGCACCAGCAGGCCCCGATGTTATAAGCGCCGAGAACGTTGTTGGTGGTGGTGGAGTAGCCGCCCAGCGCATCTTCATTCATCAGGAACAGACTTCCAGCTTTGCCGGCGGCTACGGCCAGATGCGGGGTTGTCCCGGGTTGATCGGGCAGGACGAGCACACCGCCGGAGCCGAAGTCCTCATCGACCTGATCGAGGGCGGCCTGATTCTTGGGTGTGAACAGGTCAAGCACGGATGTCAGGTCGGGCGATACTTTGACCACACTTTCCTGAATGTTGCTGACTCCGTCATAAGTTGTGCCCGAGTAATCGGAGTTGCCGGTCACGAATAAAACGTTGCCGGCGTCGTCGGCGGCAAGGCCGTAGCCGGACATCCAGATGGCCGAGAGAAAGAAACTGTCAGGAGCCGAAGTCTGCGTGTCCAGAAGTTGATTGGCGGGAAGTGGAGTCAGCGTACCGGTGGACCAGCCCAGCAGCCAGCCCCGCGAGACGTTGGCGGAAAAATCGCAGAAGCTCCCAAAGCCGGCATAGATATTGCCGTTGGCCATCAAAAGCGCCGGTCGCTGCCGCTGATAAGTCGCGTTGAAGTTGAAAGTCGTGCCATCGAGCAACGTGTGCGAGGCGGAGATGACTTGCGGCGTAACTTTGTCCGCCAGACTTCCCAGATCGAGGGCATGCACTCGATACGTTGGCCCTGTGGTGTCCTGCGTGTAGATGATGACGTACATGGTGCTGCTGCTCGGGTCGATGACCGGGGTCGAATTAATGCCGACGTTGGGCCCGTTGTTTCCGCAGCCGAGAGGCTTGTGCACAGGAGTTCCAAAACTTGGGTTCAGCAACACCGCGCCGCTTTCGGCATCGATGGCGTAAATCGTGTTGCTTTCTGCCGCCACGTAGACGACATCGTGTGTTCCCTTGCTGCTTCCGGCGGTGATATTCACGGCGGGAACGAACAAAGGTTGATTGTCGACCTGGTCGTTGAGCGCTACGGCGTGCAATAAGCCGAACGAGGTGCTGCCGACGTTGGCGGGAGTCAGCACGGTTTCGTGCGAGTTCCATCCGGTGCGATTGTTGTCTACGTGATAAGTAGTGACGGCCTGGCCGGCCGCCAGTGACGCAGCGACGAGCACGACGATAAAAAGGGCGGGGGCAGGGCGCAGAGAGAGACGCATTCCACGACAGCGCATGGCAAAACTCCTTTGAGATATCCAAGGGGACGTACGCGTCTGGGACGACTTTTGGGGGAGGACGCGAGGCCCGACGAGGTTACCTTCTTTTAGCTCCGTGTGTAAATGAGAAGAAGGGCTCTATCCGTCTGGCCAACGGGGATCGGCGGCATGTTGTTACAATCATGCAATTTCTTGCACTCGATGCCGGTTTCAACAAGGAGCTGAAGATGGCGGCGCAGACGGAGAAACGCTCTCCCTCGCTGGAGCGAGGGCTGAACGTCTGGCATGCCGTGGCGATCGTGGCGGGAACCATCATCGGCAGCGGAATTTTCCTTGTTCCTGCCGAGATGATGCAGGCCGTCGGGTCGGCAGGGCTGGTCTACCTGGCCTGGATTGTCGGCGGATTGCTCTCATTCTTCGGCGCGCTGACCTACGCGGAACTGGGTGCGGTTCGGCCTTATTCCGGCGGGGAATATGTTTACGTCCGCGATGCCTACGGCCCTCTGCCCGGATTTCTGTACGGCTGGACGTGGTTCCTGATCGCCAAGCCAGGATCCATTGCGACTGTTACCTCAGGAATTGTTCGTGTGCTTGGAACGTTTTCTGCATTCAGTTTTCTTCCGCATGCGTTTTTCTCATGGCACGTCACTTCGGGCCGACTCCTGGTTGTCAACTACGGGCATCTGGTAGCGATCGCGGCGACGGTAGTCATTACAGCGTTGAACTACATCGGCGTGCGCAAGGCGGGCAATTTTCAATTCGCGTTCACCGTGCTCAAGGTCGTCATGATTGTGGGAATTGCGCTGGTTGCGCTGGCGGCGTCTTCCGGCTCCTGGAGCAACTTCAGCACGACTTTTACCGGCGCGAAGGGCGGAATCGCAGGATTCATGGCCGCACTGGTAGCCGCGCTCTGGGCCTATGACGGATGGAACGATTTGAACATGGTGAGTGAAGAGATTCAGCGGCCTGAGAAGACAATTCCGATCGCTTTGATCGCGGGCGTCGGGCTGGTGGCTGTCCTTTATATGGGATTGAATGCGGGCGTACAGCGGGCCCTTCCGGCGGAGACCATTGCGCACTCCGCGGTGCCGGCCGCGGCCGCAAGCGCAGCGGTCCTTGGGCGTTGGGGCGTGACCCTGGTCTCGGTTGGAATGATCGTTTCCATGCTGGCGACGCTGAATGGCACGATCATGAGCGGAGGACGCATTCCGTTCGCCGTGGCCCGCGACGGATATCTGTTCAAAGCCCTTGCCGAGGTGCACCCGAAATTTCACACGCCGGGTTTGGCACTGGTGCTTCAGGGTGTAGTTGCAATTGTGCTGATCGTTGTGGGGGGCGCGTTCCGCGAACTGTTTTCGCTGACCATTTTTGCGGAGTGGCTTTTCTACGTCATTGCGGCCAGCACGATCTTCGTTTTCCGCCGGCGGGAGCCGAACGCAGCCAGACCTTACCGGACCCTCGGATATCCGGTGCTGCCCGCGTTGTTCATCGCGACGGCGGCGGTGTTGCTCTGTTACACATTCTTCGACAATCTGCGAAACTCGATTGCCGGAGTAGCTGTGATTTTGATGGGAATTCCGGTTTATTTGTGGTTCGCGCGAAAGCGATAGCGACTTGCCGTGGCCTTCGGTCGAAGATGGCAATTCGAATCGCGGCCTGATGGTACAAACGTTCTCTATTCTGCATCGTCTACTGGAGGGGAGAAATCGATGAAAATTCTGAGACCGTTCGTCTGTTGCTTGGCCACGGCTCTTTCAGTCTGCGTGACCTGCATTGCCGCCGCATCGCAGGCGTCGCCGTCGCAGGCCGCCGCAGCGGCGAAGCCGGCCGCAAGTGCCTCCGGCTACAACCAGCCGCCGCAAAACATTCTCGAGGTGATGCGCGCACCTTCGCCGCCGCAACCTATGGTCAGCCCGACCCACGACTCGATCCTCCTGGTGTCGTGGCAGGAGTATCCGTCCATCGCGCGCGTCGCGACGCCGTTCCTGCGGCTGGCCGGGGTCCGCGTCGAGCCCGGCAACCACAGCCGGCATGACACTCCAGGAGGATATGGCATCACGCCTTGCGCCCTGAACTTTGACGTTGTCCACATTGCCGACAGCAAGCAACTTCATGTCGCTCTACCGCCGACCGCGTGCCCGCGCGATCCGCTGTGGTCCGCCGACGGCAAGCTGTTCGCTTTCGTCAACGTCACGCCGGAATCGGTGGAACTCTGGGTCGGAGATGCTAAAACCGCGCAGGCCCATCGTATCCCGGGCGTCCGGCTAAACCCGATGTTGAACGACGAAATGCAGTGGATGCCCGACCAGAAGACGCTGCTGGTCAAACTCGTGCCCAAGACTCAGGGCGCTGCGCCGCGAGAATCGAGCGCTCCCATAGGCCCGAGCATTCAGGAAACGGGTGGGCAAAAGGGCCAAAGCAGCACTTACGAGACGCGCGATACGCTTAACAACCAGCACGACGAAGATCTCTTTGACTATTACGCTTCTGCGCAACTCGCGCTTGTAAACGCGGCCACCGGCGGGGTAACGCCGCTGGGCAAGCCGGCAAACTATGAATCGGTCGACCCGGCGCCCGACGGCAAACATGTGCTGGTGACGATCATTCATAAGCCGTATTCCTACCTGACAACCTACGACCGCTTTCCGCAGGAAATCGAGGCTTGGGACGTGGCGCAGCCCGCGCATGTTTCTGTACAAACCATCGCATCGTTGCCGCTGGCCGATCGCGTTCCAATTCACGGGGTGCCGCTTGGGCCACGCGATTTTTCGTGGCGTCCCACCGACCCTGCGACTCTCGTCTGGGCCGAGGCCCTCGATGGCGGCGACTGGAACAACGATGTTCCCAATCGCGACAAGATCATGCTGGCGAAGGCGCCGTTCAGCGCTGCCCCTGCGGAAATTGCCCGCACCGTGCAACGCTATGCCGGCTACGATTGGAGCGAAAAGGCCTCGGTCGCGCTGCTGACTGAGTACGACCACAATAAGCACTGGCGGAAGACATTTGTCGTGAACCTTGACGATGCGCATCAGAAGCCCCGCCTGGTCTGGGACCTCTCGACCGACGAACTCTACAAAGATCCTGGGACGCCGGTTCGCCGGCTGCTGCCAAACGGGGCGCGCGTCATTCTTGAAGAAGGCGATTCCATTTATCTGCGCGGGAATGGAGCTTCTCCGGATGGAGATCGTCCGTTCCTTGATCGGCTGAACCTTGCCAGCCAGCAATCCGAGCGCATCTTCCGAAGCGATAAAGCCTCATTTGAGCGATTCCTCGCCTTCGAGAGCGACACCAAGTCCTTCCTTACATGGCGGCAGTCGCCGACAGATCCTCCAAATGCTTTCAAGCGCACGCTGGAAAATAAGGTCGACCCGCCTGAGGGCGAAGCCACATTTTCTTCGACCAGGGTAGCCGTTACTCACATCCCCGATCCCACACCTGCCGTGCGCGCGATCAAGAAGCGCCTGGTCAAATACAAGCGCGCTGACGGACTCGATCTGTCTTTCACGCTTTACACGCCGCCCGACTACAAAGAGGGCGCGCGGGTGCCGACGATTCTTTATGCCTATCCGCTCGACTATGCCGACCCTACCACCGCGGGCGAGGTTTCCGGCTCCCAGGAGACATTCACCCAGCTTTATCAATACAAGCTTCTGCTACTCGCTGGATACGCCATCATCGACGACGCTTCGTTCCCAATTATTGGAGATCCCAAGAAGGCCTATGACACCTATCTCGACCAACTGGTCGCCGATGCCAAAGCTGCCGTTGACGAAGCGGTCAAGCTGGGAGTCGCCGATCCCAACCGGATCGGGGTCACCGGACACAGTCACGGCGCGCTGATGACCGTGAACCTGGTCGCGCAGTCCGACCTGTTCCGCGCGGGAGTTGCCACCAGCGGCTCCTACAACAAGACGCTCACGCCATTCGGTTTCCAGAATGAGCGCCGTTCGGTCTGGGAAGCGCCCGAAGTCTATACGAAAGTTTCTCCGTTCTTCGTGGCCGATAAGATCAAGACGCCGCTTCTTCTCATGCACGGAGCCGAAGACGCCAACCCCGGCACCACCCCTCTGCAGTCCACCAAACTCTACGAGGCGATTCGCGGCAACGGAGGCACTGCCCGGCTGGTGCTCCTCCCGCACGAGCCGCACTGGTATACGGCGATGGAGTCGAACGAACAGGAGATTTACGAGATGCTGCGATGGTTCGATAAGTACGTCAAGAACGCGGGGGCCACGCAGCAGGCCGAAGCGCATCCCTAGCGGAGCGTAATTGTAGTTTTTCGCCAGGACCTGGCTGAGATGTTCGGTTCACGAATCCAGCCGCGGCCTGAGCCGGATGGCGATGCGCAGCATTTTCACCAGCTCGGCCAGAAAAGATCGGATGGAATTCCAGGAATCAAGAAATTGGTGGACCTGGTCGGGATCGAACCGACGACCTCTTCCATGCCATTTCTCATCTTGGACTGTAGCCGAGCGACAACAACAGCACGTGAGTGACAACAAAGGGGCAGTGTTCATGCGGGCGTGAAGCATGTTGCTGCCCCTTCAGTGTACCCGAGCGACAGCCCCCGACAGCGCCCGATGCGCGCAGGGATCTAAGGGTTACGACACAAGTCACGACACAAATTCCGTGCGGTCCGGCAGGGCGTGAGTTGTCCAGAAATGAGAGCCCATCGTTGCCGGGGACGCCTTTGCGCCGGTTCGCGCCACTTCTCGATTTTATTATTTTTCCGGGTGCGGAATCCTGATGGATCCCAGCCTTCGCGCCAGTGGCGCGCCCGCCAAGGTCAATGAGTGAAATGCCTGCTTACGACAGTTGATCTGCATTGATGTTCAGATACATTATTGTCATCATGGATGAACATCCAGCCTTCGAACGCGATCTCCTTCTGATAACAGGCATCCCAGGAACTGGCAAAACATGTAATGGCAACAAGTTCGCTAGAGAGTTTGACTTCCTGCATCACGACCTCGAAGACCAGCAGACGCAGACTCTCAGTCGTTTTAATGCTAATCCAGGACAATTTATCGAAGAGCTATTGAATCAAAAGAAAGACGTGGTGGTCACGTGGGGCTTTGGACCGTATTGCAAGCGATCGGAATCTCTTGTGCGGGAACTCAGAAGCGCCGGATTCAAGTGGATTTGGTTCGACGGCAATCGCCCCGCTGCGCTGAGGGAGTTTCAGAAACGCGCTACAGTGCAGGAAATCGATTTCTACCGTCAAATGTACAGAATCGAAGAATCGAGAATAGTCGAGCGATTAAAACCAACAGTGATTAATTCGTTTGATGACCGTGGACAATTCAAATCGACCAAAGAGTTGCTTGCGGAGATCAGG